>PMBA01000121.1 GCA_003152795.1 Acidobacteriaceae bacterium | reverse complement strand
TTGGCGGAGCTGATGTGAAACTGATAGACCGCTTGCCAGTAGTCGGTCTGGCTGCGGCGGGCCGCTTCCTCCGCGCCCAGAATGTCGGTGATGGTAGTCAGGCCGCCCTCATAGCGATCCTGGTTGATGCGCAGACTCTCTATTGCCTGGGCAATCGCCGTACGTGCCACACCCATCTGCTGGCGGTTTGAATCCAGATCGTAGTAGGCCTGGCGCACCTCCAACCGGACTGCGTCGCTGGCCGCTTGCTTCAACGCCGCCATCTTTTCAGCGATGGCATGTTCGCGCGACAGAGCGGCTTTTTTCGCGCCACCCTGAAAGATATCGAACTGCAACTCGATCCCGCCGAGCCAGTTATTGCCGCCACCACCGGCGAGCAGCGTGGGATTGTCCATCTCCCATCCGGCGAAGGCATTCACGCGCGGACCGAACGATGATTTGGCGATGGCGACGCTCAGGTTTTGCGCGGACTGCTCGGATTCGATCCGCTTCAGGTCCGGCCGGCTGGTGAGTGCTTTTTGCTCCACGTCGGCGAGCGCGGGAGACGCAAGACTCGGCTCGGCAAGCGGGTCTGCAGGCTGATAGAGGGTATCCAGAGGAACACCCATTGCAGTATTCAATTGAGCTTGGGCGAGCGCCAGATTGTTTCGCGCGCGAATGAGTTCTTGTTCGCGGCTCGCCAATCGGACCTTTGAGGTAAGCAGGTCCGACTCCACCACCAGCCCGCTATCAAACCTCGCCTGGCTGCGTTCGCTGGTCGACTTTGCCGTTTTCTCAGACTGTTCGGCCACTTCCACTTGCTTTGCAGCCAGCAGTAAGCCGTAGTAAGACTGCACCACGCGGAACAGGATCTCCTGATCCGTGCGCTCCAGTTGATGACCGGCAGCGGCGTCCATCTCCCTGGCACGACTGACTCCATGCCAGGAGGCGAACGAGTCGAACAGGTTCCAGGTCCCGCCAAAGCGGGTGGTGAAATCACCAAAAGGCGGTGGCGTGTTCAATTTGTTTAAGGGGGGTGCGAAGTTGTCTGCCGTAAAACGCTGCTGCCGGAGTTTGGCACCGAACACATATACGGGATCGTCGCCCCGGGTCGCAGTTTCCGAGAACGTCAGGTGCGGCATGAGGAACGATTGTGCCTCCCGCACTGCTGCCGAAGCCACTTTGGTGTCGGCGGTTGCGGCCTTGCGCAGCGGATTCTTCTCCAACGCCATGCTCGCCGCCTGCTGCAAAGAGAGTGGAGAGGGCTCGGGCGACGTCTGAGAAAACATCGATCCTGCAAGACAAACCACAGCAACGGCCAGTTGCAGATTGGGCCAAACATGACGAGGGCCAAAATGAAAGCTCATAGGTTTTGGACCGACTTGAGGAACGAACTGGTGCGCCTGGTTCATCCTGCTCTCTTTACCAGGCCTGGAACCGCGATCTGGGTCACTGCCCTGGAGTGGAGTCTGTTTCATACGGAGATCTTTCAGGCCTCGGTTTTTGCTGGAGACGAACCTTTCACCCACTCCATTGTTTCGGCGACGATTTCATAGGTAGTGTGCAGGGCTGCGGTCTTTTGCACCATTGCTCCGACCGAGCAATACTTCTGTTCTGACAAGCGAATTGCTTCTTCAATTGCCGCCGCATCGATGTCGAACCCCTTGACGACATGATGAATACGAACGGCCGTGAACACCTGCGGCGGGCGCTCCGCTTGGTCAGCTTCCACACGCACTTCGTAGCCCGTGACTTTCTGATGGTATTTCTGGCGGAGAATCGTGATCACGTCAAATGCCGTGCATCCGGCAAGACCGGCTGCAACCAGTTCAATGGGCTTGGGCCCGGTGCCTCCGGCTGCGTCGTCCAGTAGAAGATGGTGTTCACTGCCAGTGCGGGCCACGAACTGCCTTTGCTCGCTTAACGCCTGTGTCAATTCCACCTTAGCGGAAATCATTTGTACCCCCTGATTGGCTCCATGTAGGAGCCACATGAACAAATGCAGACCAGGGGAATTTGTTACAACAAAAATATTGAAAAAGAAGGGAGGGTGCTGCCGAGTGTGTACTTGGTCGGGAGGAACCGCAGTCTGCGTCAGTTCCCGGCGTTGGCTAGTGCCCGGCTATAGGTTGCTAGAAGCTGCTTTCGCAATGCCGCCGCCTGGTTCGGGTCCGGGCGTTCCGTGGGGGAGTGCTGACAGTGTTTAATCGCAGTCTCCAGACTGCGAAGAAACTTCTTGCACGGTTGGCAACCGTTCATGTGGGCTTCCAACTCTTCACACGAGAAGTCGTCCAGTTGTCCGTCGAGGTAGTCCGATAGCCCAGCGAACATCTTCTTACAGCGACGAGTACGAGCTGCGCCTTTTACGTCTCTGCGGACAACGCTGTTTCTCGTGTTCTCTTTCAGCTTTGCCAGTTCCCTACGCACGAAAAGGCGAGCCCTGTGCAGCCGCACGCGAATTGTCCCTGGAAGCAGGCCGGTGATCTCCGCAACCTCTTCATCCGTGAGACCTTCCATATCGCGCAAAACAAGCACAATCCGATAATGTGGTGGGAGACTCCGAATCGCCTCCCTCAACCGCCGGCCTTGCTCGCTACGAATGGCCGCGCCTTCCGGGCTCATGCTGATGCGGCCGTCAAGTCGCTCGAAATCTTCCCGGTCCGGCATCAACTCTTCCAGGGAGAGCTCTACTTTCGGAGCGAATTTGCCCTTCCTGCGGCTCATGAGGCAGCGGTTCTTCGCCACCTTGTATAGCCACACAGCCAGGGCCCTGGAACTATCGAACTTCGCTAGATGGGGCAAGGACTTCACCAGAACTTCCTGCATGGTGTCTTCCGCATCCTGGCGTTGGCCGCACACTCTCATGCTGAAGGCAAACACAGAACGTTGCAGCAAGGCCACCGCTTTTTCCATGGCGCCGGCATCACCGCGTTTCAGTAAAAGAATGGCTTGTTCGATATCCGACCGCATTCGATCAGCTCCGGCCCGCGTGTTTCAGTGTTTCAGCTATATGCCTGTATAATTATATCGCTAAGCGTCTACTTGGCCGCACGGTATGCGCCAACTCATTATGATCCACGGCAAGATGATCGAACTGGTTGCTCGGCGGTTCCAGATCCTAGGCGAACCCTGCCGCCTGCGCATCCTGCAAGCGCTTCAGGGTAAAGCGATGACGGTCAGCCAGATCGTTGAGACCTTGCAAGGAAATCAGCCAAACATATCGAAACACCTTCAAATTCTCTTCGACACAGGACTTGTGTGCCGCGAGCGTTCGGGCAATAGTGTTCTTTACAGTATCGCCGACCCCGTCGTTTTCAAGCTCTGCGAGTTGGTATGTCGGAGCACGGCTCGGCAGGCTGCGCATGTGCAGCGATACGCTGTTGGCCCGCTCCGAAGAAACGGAACCCGCAAACCAGCGAGCCCTCACAGGTCAAAGAGATCGCGGCGAGGAGCAGGCTAAATGCCGGAATGGGTGTGGATCATCGGTTTTGTTGTCGCTTACCTGGTGTTGACCCAATGGCTGCTGCCCAAGCTCGGTGTGCCGACTTGACGCACCAACACCTGTTCCGTCGAGTCTCGACGGAGTGAAAAGCCAAATCGCAAGGATACACCCTAGCAACGGCATGGAGAATTTCCGCCTTAAGGTCTTTCGAACGGTGGCACAACACTTTTATCGCAGTAGGACTTGGAAGGTCGAATTAGTCTCGTATAACCACCCGGTCGAGAGTTCGATCAAACCCGAATAATCATGACCTCGGTAGCTTTAATGAGGGCCGCCGCTGTCTGCCCCGGTTTGAGTCGCATTTCACGGGCGGAGGTGGCAGTGATGATCGACGTAATCTGCTGCTCCCCAATCGAAATCTTAACTTCCGCCATCAAGCCGCTGATGCGCACGCTATCGATCCGCCCCACGAGCTGATTCCGCCCGCTGACGCGACGCACTACCTCGCTGCGTTCCGGAGCTGTCTTGCCTCTTGTCCTGAAAAGCAGGCGATCGATTTCGCTCTGGGGAATTCGATGATGCCCTCCGGGAGTTCGCACGCTCTTAATCTTCCGCGCGTAAATCCATTGTTTGATTGTCGGAAAGCTGATACCCAGCTGCAAAATCGCATCCCGCAGCTTGAGCACGTTTTCATTCTCGTGCGGCAGGAGAACCGGCTTGTTTTTCATGGAGGATCAGGACTCAGGAAGGAATCCTATAGCGAGTAGGAGCTGAGGTCAAAACCACGCGACGCGGGTTCGTCTTCCCGATTCCGCGACCGACAGGACGGTTGCCATGCTCCGCATAGATACGTATTATTATTTAACACATAACTGTATGTGACATATGCATACAGGCGATGTGATTTTATGAAACTGTCTTGAGGGGGATATGCGTAAGATCGTCTCGTTGTTCGTCTTGGCAATATTCTGTTGGGCCCCGAAATTAAATGCGCAAGATGGCTACTTTGCAAACTGGTTCGCTCGGGTCGACAAGACCAAAGATGAGCAACCCCATTGGGTCACGCCATTGGCCACCACGACCCCGCGTTTAGAGGAAGAATATCGCTACGATCAATTGTGGCAAGTGAACGGCAAGGGCGTTACAACCGACAACTACGATGGCGGCAAGGGGCTGGAACTGATTCCCTTTGAAAAGGTAGAAGCGATCTTCAACGTGCCTCCATACATCGCCCACAATAACACCAAAGTCGCGGACGGTTGGGGAGATGCCGCGTTTCTGGTCAAGTACCGATTGCTTTCCGCGAACGAGCAACACGGCAGCTACATTCTGACTGCTTTTCTGGGCTGGAGTGTGCCGACTGGCCAATTCAGCAATGGCGCGCTGCACGCGATCATCACTCCAACCATTGCCTACGGCAAGGGCTTTGGCAACTTCGACGCGCAGGGTACGTTTGGCGTGGCGTTGCCTGTTGCCGATACGAACCTCATCGGACGAAGCTTTCTCTTCAACAATACCCTTCAGTATCGGGTGTTGCGCAAACTCTGGCCGGAAGTCGAGTTCAACTCAACGATTTTTCAAGACGGCAAAAATGATGGCATGAAGCAGAACTTCGTGACGCCGGGCCTTGTCATGGGGAGGTTTCACTTCTTGGGACGAGTGGGCTTTACCGTCGGCGGCGGATACCAGATCGCGACGACACACTTCCATACCAGTAATCACAACGCTATTCTTTCGATTCGATTTCCGTTCTAGACAATGCGTGCCGCTGACCACGGGAAACGAGGCCATTCACTTGCCGAGCAAGTATCGACCAATACAGCATCCTGCTGCCCTCGTCCTGTCGACGGCTCCGTAGGGTTTCCCGTGCGCACGTCGAAGTGACTTCCGGCAGGCGATAAGCCGGGCGCATGAGCAATAAGAATTACTCCTTGGACAGGCAGGTGTCATCGCAGCGACACTGACGTTTGACCAATACAAAGAATGTCTTCTTCGTTGGCCTGGTCGTAGCTGCCAGTGGCCTCATTTCGACTCCCTTGGCGCTGCTAGCCGGGCTAATGTATGGCCTATCGTTCCCACACCCCTATCACCTCGACGCCAAGAAGCTCTCTGCGTTTCTCTTGCAGAGCAAGTCCCGGATCAGGTGGCCGTGGTTTATCTTGCTTTTCTGTCTGGCTGCCGTTGCGGGCACGTATTTGCCTTACCACTATTACGATGTGAATGGGAAGGTAGTCGCCTCTGGCACCTTTACCGCTTTTTAGTGCGCGGTTGCTTTTCCGCTGTTGAAAAGCGCAATCATCTCCCGGTTGAAGGCGGGCAGATCAGAAGGCTGCCGACTGCTGACCCAGTTACGGTCGCAGACCACTTCACGGTCTACCCATTGGCCGCCGGAATTGCGAATGTCATCCTGTATGGTGTGATAGCTGGTTAATGTTCGCCCCTTCGTCAGTCCCGCCGAGACCAGAAGCCACGCCCCGTGACAGATGACCGCGATGGGTTTCCCAGCTTCATCGATTCGGCGAATGAACTCTTGTGCCTTTTTGTCCACCCGCAGAGCATCGGCATTCAATGCGCCACCGGGAAGCACCACTGCGTCAAAATCAGCAGGGTTTGCTCTTTCCAGCACTAGNNTTCGCAAGGGGTTTGTCTTTCATAGGGGAATCTCCTTCGGTGTCACTTCTCGTTTTTCGGCAGTGGGCTGTTTTGAATTTCGGAGCACCTTTGGAGTTTAGAAGAATTGGTGGGATTATTGCAGCGTAACGAAGAGATGGCAG
>PMBA01000300.1 GCA_003152795.1 Acidobacteriaceae bacterium | reverse complement strand
CGCTCGGAAACTCGGTAAACGCATCGTGGAAGCGTAGAAACTCGATTGCAGGCGGCGTGTCTTGGCCTCCTAGATGCGACTCAGTTGCATACAAAGAACGGAAGAACCTTGGCGGTGACCCGAACGTGACTGTGGCGGGAGTCGAACCCGCGTTGCCCCTTTTGTTTTCTGTAATACTCAATCAGCGCGTGAAGGGCAGCGCGAGATTGTCAAGTTCTCGTAAAGAGACAGTAGGTGTTTGTAAATAGTATTTGTCCCTGACGGCTTGGTTATTACTCAGTTCGCGCGCAGGTACACCGGTACACCAATGCAATGTTCCGCGCGGCATCGCCTCACTATTTGCAAGTAAGGAACCTCAAACGATTCTTAACGATGTGGAAACATATCTTAATGAACCGGCAGCCGCAAAAGCGCTAACCTGACAGCATCTCGAAGTGAAGTTTCAATCGACCAGAAACAAAACCAATCTTAAGGAGTAAATTGTGAAAGTATTGCACAACCCGATCCGCCAAGTGGCCGTCTTCTTGCTGACTGGAGCCGTATTGGCATCATCTGCGTGTGGCGGCAGCAGCCATAAAACACAGTTACGAGCGATGAATGCGACCCCGCAAGAATCCGAAATCGACGTTTCGCTCGATAGCAACAGTTTCGCAAGTAATGTCGCGTATGGCACGGCTTCGGATTATAGTTCCGTGGGTTCTGGGTCCCACACTCTGCTGATCTACCCGCCCGGTGTCGCCACGCCTTACATCGACGAAACTATCAGTCTGACCTCGGGTGATAAGTACACAGTGGTGTCGGCCAATGTGTTTTCGAGCGCCAACACTATACTATTGATCGACGAAAACTCCTCTCCGGCTTCGAACACCGCCGAGTTGCGAATCGTCAATGCCTCTCCGGCCTTGGGAACCGTGGACGTCTACATAGTCTCCCCCGGCACGAACCTCAGCACGGTTTCACCAACTATCAGTGGATTGGCGTTCGAGGAAGTTTCGACTTATCAGTCACTGACCGCCAGTACGGCGTACGAAGTCTATTTCACACTTGCCAATCAGAAGACCGCACAGATCGACAGTGGCCCGGTGACTTACACCAACGGAGAGGTTCGCACGATGGTTGTTCTGAACGGCGAGGCGGGTGGCTATTCTCTCGCTGTATTGAAAGACTTAAACTAGGCTGCCTCTCAGATGTGTGTCCAGATCAGGGCGAGGAAATCTTCCCGCGGAACGCTTCTAATTCCTACTCGTGCCGCAAGGCCTCGATGGGGTCGAGGCGTGCCGCGCGTTTCGCGGGCAAATATCCAAAGATGACGCCGATAGCGGCCGAAAAGACAAACGCTATCACATTGATTTGAGGGTCAAACACGAACGGAACTTTCATGGCCTTGGAAAGAATAACGGAGGCGCTGATGGCTAGAAGCAGCCCCACAATTCCGCCGACCGAGGAGAGGGTGACGGCCTCGACCAGAAACTGCAGCAGGACTTCGCGTTCCCGAGCGCCGATCGCGAGCCGGGTGCCAATTTCGCGAGTGCGCTCGGTGACCGAAACCATCATCACGTTCATGATGCCNNGCGCCGAGCAGCGCCGTAAGCACGCGCGTCGTGCCAGACATGGTTTGGGCAATTTCCTTAGTATCGAGAACGTTGAAATCGTTCTGTTCGCCGCCGGAAAGGTGACGGCGCTCGCGCAAAAGGGCTTCAATTTGTCTCTGAACCGTCTCCGTCGACCGGCCCTCGTTCACGGATACCATCACGGAGCCCACGTCCTGCGAGCCCGACAGGCGGCGCTGAAGAGTGCGCAGGGGAATCACGATCGTGTCGTCCTGGTCTCGTCCCATCGAGGCCTGCCCCTTGGGAGTGAGCAGGCCGATGACCTCGCAGGAGAAATTCTTCACGCGGATTTCGTTGCCAAGAGCATCCTGAGTCCCAAAGAGATTCTTTCTTACTGTCTCGCCTAAGACGCAGACTGCCTTGCCGGCACGCTCTTCCGCATCGGTAAATGTTCTTCCCGAGCTCAGATGCCAGCTTCCTGCGGGAAAGTAATCGTCCGTGGTTCCCGTGACCGAGGTTGCCCAATTCTTTCCCGCCGATACGACCGTGACACTTTCACTGGCGGTGGGCGCAACCGCCTTGAGGCCGCCGATCTGCGAGTAGATGGCCTCGGCATCGCTGAGCTTGAACGCTTGTGCGCTGGCGCCGGCGTTCCCCGCTCCGAAACGCTGACCGGGCATCACGATCAATAGATTGCTCCCCAAACTCGCGATTTGATCCGAGACCGCTTTTGTGGCTCCGTTGCCAAGAGTAACCATGGTGACCACCGCCGAGACGCCGATCACAACGCCTAGCACGGTAAGAAACGAGCGCATGGCGTTGCGCCGCATCTGTTTCACCGCGAGCACTATGGTATTCCAGATCATCGCCGCACACTCCGGGTGTGAGTGTCGGACTCGATTGCGCCATCGACAAATCGAACAACGCGGTCGGCATAGCTTGCGATATCGGGATCGTGGGTAACCACGAGGAGGGTAATGCCGCGTTCGCGGTTGAGCGAGCGTATCAATTCCATGATCTCGCGCCCGCGTTGCGAGTCGAGGTTGCCGGTGGGTTCGTCCGCCAGGAGCACTAGCGGTTGCGTGACGAGCGCACGAGCCATCGCCACCCTTTGCTGCTGTCCGCCAGAAAGTTCAGCAGGAGTGTGCGTTTCCCAGCCCGCCAGCCCCACCGAAGCAAGTGCCTGCCGCGCAACTTCGCGCCGCTCCGAAGCAGGTTGACGCCGGTAAAGCAGCGGTAACTCGACGTTCTCGAGCGCCGTGGTGCGCGCCAGCAGGTTGAA
>PMBA01000345.1 GCA_003152795.1 Acidobacteriaceae bacterium | reverse complement strand
TCGCAAACAGCACCGTGAACCACAGCCAGAGCGTGATCTGCAGATTGAAGGCGAAGCTCTCTTTGCCGCGGAACAACAGCAGGGTCGTCACCACGCTGCCAACCTCGACCACGAACATGACCGGATTCTTCATCATGGTGCGGGGATCGAGTTTGACCAGGGCGTCGACCAGCGCGCGCCGGATGATTTTTGCGTCCCACAAACTCTTGCTCTTCTTTTCTGCCATGTCTTGCCTCGGAAATCCGCCTTAGAAAGCTTTGCCTGCCATCATCTGCAGGTGTTCAAGTATGGGTCCCAGACTGAGTGCCGGGAAAAATGTGAGCGCTCCCACGATCACAATCACCGACACCAGCAGAACGGTAAACAGCGGCGTCGTCACCGGGAAGGTGCCGGCCGAAGCGGGCACGGTCTTCTTCTTCGCCAGGTTGCCGGCAATCGCCAGCATGGGAATGATCATGAAGAACCGCCCCACCAGCATCGTGAACCCGCCCGCGGTGTTATACCAAGGCGTGTTACCGTTGATGCCGCCAAACGCGGAGCCGTTGTTCCCTGCCGACGACGTAAACAGGTAGAGGATTTGGGTCAAACCGTGTGGACCCGGATTGCTGATGCTCGACGTGCCAAATCCCTCGACCGATGAAATGCCCGTGAGCACCAGAATGATCAAAGGGAAAACCAGCGTGACCAGCATCGCCATCTTCACGTCGTAGGCTTCAATCTTCTTGCCCAGATACTCCGGCGTTCGCCCGACCATGAGCCCGGCAATAAACACCGCCAGCACCACGTAAATCAGGATGCCGTACAACCCCGCGCCCACTCCGCCAAAAACGGTTTCGCTGAGCATGATGTTGACCAGCGGCACCAGTCCGCCCAGCGGAGTAAACGAATCGTGTTGGCCATTGATCGCGCCACAACTCGCGTCGGTGGTGACAGTGGCGAATAACGCGGAGTTAGCGATGCCAAACCGCACCTCCTTGCCTTCCATGTTGCCGCCCGGCTGCATCGCGGTGGCGTGCTGGTCGACTCCGTGCAGCAGAGGGTTGCCCCTGGCCTCGGCCCAGTAAGCCGTCGCAACCCCGCACAGGAACAGGATCGCCATCGCCGCCCAGACCGCCCAGCCGTGACGCGACGACCCAGTCATTCGGCCCAGCGTGTAAGTGAGACCCGCCGGGATCGCGAAGATGGAAAGCATCTGCAGCAAGTTACTAAGTGGTGTGGGATTCTCGAAGGGATGGGCGCTGTTGGCATTGAAGAATCCGCCGCCGTTCGTGCCCAGCATCTTGATCGCCTCTTGCGAAGCAACCGGACCTTGCGCGATGGTCTGGTCGGTTACCGTGTCCATCACCGGCTTGCCATCCTGCCCAACCTTCGGCTTGCCATCGGTTCCAGTCTTCTGGACCTGTTGCGGCTCAATCAGTTTCGCGGTGTCATACGGCCGGAAGTTTTGCACGGCTCCCTGCGAAACCAAAAGCAGGGCATAGACGATGCACATTGGCAGCAGCACCCACAGAGTGGACCGGGTCATGTCGACCCAGAAATTGCCGATCGTCTCTTTTTCCTTGCGCGCGATGCCGCGAACGAATGCGATTGCCAGCGCAATCCCCACCGCTGCCGACGCGAAATTGTGGTAGGCCAAGCCAGCCATCTGCGTGAGATAGCTCATGGCGGACTCGCCCGAATAGTTCTGCCAGTTCGTGTTGGTGGTGAAAGACGCCGCCGTGTTAAAGGCCAGCGCTGGAGGCACGCCGGCAAACTTCTGCGGATTCCACCACGGCAGCAACTGCTGCGCGCGCTCCAGCAGGTAAAGCAGCAGCATGGAGGCGCCGCTGAACAGCAGCATGGCGAAGGAGTATTCGGTCCAGCGCATCTCGCGCTTTTCATCGACTCCGGTCACGCGATAGAGCAGCCGCTCGATCGGCCGGGCAACGGGATCGAAAAAAGTGCGCTCACCGCTGAACACTTTTGCCATGAACGCGCCGAGCGGCTTGGTGATCGCCAGAATCACAGCCAGAAATACGACGATCTGTATCCAGCCATTGGTTGTCATTTCAGAATTTCTCCGGTCTCAGCAATGCATACAGCAGGTAGACCATCAAACCGGCACTCACAATCAGCATGATGATCGATTCGGCATTCATATTGATTTACCTCAGGCGATTTATCCTCAGCGAACCCGATCGCAAAAGTGCACATAACCCAGCGATAACAGAAAGAACGCTATCGCAACCACGACAAANNTCGATGTCGATCAAGGATTCATTCTTGCGCAGATCGGGAAACCATACGCTGCTGGTGCTGCCGGGACTGCCGCAGGCTGTTTCCGCGGCGCTGAGGGTCTCCTGCATCGACGAATTTCCGCTGTTGCAGGCAAAGTACTGCGGGTATCCGTTGTTGGTATAAGGCACTCCGCCGGGACCGGGCGGCGTAACTCCGCCGCGGCCAGTCCAATACGGCACACTGGCGTGGCGGTAGTCGTATTCCCAGCGGAAAGTGAGCCACTGCCTGGGCATGTAATCAAACGTGACCGAAGTATCCCACGCCTTGAACGGGTCCCCGGGATTCCCGGTAAAGTAGGGCGCGTTGATTGCGGCGGAAGAGGCAGTCTCGCCATTGATAGGCGGCACCAGGACCAGATAGCGCCCCGGATTGTTGATCTGGCCGCCGCCGATGGTCAATCCGTAAGTGTCCTTCTTGAACCATGCTCGGTTGTAAAGCATGTAGCCGACGAAGCTCTGCTTCGGACCACCGGCGGTATTTCCATGGCAACTCACCCCGCCGCCAAATTCGCAGCCCAGGTCCCCGGTGAAGGAAAACGCCATCTTGTCCAGGCGGTTCCCCGGTTTGTCGAAGTACTTGATCTCAATACTGTCGTCGGTATGGATGCGGCCACGGTGCGGTATGTACAGGTCGTCATGGCCCAGGCTGTAATTGTTGGAGATGATGTTCATCCAGGGTTTCGGAGTCCACTTGATCTGTCCACCGAACCCTTTTCTGGAATTGGCCGAAGCGTACGATTGCCATCCATTGATGATCCAGGGCTCGATTTTCAAATGAGGCGTGGGAAAGATCTGGATTCGCAAACCCTCGAAAAACCACGGCGTATTGGAGGAAACATACGAGGGCTGATAGGCCCAATTATCGAAGTTGTAATAGCTGAACAAGCCGACGTACGACATGAAGATTCCCGCGTCGATGTTGATCCCGTTCAACGCGTTAATGTGATAACCGCCGTAGGCTTCCGACAGGAAGCGGTCCGCTTCGTTGATATTCCATTGTCCCTTGGAGAAGCTTGGGTCATTGCGGACCGTAGTCGTCGAGTACATGCCAAATTGAGTCATGAACCGGGCGCGAACGTTGTCGTAGTGGAAGTCGCCACCGATGCCGAGCTGTTCCAACTGGATCTCATTCGAGCGAAAGATTTCGCTGGACCCACCCATCGAGTTGTCGATGGGTTTATTGAAATCGTAGGTGTAGGTAACGTCGGCCCGGATTTCCGGGGTAAAGAACTTTGAATCGAAAGCCGTGTCTTTGTTGCGCGGGTTGCCGTTGAGCCACGTCCAGTCCCAATCCGAGAAAGGCACGATTTTCTCTTTTTTTGCCGGGGCGGCGGCGGAATCGCTCTGCGATTGAGCGATCGCGGGTTCAACTTTCACCGGTTGCGCGAACGAGGTCGCGGTTAAACGGTTCTCTCGAACACTCGGGCCCTGGAGTTGCGCTTCAGTTCCTTCCACTGCGGATACCGGCCCGGGCTGCCCGTTCCGTCTTTGGAGTTCGGCTTCGAGCTGCTCGATCCGCCTTTTCATCGCATCCAGTTCTTTCACCACCGCGGCAGGGATGGCCTGATCGGACACCATTTGATTGGCGGTGCTGTCCGAGCCGGCAGTCTTCTGCTGTGCATGGAGGGGAAGACAAGAAAACGCCGCGGCGAGCAAGAACAGCGCCACGCGCTTTGTGGTCCTGGTTGCGGCATTCCTGATTTCAAGTGTTTCCAGATTCATAAGTCCACGTTCTCCGAGCCACATTCAACCCTCGATTAGACAGGTTTCCGCATAAAGAGGAGGTAAGCGGTTCCTAAAGAAGTCATAAAGAAAAGGGAAGAGGAAAGAACCAGAGAATCAGGCTGGGCGGTCAATCTCCGGGTTCGAAGCGATAACCCACCCAGGGATCGGTCACAATGTAGCGCGGGGAATTTGGCGAGGGCTCCAGCTTCTTGCGGAGTTGCGCGACGAACACGCGCAGGTATTCGGTTTGTTCCGTGCTTTCACCGCCCCAGACCGCCCCCAGCAGGGCGCGATGGGTTAGTACTTTGCCGGTGTGGCGGGCGAAATAGGCGAGCAAGTCAAATTCTTTTGGCGTGAGGTGGACCGCGCGGTCCTTTACAAAAACCGTGCGGGCTCCAGGATCGATCTTGAAATCGCCCGCTTCGATCGGCTCAAGTTCCGACGCTTCCGTCCGCGCGCGGCGCAGGTTGGCGCGGACGCGGGCCAGGAGTTCCTCCATACCGAACGGCTTGGTCACGTAGTCATCCGCGCCCGCGTCCAGCGCCTTGACCTTGGTCCGCTCCTCACCCCGCACCGAGAGCACGATAATTGGGATTTGCGTCTTCGCGCGCAGCCTGCGGCACAACTCCAGTCCATCCATGTTGGGCATCGCCAAGTCGGTGATGACCAGATCGGGCGACCAGTCTTTCATGATTTCCAGGGCGGTCTCGCCGTCGTTGGCTACGCGAATGTCGTAGCCGTGGCTGGAAAGAGACGTCCGCAGCACCCGCGTGATCTGGGATTCGTCGTCCACCACCAGGATGTGTTTATGCTCCGGCATGTCAGCCCGGTTCCTGGGTCACGATGTGCACGTCCACTGCCGGGGCGTCGCGCAAGAACTGATGGATCGCCGAAAGGTAGAAATATCGTTTCCAGCCTCGCGTGGCGGAGCGTCCAAAAACAACTTGCGTAATGTGTTTCTCGTTGACGAATTCCGCGACCGCATGGGCCACGCTCTTTCCCTGCAGCCGCACAATCGCCGCTCCCACGTTTTCCGCGAAGCGCACGTTTGCGGCCAGGGTTCGCTGATTCGCTTCGCTGGTGTCCTGCCCAAGATCGGTGTAGACGACAAAAAGCTCGGCATTCATGGCGTGGGCCATGCGCGCGCCACGGGCAACCAGATATTGCGCCGCCGGGTTCGAGCTGATGCATACCGCGATGCGTTCGCGGATGGCGACCGGTGCGCGATCCTTCTCTTCCTCTCCGCGGTGCTGCTCCAGGCTCAGGTCCACCTGCTGCGCCACCTGGCGTAATGCGAGTTCGCGCAAGGCGATTAAGTTCGTCTCGCGAAAAAAGTTTTCCAACGCCCGCCCCACTCGCTCCTGGGGATAGACGTCGCCGCGCCGCATCCGGTTTTGCAGCGCCTCCGGAGTCAGATCGATCATCACCACTTCGTTGACTCTTTGCAGCACCCAGTCCGGAACTGTTTCCCGCACCTGAATGCCGGTGACTCCCTGCACCGTCGGGGTCACGCTCTCCAGGTGCTGGATGTTCATGGTGGAGAGAACGTCGATCCCGGCATCCAGCAGTTCGAGAACGTCTTCGTAGCGTTTACGATGCTTGCTGCCTTCGATGTTGGTATGCGCCAGTTCGTCCACCAGCGCGACCCGGGGCTTGCGGGCGAGAATGGCGTCGACATCCATCTCTTCGAAGACCGCTCCCTTGTAGTCGATCTTCTTCCGCGGCACTACTTCCAGGTTCGCGACCAACTCCCCAACCGCTTTCCGCCCGTGGGTTTCTACGACTCCGATCACCACATCTTCGCCGCGGGCGTGCCGGCGAATCGCTTCGGTCAGCATGGTATGGGTCTTGCCCACCCCGGGAGCATATCCCAGGAAGAGCTTGAACCTGCCTCCCTTGTTCGCCGGCGAGATTTTCTCCAGCCACTGCTCGGGGGTCTTGGGCATCGCGAGTATTGTCGTTGAGAGACTGAAAGGTTTCAAGGCAAGTAGTGAAGGTCAGAGGTCAAAGGTCGGATTGCGGAGGTGAGAACCCCTCGGGCGGCTTCCACTTCTGCAATCTGACCTCTAACCTCTTACCTCGCCTTTGCCATACAATCGGCTCGTGAGAGCCGCAGCCAGATCCGGAACAGGATACGTGATTGCGGCGCTGTCGGTTGCTGGAATTACTCTCGTTGGCACGCGCTGGCTCCATCTGAATCCGACCACGATCGCACTCGGCTTTTTGCTGGGCATCCTGGGGATCTCGGCTTCCTGGGGCTTGCGGCAATCCGTTTTCATGTCGGTGATCGCCACCCTCGCTTTTAATTATTTTTTCCTGCCTCCGATCGGGACCTTTACCATTGCTGACCCCCAGAACTGGATCGCGCTCTTCGCCTTCCTGGTCACCGCGGTAACTGCGAGCGAACTCTCGGAGCGCGCCCGGCGCGGAGCGCGCTCTGCCAACGAACGCCGGCAGGAACTGGAGCGTCTTTACGCATTCAGCCAGTTGCTGCTTTCGAGCGACAGCCCGGCGGAGTTGTTGAATTTGATCCCCCGCTACATCGTGGAGTCGTTCGGAATCCGGTCCGCCGCGATTTTCTTGTCCAGCCGTAACGACGTTTATCGCTCAGGCCCCGCCATCGACGGCCTGGAGTCGCACGATCTGCAGATGATCTGCGTGCGCGGTGAACCGCGGTTCGACGCGGTCCATCAACTGGCCTTTATGCCNNTCGCGGCAAACCCTGGAGGCCATCGGCAGCCTGGTGGCCATCGCCATCGAGCGCGCGGGCGCCGTCGAAAAACTGAGCCGCGCCGAGGCCGCCCGCGAAAGCGAGCAATTGCGCTCCGTCCTGCTCGATTCGGTCACGCATGAATTTCGCAGTCCGCTGACCGCCATCAAAGCCTCGGTGACCTCGCTTCTCGGCAGCTCGAAGCATTCCCCGGACAGTCACTCGCCCGAGGAGAGGCAGGAACTGCTGACCATCATCAACGAGGAAAGCGATCGCCTGAACCGGTTGATCGGAGAAGCCGCCGAGATGGCCCAGTTGGACGCCAACAAAGTGGAATTCCGCTTCGAACCCGCGCCCATCGGCCCTGTCGTCGAGGAAGCGCTTGACGAACTGAAGCAACTCCTTGCCCAGCACCCCGTGGACGTCAGAATCCCGGCCGGCCTTTCCAACGCGCGCATGGACGCGGCGCACATCAAGGAAGTGTTAGTCCACCTGATCGAAAACGCCGCCAAGTATTCACCCGCTGGCGCTCCCATCCGTATCACTGCGGAAGCCAGGAATAACGACCAGACCATCACCATCAGCATTGCCGATCGCGGTCCGGGCATCGACGATTTCGAGCAATCCCTCGTCTTCGAAAAATTCTACCGCGGACGAAACCAGCGTGTGCAAGTCCACGGCACCGGCATGGGACTGGCAATCTGCAAAGCCATCGTCGAAGCACACAGCGGGCACCTTGGCGTCACCAGCCAGTTGGGGCATGGGTCGGTTTTTTATTTTAGTTTGCCGCTGGCGTGAGAGCGAAGTTGGTTTGAAATCAGGGAGTGGGCTACTTGGGCTCTCTTGGTCTCTTGACGGTCTGCCCCTTCCGGGCCACGATCCCACATGGAACTTTGCCGAGAAGAGGTTCGTAATGCAGAAGCGGAGGATATATGAGGAGGATTCTTCTGGTTCTGGGGGCACTGGCGATATCGATGGCCTCTTGGGCTCAATCGGATGCACGCCCGGAAATTCTGGTGCTGGGGACGTATCACATGTCGAACCCGGGACACGATGTCTATAACATGCAAGCGGACGATGTCCTGTCGCCGAAACGCCAGCAGGAAATCGCGCAGCTGATCGGAGTTTTGAAGAAATTTCATCCGACTAAAATTGCAATTGAAGCGGATGTGGGGAGCGAGCGGGTGGAGCGAGAGTATTCCGATTACGTGGCGGGAAAGTACACGCTGACGCGCAACGAGACCAATCAAATCGCGTACCGGCTGGCCCAGGAGCTTGGCCATCACGCGGTTTACCCGGTCGACGAAGAGGGTGATTTTCCGTGGCAAAGGCTGGTCAATTACGCGAAGGGCATTGGCCGGAAAGACAAGTTCGACGCGATGGCGGCGAGCATGGGCACGCTGGTGAAAGAGCAGGACGAGTTCCTGCGGTCCCACACTGTGCTTGAAACACTCGAGTACATGAATTCAGATTCGAGGGTGGCAAAAGACGTGGCTTTCTATTACGCCTTCGTGCCCTATGGGGAACCCGGCGACTATGCAGGGCCTGACCTGCTGGCAGCGTGGTATCAGAGAAATATTCGCATCTATCACAATATCGTGAAGCTGGTCGAATCTCCGAACGACAGGATTCTCGTGATCTACGGCGCCGGTCACCTCGGATGGCTACAGCAGGACATCACCAACGACGCGACGGTTAAGTTAAGAAGGCTGAGCGACTGGACTGGGAAGCAATAAGGCAACATCCGTGGTTCCGCGTAGCCGCNNCTTTCCATCATCCAGCTTTGGTGGGCCCGCCTGGATTCGAACCAGGAACCAACAGATTATGAGTCTGCTGCTCTAACCGTTGAGCTACGGGCCCCCGCTTTCCTATCTTACACATTCACCGCCGGGGTGTAGCGCGGGTCTCGCTCGCGAAAGTTGGCAGGGACGTGGGGCAAAACCGGTTACCTCCGTCATGCGGTTATGGTTGGCCATGCCTTGTTCACGGCAGCGCCGGCGTATCATTGACCTAGAGACACACCCCGACGTGAAAATGCGGTTCCTGCTTTCGCTGACTAACGACGACAACGATTACCAGATCGAGCAGACCTCGGCTGCCCAGCAAGCGGCCCGCAGGCTGGGCGTTGACCTGGAGATCGTCTATGCCCGCAACGAGGGCATCGTGCAGAGCCAGCAACTACTCTCCAGCATCCAGTCCACTACCGCTCCGCGACCGGACGCCATCATTTTCGAACCCGCCGGATCGACCGCGCATCCTCAGGTTGCCCGCGCCGCTGCTGCCGCCGGCATTGGAGTGGTGGTGCTCAACCGCGATGCCGACTACATTGGTGAACTGCGCCGCGATTTGCATATGCCCGTATTTGCCATCACCTCGAACCACGAAGAGATTGGCCGCATCCAGGGTCAGCAACTGAGCGCCGTGCTGCCCGCCGGCGGAATCGTTCTCTACATTCAGGGTCCGTCCGAGAGTCTGGCCGCCAAACAGCGCTACACCGGGACGCTCCAAACCAAATCCGACGGCGCGCAACTCCGCATCATGAAGGCTCATTGGACCGAAACCAGCGCCTACAATACGGTGAGCTCATGGCTCCGTCTTTCCACTTCGCGCCAGGCGCAAATTGCAGCCGTCTGCGGGCAGGACGATTCCATGGCGATGGGAGCCCGCAAGGCCCTCGAAGAATGCCACGACCTGCGTGACTTGTGCGCGAAGATCCCGTTTCTCGGTTGCGATGGGCTTCCGAAGACTGGGCAGCAATGGGTGCACCGCAATCTTCTGACCGGCACCATTGTGATTCCGCCGAATGCAGATATGGCGATTGAGATGATGGTGAGAGCGATTGCCT
The DNA here is from genome assembly GCA_003152795.1 of Acidobacteriaceae bacterium. Taxonomy (GTDB): domain Bacteria; phylum Acidobacteriota; class Terriglobia; order Terriglobales; family Acidobacteriaceae; genus Acidiflorens. Next base: position 3,345 of record PMBA01000345.1, on the reverse strand, counting down.
CCGGAGCGCTGCCGCCGGAGCGTACCTACACAACCGCCAAGTCCTTCCCGGCCATCGAAGTCCTAGCGAAATTATCCTCGGCACACGCGCGTGCCGCATCCCGCTAACTGGAACTACTGGATATTATTTTTGCGGAGTCAGAGCTTTCCGGAGGAGAACCGGGCATTCCCACCCGGACAAACGGGCGAGTCGCCGGTAACGCCATCGTCGGAATCGTCACTTGGTCGCTAGTGTGTGCTGGGTGGCGCAGGGGGCGGCGCAGCAGGTGCAACTTCCGGCGTCGGACTATTGTTTACCAGGTCTTTCAATTCCTTGCTGGGCTTGAAGAACGGGATTTTCTTTGCCGGGACTTCCACGCGGTCGCCGGTTTTCGGGTTCCGGCCGACGCGGGGCTTGCGCTGGCGCGTGCGGAAGCTGCCAAACCCGCGGATTTCGATCTTGTCGCCCACACGCAGTGAGCGCACCACGCTGTCAAAGATCGTATCCACAATCACTTCGCTGTCTTTGCGGGTCAGTTCCGCCAGCCGGGAAACTTCTTCGATCAGGTCAGCCTTCGTCATAATCTCTTTGCTCCCTTTGGGGCCGGTTTCCGTAAAGGGCCGCGTGCCCGAGGGCCTTGCCGCCCCCTGCTGCATTGCGCCTGCCTATAACCTTCTCAAATTTAAGGGGTTCTGTGCAAGTACAGTTCCCGGTTCTCGGTTCCCAGTTCTCAGTTAAGGGCACAGTCGCCGTTCCGAGAACTGGGAACCGAGAACTGAGAATCAGGCCGCTACTTCCAGAGATAGTAGAAGCCAACCTGTTGTTCCAGCAACTTCTCCCGCGTGGGCAAATAATCGGAAACATCGCCAAACAGCAGATCGAGGCCCGATCGCCTGTCTTTCGGCGGCCACACCAGTGTCGGTTCGCCGGAAATATTCACCGCCCGCGCCGTATCCTTGACCGCTCCTTCGAAATCCGCGATCTGATCCACCAGTTTCAGCTCGGCCGCCTGCTGGCCGGTCCAGACTTTGCCGTTCGCGATGGCGCGGATATCGGCTTCTTTCGCGTGTCTCCCGTCGGCGACGGCCTGGATGAACTGGGCATGCATGTTGTCAATCAAGCCCTGCATGTACTCGCGCTCCGCTGGCGTCATTTCGCGGGTCGGGCTGCCTGTGTCCTTGAATTCCCCCGCCTTCATCGTGATCGCATTCAGCTTCGCCCATTTCAGCAGCTCGCCGTAGTTCACCCACTCGGCAATCACTCCAATCGACCCCACCACGCTGCCCTTGTCGGCATAAATCTTGTTCGTAGCCGACGCCACGTAATACGCTCCGCTCGCGCCCACGGTCTCAATCGAAGCTACAATTCGTTTCTTCTTTTCGTCCCGAATCCGCTTCACCTCGCGGTAGATTTCTTCCGACGCGGCCACGCCGCCTCCGGGCGAATTCACATGAATGATGATGGCCTTCACGGAATCATCATCGGCAAACTTCTTAAGCTGGGGGACGATCTGCTTGGGCGAGAAAATTACGCCATCGAGTTCAACCACCGCAATCCTGGAGCCGAAGCCGGAAAACGATTCTTCATCCCGGCCGCCAAAACTGAGATATACCAGCGTAAACACGGCCACCACGAACAGCGCAAACAGCCCGCCGCCCACCACAAACCATATCCAAATCCGCGAACGCCCTTCAGCCATAATTAGTTGAGTGTAGCACTGGAGGTCAGAGGTGAGAGGTCAGATTGCAGAGGTGAAGGACTGGTGGGTTAACCTCTGCAATCTCACCTCTGACCTCTGACCTCTGACTTCTCCCGCCCTTGTTTGACGTAAACTCTACCCACATGCGTGACCCCGTCGAACTCGAAGTCTTCAAGAACCTCTACCATTCCATCGCCGAAGAGATGGGAGCCGCTCTGCGTCGCACCTCTTTTTCTCCCAACATCAAAGAGCGCCGCGACTACTCCTGCGCGGTCTTCGATTCTGAAGGCCAGGTGATTGCCATGGGCGATCACATGCCGGTGCACCTGGGCTCGATGCCGATGTCGGTTGCTGCCGCCAGGGAAGAATGCGCGCTCGAACCGGGCGACGTGGTCATGCTGAACGACCCCTTCCGCGGCGGGACTCATCTTCCCGATATCACGCTGGTGATGCCGGTGTATGTCCTTCGATCAAGCAAAATCACAACCGCTCCCGACTTTTACGTCGCTTCCCGCGCTCATCATGCCGATGTTGGGGGAACGTACCCTGGCTCCATGGGTCCCTGCCGCGAGATTTACCAGGAAGGCCTCCGCATCCCACCCGTCAAAATCATGCGCGAGGGAAAACTTGTCGCCGATGTGTTGGCCCTTCTCCTCAACAATGTCCGCACTCCCGAAGAACGGGAAGGCGACCTGGGCGCGCAGATTGCCGCTTGCCAGACCGGTGCCCAGCGCCTCCGCGAACTGTGCGACCGCTACGGAATCGCCCGCGCCAAAACAGCCGCTGCCGATTTGCTGGTTTATTCCGAAGAAATGATGCGCGCCTTTCTGCGCACCATCCCGCCGGGCCGCTACCAGGCGGAAGATTTCCTGGACGACGACGGTGTCGAAGACAAACCTGTGCGCATAGCCGTGACGATCGAAGTCAAACGGGGCAGGAAATCCCCTGTGGAGACGCGACTTGCCGCTTCTCCATCCACGTTGAGCCGCAAGCCTCCGGCTCAAGTCACGATCGACTTCACCGGCAGCGACGCGCAAGTCCAGGGCGCGATCAACGCGGTCGAGGCGATCACCTACTCAGCCTGCTTCTATGTCTTCCGCTGCCTGCTGCGCGAAGACGTGCCCGCGACCTCCGGACTCATGCGCCCCATCCGCGTCATCGCTCCTTCGGGAACCGTGGTCAACGCCAAGCCTCCCGCCGCCGTTGCTGGGGGCAACGTTGAGACTTCGCAGCGCATCGTCGACGTGCTTCTGAAAGCGCTGGCCGAAGCGATTCCCGACCGCATCCCCGCTGCCGCTTCGGGCACGATGAACAACCTCACCATCGGCGGCATCGATCCCCGCTCGCGCGAGCCCTTTGCCTATTACGAAACCATCGCGGGCGGCATGGGCGCGCGCCCCACCAAGGACGGAGTCAGCGGCATCCACACTCACATGACCAACTCCCTCAACACTCCTGCCGAGGCGCTCGAATACGCCTACCCGATTCGCCTCCGGCAATATTCCCTGCGATCGAAAAGTGGAGGCGCAGGACTGCACGCTGGCGGCGACGGAATCGTTCGCGAAATCGAAGTCTTAACCGAGGCTCAGGTCACTCTGCTCGCCGACCGCCGTTCCCGCGGACCCTACGGCTTGGCCGGAGGAGTCGACGGCGCTCCCGGCCGCACC
>PMBA01000015.1 GCA_003152795.1 Acidobacteriaceae bacterium | reverse complement strand
GTCCCGGCGACGCGGATGTAGAAATCGCGACCATCCGCCGTAGGCTCGTTCACCATCAAGTTGCGCAAGACCCGGGAGATCGACCGGGACGGGATGTCCCGCCCGATAACCAAGCCGCCGGTAGACTCTTTCGCCCGCCAATAGTCGAGCAGAAAAGCCGCGTCGGGATGCGCGGGAAATTCGAGGGGCGTATAGGTCCGTTCGAATTCAAGACTTAGAGAGAACCCTTCAAACGAAATTTTGTGGTCTGTAGTCATGGCTTCTCCTCTAAGAACAGAAACCGTGCCTTCGGACAGTCAATAGCTCCTGCGGACCGGCAGAATCGCAACGCGGTCGTCGCTCTNNGATATCGTCACCCACCTGTAACGCGGTGGTGGCTTCGCTAAAGACCTCTCCATCACCTTCTTTGAGTTTCGTAACTGACATGGTCCGTGGATCTAAACGCGCAACAACCCACGCGAAGCGGCAAGGCGCAGGCGTACAGGTCGCAAAAAAATTCCTGATGTCGCGTCTTTGGCCTGCAACCAGCAAAGTTCCATCCGGCGCCCAGCGAAGATTATCGGGTAGGAAGTCAACCGCAGTTGTCTCGCGAGTCAGCTGACCACCGTTCCACCTCAGGCGAAGAATCGCCTTACCGCCCCAGGCCGCTATGTAGATATCCCCGTTGAGGCTCGTCACAATTCCATTGTCGCCCGAGGCCTGGCTTCCGGGAACAATTTTGGGGTGCTCAAATGGCCGCCACTGATACACGACACCCGTATTCTCACCCTTTGCCATCTTCTTCCAACGATCCGGATCGCTGCGGTCGACCATGCTTGTTACGACGAAGCCTCCGTCCGCTGTCGGTGCAACACTGTTGAGAAACAGATTAAGAGGGAATACAACACATCCGGTCCATCTCAGCTTTGGCTGTCCGTGCCGAACATCGAGATCGAACACTTCGACCGACTCTCGTCCGCCGTGGTTCACCGCGTAAAGGTGATGAACGGCGTTTTTACCAGATGCGAGCGCCAGCCCATGTGCGCCGAACAGATTCGCATCAGGCGGTCCGGGGCAATCCTTGAATTCGGGATCCGATCGGCCCGTTAACGCGGGACGAACCGCCATTGTGGTCCAAGTACGCCGGTGGTTATCGATGAGATAGAGGTCTCCCCCCACACCGACACCCGCTCTAAGGGACAAGCTGCTAGCGATGATCCATCGCGTTTCCGGAACTTGAACGAGATCTTCTGGATGCTTAAGGCCGCAGACGAATGTCAGCCCTTCGGAAGGCGCGCAAGATCGGTCTGGCTGCGCGGCGTCGACAGCTGCTGGGAGTTGTGTAATGCAAAGCCAGACGCCGGATGCGTACAGGAGACCTTTTCCTGAGAAACCAAAGAGACGTCGCATACTTCTGCCTCATTTCGCTGCGGAATCAACCATTTGCCGTCATGACAGACCGGCTTGTTCTCTTTCCTCTTAGTCAGCGGCCAGGATGCAAACGTAGGGCTCAAGGTTATGCACAACCAATAATGTAACCGGTTACATTGTTGGTTTAAAGTGGTGAATAGGTACGATTGTGTCAAGATCAAAGCGACACTGGCAGCGGATATCACACCTAATTCCTAGGCCCGACGATTGTGAGGCCCGGCCTACAATAGCTTTCTCTCGAACTTGATCTGCGTCTCCCTCCCTGCCCGCTCCGACATAGTAGTGGGAAGCGGCGTGCAAGCCCCCCAATTGGGATACCAAAGGCCACGCGTTCGAATAGAATTGGATTCTGCAGCAACTGAGCCGCATGTATTGTTCAAGCTCCATCGGCTAGAAATGTACTGATGAAAAATTTCTCCCCTTCTCGCAAATCCAGTCCGACGATCCGGGACATGGCTGCCGCACTCGGACTATCTGTCGCGACGATATCCCGCGTTCTTGCCCGTCCGGAAATGGTGAAGCCGGAAACACGCAAACGCGTCATGAAGGCGATAGAGACAATGGGGTATCGTCCCAATTTCCTGGCGCAGGCGCTCGCACGCAGTGAAACCCGACTGGCGTTCTTCATTGTTCCGATTCTGTCGCCGTTCTTCCTCGACGTGATGGACGGGGTCGAACAGGCGGCGCAGGAAGATGGCTATTTTGTCCTTATGGCAAACGCACGGAGGGACCTGCAGCGCATACAAACCTTTTATGAGCAGGTCGCCGCGCGCCGTGCCGACGGCGTTCTTTTATTGACGGGCTTACTGCCACCAAGTCTCATTCCACCGAAAGCTGTCTGGCCGCCGACAATCATCGTCGCAGAACCAATCGACGATCCTAGGGGCATCACTGTTGCAGTTGATCATGCAGAGGCGGCACACATAGCGTTGCGGCACCTATGTGGCCTCGGGCATAAGAAAATCGTTCACATTGGCGGCCCTTTGCGCACGCTCAGCAGCCGAGAAAGGCGCCGTGGATTTGAGGAAGCGCTTCGCGATGCTGGTTTACCGTTTTCGCCGAAGTTGGTGATCGAGGGCAATTTTGATGTCGAAACTGGTGAGAAGGCGATCGTCACGTTCTTCGAGAATGGCATCGAACCTACAGCTGTATTCGCGGCCAATGACGAAATTGCCTTGGGAGCTATTCGGGGCGCTCACCGCCTCGGACTTCGGGTGCCCGATGACATTTCTATTGTGGGATTTGACAATCAGCACTTCCTGGAAGCATTCGAGCCGGGATTGACCACGGTTAACATTCCTCGATTTGACATTGGTTACCAGGCGATGAAGCGGCTTGTTCGCAAGATTGCTAACGATAAGGATGTCTCGAGCCTCCGGCTGCCTACGGAGCTCATCGTTCGGGAAACCACAGCCCCGCCGCGAATTGGTAAAAAAACGCAAAAAAAGCCTATGTAACCGCTTACATTTAGGTTTATAGTAGGGGCGGAAACCGTTGCTCCAGACAGGAGCGCGACTGAGGGGGCGTTTATGCTCTTCGAGGTAGCGCCCGGCAATTCCAGGATGCGCAATCCGGACAAATGTACGACATCCGGCGCAAGCGCGAGCGGACCTACACCATCTCATCAAATTCAAAATGACAACGTTGCGATGCTTAAGTTTGTACCGCTAGTGGAGGAAACGAGAAAATGAAGCGCGTTTTCGGGACGACAATTGGAACATTGGCCCTGGCGCTATTCGCTGGAGTCACTTCCGCTGCTCCTATGCAGCAACCGGTCGCCGTGGCTGGCGCCTATCGGGTGCTGCCGCCGGTAAAGCTCTATCTAGGCACGGCGCACGGCTCGGAGAACCCAGCGTGGCCGGAGCGGATCACAGGCGATGTTCCGGACCGCATCATCTATAATGTGTCGATCCCTAACTATACGCCATATCTGCCAAATCCTGATCGTGCGACCGGTACGGCGGTAATCATCGCCCCCGGCGGCGGATTCCACTATTTGGCTGTCGACAATGAAGGAAACGAGGTGGCCAAGTGGCTAGCGGAGCGCGGCATTGCCGCTTTCGTATTGAAATACCGCGTTGTCCAAACAGACCCGAGTAATCCGCCGCTTCCCGGGCCACCGCCGCCCGGCAAACCGCGGCCCGTCTACAATATGGAGCAGGATAGTAGACAGGCCATTGCCGATGGAATTCTTTCCATCAAATTGATTCGCCAACGCGCAACGGCTTATGGCATCGACCCCAACAATGTTGTTNNGGCCCGTTTGGCCAGATGCCGGCCATTCCCGCTGATTTACCGCCATTGTTTATTGCATATGCGCAGAACGACTCCCTTGCCTCACCACACGTACGAGGTCTTGTCGACGCGCTTATCGGGGCCGGCTATCAGCCGGAAGTCCATGTCTTCAACGGCGGAAGCCACGGGTTCGGTATGCACATGCTGGGCACGACAAGCGACCACTGGAAGGACTCGTTCTTCTGGTGGCTGCAATCCGAGGGGTTGACACAGAAGCCTGGCGATCCGCCGCGGCCGGAAACGCCCGCTTTTGCGCGTCCAATCGTTGGACAGGTCTTGCCACAAGTACAGTAACACAGTGCGCCGACTGCCGGTGCTATCGTCAGGTACTAACCCGTACACACGATCGATATTTTTTTGCAGCAACTTCCATTATCGGAAAGGGGCGTCACAGGAGTCTAACGCTGGCAAAGTC
>PMBA01000192.1:6138-29538 GCA_003152795.1 Acidobacteriaceae bacterium | reverse complement strand
GGCGAAAGGCAGCGCAGGTTTCGAGGCCTCCGATCCTCCACTCAAGGCGAGTTTCTCACCCCAGACATACGAGTCGGGGTTTAGCGACGGCACCAGACTTATCTTCGTGGTCCGATGGGGTGATCACATCAACCAATCGCAGTACAATCGCTGGGCAACTTTACGAACCCTGGTGGGTTTGTGTTGTTCGGAGGAGAGACTCTATGTTATGGAACAGGACTTTACTGGCGGCGATGCTGGCCGGGATCATTCTCTCAATTCCGCTTGCGGAGAACGCGAACGCCCAGGTCACTGTCCACAATGGGCCGGTTACGGCGCCGGGAACGGCGAGACGCGCCCGGGTGGAACCTTGCTGGGAGGTGGCGGGCGTTTCCAAAGTGGCGTTGCAGCAGCGGCGAAGCATTGCCCAACAGGCGCGCCAGGAAGTTGAGGCGGTGTGCGCGAATTCGTCGCTCTCGATGCAGCAGAAGCGGCGGCAGATCCAGCAGATTCATGAACGGGAACGGCAAGAGATCGAGGCCATCATCACGCCTGCGCAGCAGGAGGCCATGCGCTCGTGTCAGGAAGAGCGCCACGGTGCTCACGGCGGCGGCCATGTTGGAAGCCATGGCGGACCGTGCGGTGAGATGTCGGTTGGGCACAAGCCGCATCCGATGGAAGAGGACGAAGCGCCTCCGAACGAGACGGCCAAGCCCAATTGAGATAGAACGCCGCTTGATTTGGAGACATGTAGAGTTTGGGCGCGGCGGAGTCTCGCGGCGGGGCGGGCTCGATCAGGCGGAGGCGGCTTCCCTTTTCTGTCCGGCGGCAGCGGAGTTGACAGCGGAAACCGGTTTGCGAATGGGCACAACCTCGGCCGGAGCGGGGGCTCGACGCTCGACTCTTCCGATGACGGGCCTATCGGGCGCGCCGACTGCGGACAGGGATACAAACTTATTCTCGCGCCACAGGCGATCAATCAACTGGCATTCCCAGGGGCGCAACACTTGCTGCGGGAGAGAGAAAAAATTTCGGAACGTCCAAATGAGATAGACGCGCTCCATAAGATTCGGCTGTACATATCGAGTACCGATCGGCGTGTCCAGCTCAAGAACGCCATCGGTGAGTTTTTCAATCCACATAACCTAGCCCCGCTCGTAAAAGGCGGCCTATCCGCCTTGGCTTTCAAAGGGCGCTATTATTGCACCAGATGCGGGGCATTGGGAAGCAAATCTTTTTTGCTGGAAAGAAATTATTTGCATTGGCCTGGATCAACTTGAGAAAAGCTGCCCGATGGCGGCCGGAGACGGTAGCGCGATCGGCTGAGTTCTCAAGTGATTTCGGGCAACAAAGCGATGCGGTCAAGTGTGGCGGCAATGCCGACACCGTTGCCGTGGGTCTCTTCCACCCGCACGACCGAGGCCTCGCAGAGGGTCCATCCTCCAGGGCCCAAGCCGAGGCCGGGAGGCAGCATGATGACCAGTTCCAGCTTCGTGCCCGCTTTCATGTCTGCCTCGGAATAGAGAAAGATGCCGGTTGAACTGAGATCGCGAGTGAGGCCCTGGTGATCGCCGCCCTGGTGACGGACCTCGACCGGGACACGAACCGGCACGCGCTGGCGCGAACGCCGCTCGGTATTTGTAGTTCTCTGGGTCATATGGTGTGGAAGTTTACTCCAAGCCGGGGACGGGTGTCTCTGGCGTCGAGTTTCTGGTAGTGGGTCACTTTGATTTCCACAGCTTGCCATACTGCTTTCGGTAAGTGCCCCAGAGCCAAATTGTGATTGCGGCTGCGGTCAAGAAGTACGCTGTCCACACGTGAAACAGATGTTCCATGTCTCTGTATTCGGTATGGTTGAAAACTTGATCGAAGGGACCTGCCAGAAAGAGACCTGCGAGGACGTGAAGAAGTTCGGCGAGAGCAACTGCCGACACGATTCCCGAAAGAAGAATCGAGAGTCTGAGTGCCAGTTTCATCGATACAGCTTTCTCTCCGAGCGCTTTCAGGATAAGCCCCCGGTCAAGCCGCTTTGCGGCAGTGGGGCAGCCGGGCGGGGACGCCCGGCGCTCCATTGGCCAGGGGAACTAAAAACTAAAGCGGGCGGACACCTGAATGTCTCGCGGACCTCCGCCACCGAGGAACGGATTCTGCGCTCCTACATCGGGAGTGACGGCGAGCGGGAAGAAACCGATGCCGCGGCCGGTGTTGGGGTCGACTCCGTTGTTGTTCCACAGAACGTTGAAACTGGGGAGAAGAGGATTGGCGAAGTTCGGGTGGTTGAGGACGTTAAAGAAATCGGCTCTGAGCTGGACACTTAAACGCTCGCCGAGTTTTGTATCCTTGGCGAACGAGAGATCGAAATTGCGATATCCCGGTCCGTAAAAGCCGTTGCGTGCTGAACTGCCGAAGTGGTAACCGCCGGTGCAGGCTCCGGCGGCCCAGGTGCAGGGCGCGGCGAAGGCGCTGAGGTTGATGAAGTTTGCGGGACTGCTGGTGCCGGCCCATGGATTGCCGACGAGGTCGGGGCGCTCGTAATACTCGCCGTTGCCGTTGTTGGTGTTGTAGCTGTTGTAATCGAGCAGCGAGAAGGGCATGCCGGTGGCGAGCGAAACTACGCCGCTGACGCTCCAGCCCGCGGTCAACAAGTGCATCCCGTGCGCTTCCGGGATCCGGTAATTCCAGAGCCAACTGAAGCGCTGGCGCACATCGAATCCGGAATTGCTGCGCTCGTTGCGAATGTTGAAGCTGTTGTCGGGTTGGGCCTGGAAAGGAGCGTAGTCCTGTCCATCGCTGGCGGTATCGATGGAGTGGCTATAAGTGTAGTTCACGGTTGAGGTGAAGCCGTGAAGGTCGCGGATCTTCAGACTGGTCTGGAGAGAGTTGTAGTTGGAGATAGCGGAGGATTGGAAGTCGAGCACGTAGTAATAGGGCAAGCCCAATGCCGAGAGCGGGCGGACTCCGGTGGTGGGATCGGCCTGGTTGAGATCGGTAAAGCGGAAAAGCTTGCGGCCGGCCGATCCGACGTAGGCTACCGAGATGGCGGTCTTGGGCGCCAACTGCTGTTCGATATTCAGATTGTAGTTCTGCACATAAGGAGTGCGCAGACGCTGATCGACGGTAAAAACATCGGAGGGACCGAAGCCGCTGTAGACCGGCCCGGTACACAAACTGCTTCCGGGCACGGGAATGGATCCCGCGGTTCCGCAAGCAACCGGCTGCAAGGCATTCGCGTCCACGCCGCCGTAGGAGATGGGCCGGGGACCGACGTCATTGAACAGGGGACCGGCGTTGCTCGAGGTATATGGAATCTGACCGGCGAAGAAGTCCTGGGAGAAGGCATCATAAGCGAATCCGTATCCGGCGCGAACAACCGTCTTTCCCGTGCCAAATACGTCATAAGCAATGCCCACACGCGGGGAGAAGTTGTTGTAGTCCTTCGGGTACAGGCTGCTGGGGCCACCGCTCACGCCCACCTGCACTACGTTGTAGGATGAGTCCAGGATGCTGAAAAGGTTGTCTTTCTCGCCGATTACCCCGTAGTAATCCCAGCGAATTCCGTAATTCAGGGTGAGGCGGTGGGAAAGGCGAAAATTGTCCTGCAAATATAGAGCGTCACTATTCTGATAGGTGTGGCGGCGGGAGTCTCCTTGCGTCTGGCTTCCCCCTCCAGTAACATCGCCCAGCAAAAAATTCTCGAGTCCAGTGGTCACGACCAGCGTCACGGGGTCCTGGGTATCACTGAAGTTCAACTTGCCGCGACGATTCAGGTCAAAGAACTGGTTGACGGAGGTGCGGCGGAATTCGTAGCCAAACTTCCAATCGTGCGCACCGCGGTTGTAGGAGAAATTGCTCAGGTATTGCAGGTTGCCGTCGACCCGTCCCCGCGGATTGGACTTGTTCGCGCCCAGACCGGCAAAGGACTGGTCGGTGGAAAAACCGTTGGAATTGCCCACACTGATCACGGGCAAGCCATAATCGCGGCTGGTGAACTCCGGGTTGGTTGTGTTCAATCCCAGGGCCGCGGGGTTGGTGTTGACATCCTGCGCCGAAAACGTTTCCGCAAACCGGTTCCACCCGCCACGGAATTCCGCCAGCAATCGCGGCGAGATGATGTGGGTATAGGAAAGCGAAACAACCTGAACCCGGGTGGGGACGACGGTGTTGAAACCGGGAAGCACGTTGCCGCCGACGATTGCCAGCGGAGCACTCTGGTTGCTGTCGCCGAAGTAATAGCGGCCCGTGAGCACGTCGTCGCGGCCGATATGCTGGTCGATCTTTGTGATCAGGCTGTCGAGACGGTTTCTGGAGGGCGCGGCCACCTCCTCGGTGAACGATCCGTCCGCATTGTTTCCGGTGGCGGGCAGAACGCCCCATGGATTCGTATTCAGGATGTTCTGGATAATCGGGTTGATGCCGCCGACGTTCGCCGCCGCCTGGCTGATCTCCGCCTGAGATGGGATGGTCGCGGACGAGGGAAAGCTTACACGTTCGCGCTGTCCCTCATACGCCACCAGGAAGAAAGTCTTGTCCTTGACGATCGGGCCGCCTAGCGAACCGCCGAACTGGTTGTTGTGAAATGCGTTTTGCGGCGCGGGATCCGCGTTGAAGTAATTGCGCGCATCGAGCGCGTTGTTGCGGAAGTATTCGAAAACCGAGCCGTGCAGGCCGTTGGTTCCCGATTTGGTGACGATGTTGACGATGGATCCCGAGTTCCTTCCGTACTCGGCTTCCGTGTTATTCAGAATGGCCATCTCTTCGATCGCATCCACCGGCAGCAGGGTGGCGGGAATTCCGAATACGCCTCCTTCGTTGATGGCGTTGTCATTGCGGAAGCCGTCGTTCATATCGGTGCCGTCGAGGAGGAAGTTGTTGGAGCGGCCACGATTGCCGTTCACCGAAAAAACTCCGAACGACCCGGGAGAATCGTTCACCGAACTGGGGTCGGCATTGGCGCCGGGAACCGCTGTCAGCATCTTCATGAAATCGCGGCCGTTGACGGGAAGGTCCTTGAAATCTTCCGCCTGCAAGGTGCCGCCCAGGGTGTTGCTGCTGGTTTCGACGAGCGGCACGTCGGCCTGCACTTCCACCTTTTCTTCCACACGTCCTGGCGTCAAGGTGAGATTCGCGCGTTGGGGACCTTCGACCGCTACCTGGATGCTGGTCGCGGTTTGGGTGCGGAACCCCTCCTTGGTGGCCGTAACTGAATAGGTGCCAAGCGGTAACTCGGTAAAGGAGTAATTGCCGTCCGCATCGGTTGTGCTTTCACGAACCAGACCGGTGCCGGTATTGGTGGCGGTGACCTTCGCGCCAGCGATGGACGCGCCACTCGCGTCTGCGATCGTTCCCACGATTCCGCCGCGGAAGCTCTGTCCCAGCGCGGCCACGCTCAGCACGACAACCACCAGCAATATCCTTCGCAGATTCATCGGTTTGTTCTCCTTCAATGCGAGCAGCAAATGCAATTCCACTTGAGATTCGCGGAATTATAAACGAGAGCGCAACAAAGATCAGCGAGTAACTGCATGGAAAGAGTTGTTGGGAAGGATCAGCGCGGAAAATCCGTCTCGCGCTGAAGGAACGGGACTGTCGTGAAGGTGGGTGCTGAGCGGGGTCACTGGCGGGTGCGCGGACAATCTACCGAAACACAGATTGTGAATCTACGTATTATGGGATGCCGCGGGGCCTAGAAGCTGAAGGCTACGCCGCCGCGCACCGAGCGCGCCGATTGCACCAGATAAAGGGTGCGGCCGTCGCGTCCCATCACGGGCACATAACCCTGGGCGAGAAGATTTCGGAGATCCATGAGAATTTCCATGTGACCGGCCAAGAAACTGGCGGGAATCGGTTGCCGGACAAAGAGGTTCAAGTAAGGATCGGAATGGCCTGCCGAAGTATTGAACAGATCGACCGGGGTCAAGGTGTGGCCGCCGGTGTAGCGATAGGAGGCGATCCATCGCGTCTTTGCCTTGGGCAAAGTTCCGCTGAACTTGGCGGCGACGGACTGGCGTTGTTCGGCGTGGATCCAATCCCGCGCGTCCTGGAGTTGAACGTCGGGGCGAGACAGGTCAAGGACGCCGCCGTAGGCATAATCGAGGGTTGCGGTGAGATCGGAGTAGAGCTTGCGCTGGAGGACGACCCGCATTCCGCGGGTCGCGAAATCGTTGCCCTGATAGCTGAAAGTGCCGGAGTAGACATCGGGCAGCACCTCACCGGATTCGGCGGTGAGTTCGCCGACGCCGGTAAGCACGGGATCGATGATGCTGTCGGAGTAGAAGGCGACCTGCACATTGTTCTTGCCGATGCGCTGGGAGATCGAGACTTCCTGGTGATGGGCGCGCTCGACCGCCGGAGTGAAGCCAGTGATGCTCATGCGGGGCGCGGTTTCGCTGAGGTCGGAGGAAGCGGACTCCAGGCGATCGTCGCTCGAACGATCTCCCAGTCCCATGGCCGGGATTGAGCTGGCGTATTGATATTCCAGAACGGTGTTTGGGGTGAGGTGGAAATCGGCGGAGCCGAAGGGCTTGAAGGCATTGACCCGCCCCATGAACTGGATGGTTTGCAGTTCACTGCCGAGTTTCATCTCGAGCCTGTCGCCGATGACGATGCGATCGGCGCTGGTCACCGACAGGGCCTGGAGCGTGGCGCCCGGCATGGTGTTGAGGTCTGGCGAATTCAGGCGAAGGGCCGTAATTGCCAGCGAAGGTTCAAAGACACCATTGAAACGGCTGGTGTAAGTGGTTCGGAGCACGGCTGCTGGGACAATTTGGCCGTCGGTCCCATAACCGACGTTGCCATTCAGGCGGAGGGTGCCGCTCGAGAGCAGCGAACGCTCGACGACAAAACCGGCATTCATATCGGCGGGGCTGCCGAAACCTTGACCGGGCGATCCGGCGAGGAAGGTGAGGGTACCTTTCAAGTCGTGATCAGCGGGTGACTCGCCGGTCTGCGCGACCACGGTCGTGCCATCTGGAAGCACGCGGAGGATGGGCCGGTTGGCGACCGAGCGCAGGGTCCACTTCCAGTCGTCATCGTCCGCCGCAGTGCGAAGGGGAACAAGCTGGATGGCCTCGAACAGGGTGGTCAGGGTGATATTCACGATCAGCTTCGCGCCGGCACGCACGCCGATTTTCTCGCGAAGGGAGGGGAGGAACGAAGGCGCGCTGACCTTGACGCTGTAAGTTCCGGGAAGCAGACTCGCGACCGAGTAGAAGCCGCGATCATCGGTGAAGACCTTCATCGCGAGGGTGGCGGAGCCCAGGATTTCGACGGCGGCACCCATTTGCGGGGCGCCGGTGGCATCGCGAACGTATCCCGAGATGGCACCGGAGGCAGTTCCGGACCAAGCCGGAGAAGCCATGCTCGCGACGGCACTCATAACTGCTATGAGGAACCCGAGCTTTCGGATCATCTCGCCCACCACCTCTGGGGGACCAGGCAGCAGCTTACTCGACGGCAAAAGTCGCAGTCGGATCCACCATCTGCTTGGAAAGGTTGTCGTTCACTTTGATCTCGATTTTGTATAAGCCCGGCTGCAGGTTGGCTGCGGAAAGGGTCTTCTGCAGCGTAACCTGGTCGCCGACGTTGCCCATGGTATCCGTCGACTCGACGGTATGGATGACGGGCTTGTTGTTGGCGTCGGTCACATTGTATTCGATTGTGGCCGAAGGTTTATGGGTTTTCTCGTCAACGCTGAGATTGTAAACCTGCATCCAGAAATTCATTTTCTGATTGCGTTTGAACAGGATGGGCTTGCCGTCGGAAGGCGCCACGCGGGGACGCACCTTGGTAGTTCCGATGACGAAATTGCCGGTGCCCACGTTCTTGGTCGCGACCGGTTCCATCTGGTCGGCGATGATGAGCGTTGAGCTGCTCAATTTGTCCTCGCTGAAGTCGGGGATGGTAATGGCGTGGCTCCAGCTTCCGGTTCGATCTCCGTTGACGTCCTTGACCACGATGTCCAAACGATAGCGATTCTGGCTGATGCGGAGGGGCAAGGCCTTCCAGTACACCGAAGAATTCTCAGCCGTTTTGGGCAGCAGTTCGACGGGCACATCGACCTGCACCGTGTCTTCAAAGGTCTGTACGATCCTGCCGGTGAGGGTGGTTACACGTCCGAAGATATTGACGGTGCCCCGCTCGACGCCGTCCTTGTTCTGGAAAGTGACGTCGCGGTTCTTGATTTGAATGGTGACCGGGACGAGCACGGTGTCGCTGGTGACCTTCACGAAGTCGGCTCGAACATCAAAGGGCATGAGGTTGACGCTGAGCTTGTGGCTGACGACTTCTTCCAGATCCTTGAACTTGACGGCGGGCGCGGCCTGCAGTTTGGCAAACTGCTCGAGGCGGTCGAATTGCTTGGACTGCAAATCAGTATTGAACGGCGATCTGCCGAGTTGTTCGATACCGCCGTTGCTGAAACGATCCGCCTTCTTCGACATGCCCATTTGCTCATACAGCGTCAGGCCGGCATTTGGAGTGTTCTTTAATGCGTCCTTTTCTGAGCGGTCCATCGTCATGTGATAGTCGCCGCACATGCAGGTGTCGACGAACTCGATCATTACTTCCTGGCCGATCCCCTCAATGTAGCGATAGCGCCAGGTTTCAAAGGGGAAGGTAGAGGTCTCGCCGCCGCCTTCTTCCATGGGGCGCTCGTAGCTGCCGCCCGAGGGATGGGAATCGATTTCGTCGGCAGGCCCAAACACGATGTACATCCGCCCGCGGTCGCTCTTCCAACCGGGGATGCCGGCGGCGTAGTGCTCGTTGGCGTATGCAATACGACGGTAGTGTTCTTCTTTAAACTCGTTCTCTTCGGTGTCGGGCGTGGGATCGCGGCGCTGCCAGAAGGCCTCGATGAACTGGTCGCGCTCCTCGTCATTCGAGAGCTGCATGAAGGCGGATTTTTCTTCGTCGGTGATAATCCACCGCACGTCCTCGTCCAGCCACTTGCGATAGGTCTTGCCCAACTCGATTCGGAGGGCTTTAGCGTTGGCCTTTCGCTGCTTTTCCGAAACCGGGCGCTTCAGGGGATCGGTCTGGGTGGCGGGGGCAGCGGCGCCTTTGTCATTGGAGCCCTTCGCGTCCTTGTCCTGTGCCCGGGAAACGGCGGCAAAACCGAGCGCCAACACGCCCGCCAGCAAGCCAGCCGAGCAACGATTTCGAAAACCTGCGGAGAACATAGAACGGCGTACCTCACGAGAAACGTCAGTTGCCTGATTCTATGTTCATTGGATACAACAAGGCAAGAAGAAGTGGCCTGGGGGAAAAAAGGATTTAGTGCCCGGAGTTGCTCCTCTAAAGCCCTTAAGAATCCTGGTCTTGCGATGGGGGAGGCGGTCGAGGCCGGAGGCAACGCCGACCAGTTCCGTGCGGGTTGTCCAGACCGGTGGGCACGATATAATGAATTGCGGCGCGAGTCCATCCCCACAGGCCGACGGGAACGACACCCGGGAGCGACGGTTTCCCGTGGACTCGGGAACTTTCGCCTTGGCTTGAACGTAACTGTTTCGTGTGAGACGACGGCACGGTTTCGCCGTTTTTTAACCAGAACCGGGGCAAGTGGGAAATGAGGAAAGCCGGGAATTCAGAGCCGTCGGATGAGGCGGCGGCGAGGTTCGGGATGACGGCCACAAAGATTCAGCTATGAAGACATGGAAGAAAGTATTGATCGGGGTGGGCGCGGCGCTGTTGCTCGTCATCATTGTGGGTATCACTGTTTACCAGAGCCGGAAGAACCTGGTGACGGTGCAGACGGGGAAAGTGCAGAAACAGAGTCTGGCCTCGGTGGTCAGCGCTTCGGGCGAAATCAAGCCGAAGACCTACGTGAACATCGGAGCCAATGCGTTTGGGAAGATCATCAAGCTGCACGTCAAGGAAGGCGACCGGGTGACGAAGGGGCAGTTGCTGGCGCAACTGGAGAACGTACAGTCCTCGGCCGACGTGAATGCGACGCGCGCATCGGTGCAAGCGGCAGTGACGGACGCCATCGCCGCCGATGCTGCGATGAACACCTCGCTTGCGGACCTGAACCGGGCCAAGTCCGACGCGGCCCATGCCAAGCTCGACTGGGAGCGGGCCCAGGGCCTGTACGGCGCGGCCCTGATCGCCAAGCAGGATTACGACGTCAAGAAAGCAGCATGGGAGTCGGCCGACGCCGGACTGGCGCAAGCCGAAGCGAAAGTGGCCCAAGCCAAGGCGCAAAAAGATTCGATGGATAAGCACATCACGCAGAATGAGGCGAACCTGACTCGGGTTTCCGACGTACTGCAGAAGACGACATATGAAGCGCCCTTTGACGGCGTGATTACGAATCTCCCGGTGCGCGAAGGCGAGACCGTGGTGATCGGAATCCAGAATTCGCCGGGCAGCACGCTGATGACGATCGC
Organism: Acidobacteriaceae bacterium; assembly: GCA_003152795.1. Lineage (GTDB taxonomy): Bacteria > Acidobacteriota > Terriglobia > Terriglobales > Acidobacteriaceae > Acidiflorens. The sequence continues at coordinate 19,177 of PMBA01000192.1, read as the reverse complement.
GGACATGTCAGTGATCACATCGGAGGTTAAGGTAGATGAGACCGACATCGTCAACGTGCATCTGGGCCAGCCGGCGGACGTTACCATCGACGCGATCCCGCACAAGGTCTTCCATGGCGTGGTGAGCGAAATCGGCGATAACGCAATCGTGCGCTCGACCGGGGTGGCGACATCGCAGGCGACCTCGACCAGCGAGGAGGCGAAGGACTTCAAAGTTGTGGTGACGCTCACGGATCCGCCGGCGGATCTGCGGCCCGGGCTTTCGTCGACCGCCAAGATCACGACCGCGACCCGGGGCAATGTGCTGAGCATTCCGATCCAGGCGCTGACGGTGCGAAACGCGGCAGACCTTGAGCCCAAGGACTTAAGAAAAAGCAATAATAATGTGCAGGCGGCCGCCAGCGCTCCGGCGGAAGCATCGAAGCAAAAGGAAGAAGTGCAGGGCGTATTCGTAATCCGCAACAAGAAGGCGGAATTCGTTGCAGTGGAGACGGGCATCAGCGGCACCACGGATATCGAGGTCGTCAAGGGCTTACAGGACGGTGACGAAGTAATTACCGGCAGTTACAAGGTATTGCGTACCCTGAAACCGGGGACGAGTGTCAAAATAGATAACTCGGCGCCGAAAAAAGAAGATGAAAGCAGCTAGGCGAAAACAGCCAATGGAGCGACGGGCGTGCCGCCGATCCGGTAGTTTGGCGACCGGGCGAGGATGCCCGGATCTTCACCTACGAAACGTCTAACCTCTGGCCGGTTAGAACGTCAAAGATAGAACGGCCATAGGAGCGTGCGTGCCCGAGCCCGATCCGCATAAGGAGAGCAAGATGGCGACTGCCGAGGTTCTACCAATCGATAAGCCCGCGAATTGGGCTGCACCCGACTCCTGCATGATCGCAACCGAGGATCTGTGGAAGACCTACGATATGGGCTCGGAACAGGTGCACGCGCTTCGGGGCATCACCTTGCGTATACAGCGCAACGAATACGTCGCCATCATGGGGCCGTCGGGCTCGGGCAAGTCCACGCTGATGAACCTGATCGGGTGTCTCGACTCGCCTTCCAAAGGGCAGTACTGGCTCAACCAACAACTGGTGAGCGATCTGGACGACGACGAACTGGCGCGCATCCGNNATCCGCAACAAGGAAATCGGATTCGTATTCCAGACTTTCAATCTGCTGGCTCGCGCCACTTCTTTGCACAACGTGGAACTGCCGCTGATCTATGCGGGAGTTCCGTCCGAAGAGCGCGCCGAACGCGCCAAGGCCGCGCTGGCGTCGGTCGGCATGGAATCACGCATGAACCACAAGCCCAACGAACTCTCCGGCGGACAACGGCAGCGCGTGGCGGTCGCCCGCGCTCTGGTCAATAAGCCGGCCATCATCCTCGCCGACGAACCGACCGGCAACCTCGATTCACAAACCGGGAACGAGATCATGGCACTGTTCGATCGCCTGCACTCGGAAGGCAATACGATCGTGCTGGTGACGCACGAACACGACATCGCCGAGTACGCTCACCGCATCATCTACATCAAGGACGGCGTGGTCGCCAAGGACGAAGTGAAGCGGTAGTGTGGGAACAACCGCCCCGGCTGCCGGACGCATGAACGCCACTCCTTGATCTTCACACCATGATCTTCACACCATGAGCAAATCAGGCCCTTGCTCGCTTCGCTCGCGGACAGCCGAGGGCGGCTGTCACTCCGTGGCTTGACTATCTTCCTGACAGTAGTTCGGCAGCGGCCTTCTGCGCCTCGGGAAGATCTGGCGACAAGCGTGCCACGCGCTCGGAAATGGCTTTCGCCTCCTCGGAGTGTCCTTGCAGTTGCAAGGCCTGGGCTAACAGCAAGTAGCCAACGTCGGTAGGCTCCAGGGCCATGGCGCGGGAATACTGGCGAACCGCCTCGGCCGGGTCGCCATTTTTCTGCGCAATCAAACCAAGACCGATCATGGCCATGGTCCGGTCCGGCGCCAACTGCAGCGCGGTTTGGTAAGACTGCCTGGCTTTGGTCAACTCACCCGTCTGGCGATAGGCCGATCCCAAGTTGCCGTAGGCGGTAGCACGCAGCCCCACATCGGCCGCGTGAAGAGCGACCATCCGATAGCGCTCGATGGCCGCAGGCAGATTGCCGCGGCCATGCTCGTAGGCGCCGAGATTCAGGTTGGCGGGAAGATCGTCGGGACGGATGGCAAGGGCGGCGCGGAAGTGGGCGGCTGCCTCTGCGGTTCGGCCCTGGCGGGCGAGGAAATCTCCCAGGGTGTCGTGCGCGACGTAATTGTCCCGAGTGAGCGCCAGCGTGCGCTGCCAGAATGATGGGATATCGTGCCAGTAGCCAACCTGACGGTAAGTAAGCGTCCCCAACACCAGCAGACAAGCGATCGCTGGAATGGCAAGCCAACGGGCAGAAATGCGGTGGGCGCCGGCCCAATCGGCGACCAGCCAGGTCAACATCAGAAACAGGCCAAGGAACGGGATGTAAGCGTAGCGATCCGCCATGGCCTGAGCGCCCACCTGGACCAGCCCGATCATCGGGACAAAACTGCCCAGGAACCAGAACCATCCGACGGCAAGATACCGCCGATCGCGCGCGTGGAGGACCCAAGCAGTGACGAGCATCAGGGTGAGTACGGCTGAGATTACCTGCCAGACAGGATAGAGCTGGATGGGGTGCGGATAGAGCGCCACGAGCTTCGAGGGCCAGAACGCTTTGCGAAGATAGTCCACGTATGAGATCGCAGCCGTCTCCAAACGCAAGAGCAGGCTGTATTGGGAAAAGGTTTGGACGGCGCCTCCTGCCTTTTGGGCCTTCATCGTAACCACCGCGCTCGCGGCGGAAAGAAGAAGGAGCGGCAGCTTTTCCAACATCAGCCATCCGGTTGAGCACCTGGGCACGTCACCGCCTTGCGGCGCCGGCCCGGCCACAGCCGGAACGCCAAATCGGCATAGCGGCCAGTAGTCCCAGACCAGGAGCAGGAATGGAAATGCGATCGCCTGTGGCTTGCAGAGCAGCGAAAGCGCAAAGACGAAAAGCACCAAGGCGTAACGCCGGAGTCCAGGCCTGCGCGCGTACCAGACGTAGGCATAGAGGGCGAGCAGAAAAAACAGCATACTCAACACGTTCTTGCGCTCGGCCGCCCAGGCCACGGACTCGACGTTCACGGGATGAAGCGCAAACAGAGCGGCCACAATTAGGCTGCGCCAGCGGAATCCCGTGGCGCTCTGAAGCAGCAGAAAGAGAACGACAGCGTTGGCCGCGTGCAGCAAGACATTTACGGAGTGATGTCCGGCAGGATTCAAGCCGAAGAGGTCGCAGTCGAGCGCGTGGGAAAGCCACGTCAGCGGATGCCAGTTCGCCTGATCATAGGTAGTGAAAGCCCAATTCACAGTCGCCCAAGTCAGACCCGCCTTCACATGAGAGTTGCTGGTGATGTACTGGTCGTCGTCATAGTTGATGAAACCGTTGCGAGTCACGGGGCTGTAGGACACCAGGACAATGGCGGCCAGGAGCAGACAAATCAGCAGCGTGTGCTTCTGGGGAGACCGGAACAGCCGGGAAGAAGTAGAGACATCCGGCGCTTCCTGGCGTCTCGTTGCGCTGGCCGTTGGAGACAAATTCATGGGTTTGACTATTGTGACTCAGGCGGAAACGATTCGCGAGATCGAACTACGAAGGACGAATTCCGATGGTCATGAGAGGAAGGTGGGAGTGCGCAGGCGGGCACGAGGGCCGCCGAGGGTGAGGATGTTGAAATCCAACCCCCTGAGGGGCTGAGGGTCAGAGTGGCGGCTACTGGGACGCGGCCTGGGTGCTGATTTTCTGCAGATCCGGAGCGGAAATTGCGCTGGCTGTTCCGGCCACGAAGAAGTTGTGGTCGTAGAGATTGCGGTACATGCGGCCCGCAATCTCAGCCGCTTTGGGTCCGAAGGTAGGACGTCCACCGCGCAAGAAGACAACGGTGACAATGCGTCCGATGTCGGTGTTGGCGTAAGAGGCGAACCATCCGAAGCGGGTACCGGCGTGGGAACATGTCCCGGTTTTGCCGAGGATCGACTCTTCGTTGAAGTTCAAGCGGAGGCTGCGCGCGGTGCCGTATGCGACAGCTCCGGCCATGCCGTCGGAGAGATCGGGAATTACAGGCTCGATATCGAGATGGCGCTTGACGCGAGGCTGGAAGTTGGCAACGGCATCGGGACCGGTCGGATGTTGCAGGTAGTAAAGCGTGCCGCCGTTAGAAATCGCCGTCACCAGAGCGCCCAGTTGCAGCGGAGTCATTGAAATGCCCTCGCCGAAGGAGCACATCTTCGCGACGCCGCCGAGTTTGGGAGAGATCTCTTCTTCCGGATAAGTGCCCAACTGCTCGCCGGGAATGTGATAGCCGGCAAGTTCGCCGAGTCCGAACTGGTGGGCGTAATATTGCACCTTCTCGAAGCCCAGCTTGCGGCCGACCGCTTCGAAGTAGGCGTTGTTGGAGTGCGCGAGCGCGGTCGTGAGATTCATGCGGCTGCGGCTGCCGAGCGAAACCTGAGTTTCCTTGTCAATCACGCCTTCACTCAGCGCGGCCAGAGCCACCGAAAGCTTGATGGTTGAGCAAGGCTGCGCGCCGCTTGAAAGCGCGAGTTTCTGGTTGACCATAGCGAGGACGCGTCCGCTGGTCGGCTCGATCGCGACCACGGTGCCGTTCATATTGCCCAGGGCATCAATCGCCGCCTGACGAACGATGGGGTCTTCGCCGGCAGTCACGTCACCTTCGGTGATATCGGATGCGAACGAACTGGTGTGGAATCGCTCGTAATAACGAGGACGGCGACGGGTGGCAGCAGCATAGTGCGAGCGCGGGACGCGGCTCCGCGCCAGGGTTCGCATGCGTCTTTTCACATGTTGGGTTTCCGTAACCCCGCGAGCTTTCGAACGAGCGGTGAGCGGGCGCGGGTTGACGCTGGCTGCGAGGGCACTCGCTTCCAGCAATACTGCCATTGCCAAGAAAAATGCTAGACGAAGAAAACAGGCCCTGAACTTCACTTCACCATCCCCGGCGGTCCCTCGGCCAATCTGCTGCTCAGCCCTACTGTCGGCCTAGTTCACTAGTTCATTAGATGCAAGAGTCTCGCCAAATCCCCACACCGAAGGCTCGGTCACCTGCAACTGTCCGATAGTAGGCGATTTACGCGATTCGACGCAACCTCAAAGTGGGTAGCAGCCGGGGCCGGAATCTGTTCGATAACTATCTGAATAAATTGGATTTAATGTGATTTCGCGGATACGGACACGAACCTTGGTAATCGCGGTGGCATGTGACCTTGAGGTACCCCGACTTTGCATCAGTTTGCACATCTGAGCTGGGGTTGGGCCAAGAGTTCGCGGAGACTGCGATTCGGGCAATTGCTGAAATATCGCGCTTTGCCGACAGTTTTTGACGCGAATATACTGAGAAAACTCATCCTAATCACCATGGTTGACATCTTCCAGGAGGGATTATGGAAAAGCCTCGCTTCATTCTTTCTTTCCCCGCTCTGGTTCTGGCTGCGTCGTTTGCGCTGTCTTGTGGCTCGAGTTCACAGAGTCAACTTCAATCCATCACGCTGAGCCCTGCAAGTGCCGACGCACAGGAAGCACAGTTCACCGCCACCGGCCACTACATTCATCCGTCTCAAACGTTAACTCCGCAGCCGGCTGCTTGGGGTGCCTGTCAACAAAGCGCGCCCACGAGTGACGTATCCGTCACCACCAATGGCCTGGCTCAGTGTGCAAGCGGAGCGGTCGGCACATACAGGGTCTTTGCGTTCGTCGATACCAACTGTAACGCGATCACTGCCTGCGGCGGAGGATGCACCATCGTCGGCGCCGCGCAACTCACCTGCCCCTAGGGCCGTGCCCGCATGATGATTACTGCGCGGAAAGCGAGCAGCGGTAAGACGGTGCAAATCATGCGGTCAAGGTCCTGGGGCCAGGCTGCGGTAGAATCCATCACGGCCGTCGTATTGCGGATGAATTGTGCCGAGGTCTGCCTCTTGCGAACATCGCTAGTGACTGTTTCTTTTGTCGTGGCTCTCGTCGTCCCGTGTCTCTTCGCGCAGGGCGCCAAGCAGACACTCGAAGCGCGGCGGGCCGAACTTAACCGTCTGCTCGCCGACGAGTGGGAGTACTCGCTGCGCACCCAGCCTGAACTTGCCACCCAGGTTGGCGACGATCGCTACAACGATCGTTTGAGCGATTTTTCCGACAAAGCGATTGCTGACGATCTCGAACACACGCGTCAGGCGCTGGCGCGCTTCGAGGCGGTGGATGTCGCGGGATTCCCGGAGCAGGAAAAACTCAACCACGCGCTGATGGTGCGCAGTCTGCGTGAAGGGCTCGACAGCGCGCAATTCAAAGACTGGGAGATGCCGGCGACACAGTTTGGCGGTATTCACCTGGGATACGCTTCCCTGCCCTTCGATTCGCCGTTCCGCAACGTGAAAGACTACAAAGACTACCTGTCCCGCCTGGGCCAGATCGCGCGTGTGCTCGAGCAGGCGATGGGACACATGCGCGACGGACTACGCGAACACCGGATGCCGCCGAAGTATCTGCTGGAGAAGGTTTCCACTCAGGCCGAGGAGATCGCCGACGATGCGCTCGACAAGAGTCCATTTACAGAACCCTTGAAGAAGTTCCCGGCCTCCATCTCCGAAGCGGAACGGAAACAACTGCGCGAAGAGATCGAAAGCACGGTAAAGAACTCGGTCGCACCGGCGTATGCGAAATTCGCCAAGTTCGTGCGCGAGGAGTATGCGCCCCACGGGCGCCTCGATGCCGGGGTGTGGGCTCTGCCCGACGGAGAGGCGCGCTATCGCTTCGCCATCCGTCACCAAACGACGACCGACTTCACCGCCGAACAAATTCACCAGCTGGGGCTGAAGAGCGTGGCGGAAATTGAAACCCAGATGCTGACCATCGCCAAGGCGCAGGGATTCAACGATCTGAAATCGTTCAACGATCACATCCGGCAGGATGCAAGACTGCACGCCAAGTCGGGCCAGCAATTGCTCGACCTGTACACCCAATATCGCGACCAGATGTACGGGAAGCTGCCGCAACTGTTTGGACGACTGCCGAAGAACAAGCTCGACGTGGTACCGATGGAATCATTCCGCAGCGCCGACGGCGTTCCCGCCGATTATTCGCTGGGCGCCGGAGATGGCTCGCGGCCGGGAAGGATCAACGTCAACGAGTATGCTCCGGAGAAGCGCCTGCTGCTCAACGTGGAAGCCATCGCCTACCACGAAGGGGTTCCCGGACATCACCTGCAATTTTCGATTGCGCAGGAACTCACGGGGCTGCCGCCGTTCCGCAAGTTCAACCTCGACCTGAACGCGTACACCGAAGGCTGGGCTTTCTATTCTGAGCGTCTGGGAAAGGAAGTGGGGTTCTATCAGGATCCCTACAGCGAGTACGGCCGCCTGCAGAATGAAATGTGGCGCGCCGTGCGCTGGGTGGTGGACACGGGCGTGCATTCCAAGCACTGGACGCGGCAGCAGATGGTGGACTTCTTCCACGAGCACACGGCGATGGACGATCAGAACATCGAGACAGAAGTGGATCGCTACATCGCGTGGCCGGGGCAGGCGCTTTCCTACAAGATGGGACAGATGAAGATTCTGGAACTGCGCGAACGCGCGCAGCGGGAGTTGGGAGCGAAGTTCGATCTACGCATCTTTCACGACGCGGTGCTTGATCAGGGCCCGCTGCCGCTCGACCTGCTGGAAACGAAGATCGACGCCTGGATCGCAGCAAAAAAATGAACAGTCAGTTTCAGGACTCAGGTTCCAGCGAGCGATCGTCGATAAAGAGGGGGCTTGCGCGTGATCGGCGATGAACGAGTGAGTTTGACGAGGCGATACCTAAGGAACTACCGTCTAACCACTGTAGGAATCCTCCCGGTAGGGACCAGCATATGCGTATCTTCGCACGACTCCTTCTACTGCCGATCATCGTCTCCGTTTCAGGATTTGCCCAGACCCTTCCCACCTTCAAGCACGTTTTTGTCGTGCTTGAAGAGAACCATAGCTATTCGACCGTGATCGGCAAACCTTCGATGCCCTACCTGAACAGCCTGGCCAACACGTACGGCCTCGCCACGCAGTACTACGCCAACACTCATCCCTCGAACGGCAATTATTTCATGCTGACGACGGGGGAGATCAACCCCACGCAGCAAAGCGGCGTTGTAACGGCCGATAACGTTGTACGCCACCTGCTCACTGCGGGCAAGACCTGGAAAGCATACGAGGAGAGTCTGCCGTATGCGGGATACTTCAAGCCGGATACCGGTCTCTATGTGCGACACCACTGTCCGCTCTCATATTTTTCCGATGTCATCAACAGCAAAGTCCAGATATTGAATCTGGTGCCGTTCACGCAATTGGCAACCGACCTGGCGAGCGGCAATTTTCCCGACTATTCGTTCATCACCCCAAATTTGTGCAACGACGCGCATAATTGTTCGCTCGCGACCGCCGACGCCTGGTTGAAGACGAATATCGCCCCTCTCATCCAAAGCAGTACCTTCCAGGACGGCGGATTGCTGATCATCGTTTTCGACGAGGCCGCCCGTAGTGACAAAACTCACGGAGGTGGGCGAGTGGCATGGGTTGCGGTCAGCCCACAGTTCTCGAAGACGGGATATCAGTCTACGACGCTCTACCAGCACCAGAACACGCTTCGACTGATGATGGAGGGACTCGGGCTGACCACGTATCCAGGCCAAGCGGCGTCGGCTGCCAATATGGCGGAGTTCTTCAAGTAGAGTATCCGATCGGCCACGCGAGCAGCTCAAACGCAGGGTGAGGTAAATGGAAAAGGCGTGCTCCAACGCCCGAAACTAGAAGTCAATTGGCTCGCACAGACAGGGCTCTGCTCCCGCTGTAATGCTCCCGTTACTGTACTTCTTCCGCGGCTCCCTTGTAGGTTCCGAATTTCTTCGCGACCGGTTTCAGCGTCGGATAAAACTGCACAAAAACGTGCTCGACGGCGGCGTGCTGATCGTGACAAGTCCAGCACCCAGCCTTGGGATTAGCGCTCGCGGATTTCGTATCTTCGTCAAAATTGAAATAGGCCCACTTCTCGGGGAAGTGGCTTTCGTCTTTCACCTCGACACCGATCCCCATCCAATCCGTCTGGTAGTGTCCCGCCTTGTTGATCGAACCCTTGCTGGTGGAACCGCGATCTTCGACGACGAACATCGTCTTGTCCGGCCATTTGCCGGATTTCAGAAACTCCTGGTAGGCCCACTGCGGCACGAAGACGTTGGTGAACATTTCATGGCCGGCCTGGGCGCTGTAACTCATGCCGAGGCCGGAGGAGAGAAAAATCCACTCGCGATAATCGGCGGGGCGGAGAAGTTGATGGTCGCCGGTGTACTGCGGAAATTCAGGAGTGGGAACGGGAGAAGCCGCCAAAAGGACCGCGGCAGCGAGGACGACACCGAACAGAGAGGGCGGGATCAACTGGCGCATGGAAACCTCCTAAGACTTTGACGACGACGGGACGAGCAAGGCTATGACATGATACGCAACCGGACGGGAAGAAGTTCTCGATTGTGGCAGTGGCTCACGATTGCAGTGACGACCAGCCAAGTTGCGGGAATAGACGCTGCGCCGAGAGCGGCGTCCGATCAGGCGGCGGTTACTTCGAAACGTCGCTTGAGGCGGAGGAAAGGTTCTTCGAAATACCAGCGGGAAAGGGAGGCGACGGCGACGGTGAATGCGGCGGCGACGCTGAAAAGCAAGACCATGAGGCCAAAGTGGCCGCGGGCCGCGGACAGGCTGGGGAAAAAACGGCCCACAATGTAGTCTTCGAGGTCAAAGACAAGCATATGAATGAGGTAAACGCCATAACTGATATCGCCGAAAAACTGCAGCATGGGGCGGTCCACAACCGATTTCCAGCGGGAGGTTCCGGCCAGAACCGCCAATGCAACCGTCCCGGCAAAGAAAAGATTCAGCGCCGTTCCGCGTAGAGTCACTCCCAAGAATCTGCTGGCGCGAAATATTCCGAATGGATAACCCGCGCCGAACATCAGCAAGCTCACGGCAAAAAGGACACCTGTGACGCGACTCATCGTGGCGCGTGTTCCCCATGGACCCCGAACCAAAGCGGCCAACAGCGCCCCGGCGGCGAGTCCATCCGCAACCAGCCAGGTATATCCGGCGCCTGAGTCGTAGCCGCGAATGAAACAGAAGGCGCGGAGGCAGGGACAGAGCAGACAAATGACGGCAGCGACGATCACAACCCGGTGGCGGGATAGCGAGCGAACCGCAGCGGGCCAAAGGAGGTAGAAGTGTTCTTCCACCGCCAAAGACCAGAGAACGGTGTACTGGGAAGGCACTCCGAATAGCTCGGTGACGTTGGAAAGGTAGAAAAAGCTGAACCCCAAATACGCCCAGGATGCCTGGCGGTTGACCCATCCAGTTCGGGTGATGGCTGCGAGCACCAGGAGCACCGCGTAATACAGCGGCAAGATACGCAAGGCGCGTCGAATGTAAAAGGTGCGGTAGTAGTCCGCCTTGGGCTTGGCATCGAGCAGGATGCCGGTAATGAGGAATCCAGAAAGTACGAAGAAGAGGTTCACACCCATCCAACCGGGCAGAGTAGCTGCGACAAACAGTTTTGGAAGTCCCGAAAGGCCCTCGACGCCGTAGCGGAAGCCGAAGCCATGGAAGAAAAGCACGAGCAGGACGGCGATGCCGCGAATCGAATCGAGTTCCGGCATGCGGGATCGCAGCAGGCCGGCGGCCGGGGGCGTCAACAACGGCTTCTCCGAGGTTGAACCTGCCATTGGAGTGGATCGCAACAAGTGGAGTTCAAACTACTATGCCATATTTCGAGGAGACAAGGAGAATTCCGATTGGAGCTCCGCGCAACGAGGGAGTCACCTTGAAAGACGCGGGGCAAGGACGTAGTAGAACTGCACCATGGCGATGAAGGCGATGCTCCAACGGGTACCGATGAGACAGAGCAAGGCGCCGAATGCATACAGCGCTTGCGCAGTCACAATGCGGCGGCAGACGGCCGCGGGCACTTCGGGGGCGATATCGTCTTTCACCAGTCCCGAACGCGTGGCGCAGCCCCAGCTAAGGTAGAGGGCGGAACCGAGAAAGAGGATGTTCAGCCAGTAGGCGAGCAGGGCAACGCGATAGGCCGTGAATTGTGCGAGCAAGGCGGTCGAAAAAGGGGTGATGGTAACGAAAAACAGGAACGCAATATGAATCCACGAGAGACGAATGTTAGAGCGCGCGAGATGATTGAGTTGGGTCTGCTGGCCGACCCAGAAAATCCCCAGCGTCATGAAAGTCATCATGTACATGATGAGGCGCGGGGAGAGCGCGGCCAGTCCGTGCCACAGATCGTGCTCGCTGTGTACGACTTCCATTGCGGGAACGCGCAGGTCCAGCACCAGCAAGGTCATAGCAAAAGCAAAGATGCCGTCGCTGAGGGCGGCGAGGCGCTCCACGCTCTGTCCCGCAATCCGGTTGTATGCCGTGGTCATGGAGTGGCCAGGTTTCAGAGTTTCCAGGCCAGGCTGTGCGTCGTTTGAGGAAGCTTTGGGACCTGGAAACCTGGAATTCTTCTACATCACCTCGCTGCGTTTGCGCAGGAACGCCGGGACATCGAGATCCTCTTCGTAGTTGGGAGCAACGGAACGCATCGCCTCCAGCGAGATGACCTCGGCTGCGAGCGCGGCGCTAGCCTGCGCCGACTGCTGAAACGCTACCGGCGCGGGATCGGGCTCGAAGCTCGGTTCTGGCGCGAAGGCGGGCTGGGGCTCAGCCACGGTTTCAGGTTCGTCGAAAGGATCGCGATGTTGCGAAACGTGGCGCGAAACTTGTCGCGAAACGATCACTGGATCATAGGTTTCGTGGTGGCGCGGACGGCGCATTTCCGACTCTCTGAAGCCGGTCGCGATCACCGTGATCTTGACCCAGTCCTTCATTTTCTCGTCGAGCACGGCGCCGAAAATGATGTTGGCATCTTCGTGAGCGGCGCCCTGAATAATGGTGCAAGCCTGCTGCACTTCGGCGAGCTTCAGCGAATGCGAGCCGGTGATGTTAATGAGAATGCCGCGGGCTCCGTCGATCGCGCCGGCCTCGAGGAGTGGAGAGGCGATGGCGCGCTGCGCGGCTTCCACCGTGCGGTGCTCGCCGGAAGCGGTAGCGGTGCCCATCACGGCATAGCCCATGCCCGCCATGATCGCCTTCACGTCGGCAAAGTCGCGGTTGATGATGCCGGGAATGGTGATGATGTCGGAGATGCCCTGCACTCCCTGACGAAGAATGTCATCGGCGATGCGGAAGGACTCGAAGAAGCCGGCGTTCTCGGCGACGGCGAGCAACTTTTCGTTGGGGATCACGATGGTGGTGTCGACCGACTCCATGAGTTCGGCAATGCCGCGCTCGGCCTGCTGCATGCGGCGTTTGCCTTCAAAGGCAAAGGGCTTGGTGACGACGGCGACGGTGAGCGCGCCCATTTCGCTGGCGAGCGAGGCGATAATCGGGGCGGCGCCGGTGCCGGTGCCGCCGCCGAGTCCGGCGGTGACGAACACCATGTCTGCGCCTTCGAGGACTTCGATGATTTTGTCGGAATCTTCCAGAGCGCCTTTACGGCCGATCTCGGGATTGGCGCCGGCGCCGAGTCCGTTGGTCAGCTTCACGCCCAGTTGAATCTTGGTAGCGGCGCGCGACATCCGGAGAGCCTGCAGGTCGGTGTTGGCGACAATAAATTCGATGTGTTCCATGCCCGAATCAATCATGCGATTGACCGCGTTGTTGCCGCCACCACCGACACCGATGACCTTGATGCGGGCGTCGTTGCGGGCTTCTTCGTTGAAGCAGATGCGGAGTCCGTTGTCTTCAGCCATGATTCACCTCGAAAGTCAGTTCTCAGTTTCCAGCAGTCAGTTCTCAGCAAGAACCAAACCCGTTCCAAATAGTGGAGTCCCCACCACCATCTCTATGCGCCTTTCCCCGCGAACAGCGCCTTCATGCGCGAGCCAAAGCCGG
>PMBA01000192.1:239-6133 GCA_003152795.1 Acidobacteriaceae bacterium | reverse complement strand
GATTCCGCCACGTCAAGAACGCCGGGAAGGCGCGAGGCTCCGCCACTCAACACGAAACCAGCGATGCAGTGCTCCAGAACCCCGGCGTGGCGGAGGTTGTCGCGCAGCATTTCGAAAAGTTCGTGAGCGCGCGGCCCCAGAATCTCGCCCGTCATGCGCTGCGACATCATGCGCGAGGGGCGGTCACCGACCGAGGGGACTTCGACTTCGTTGCCCTCGGGAATAAGAGTCGGCACGGCGTTGCCAAAATTTTTCTTGAGCGTCTCCGCGTCCGCCAGGCCGGTACACATGCCGACCGAGAGATCGCTGGTAAAGTGATCGCCGCCGATGGGGATGACGGCGGTATGGGCGACTGCGCCCTGCTGGAAGACAATCAGATCGCAGGAGCCCGCCCCAAGATCGACGAGGCAAACGCCGAGTTCNNAGCTGTCACAATGTGCACGCGGACTTCGAGCCGCGTTGCCATCATGCCGGTGGGGTCCTGCACGCCGGGCTGATCGTCGAGAATGAACTCCTGGGGCAGCAAATGGAGGATTTCGCGATCGGCAGGCAAGGGGACGGTGCGCGCCTTGTCCACGGCCTGGCGGATTTCGTCGCGGGCGATCTCGCGCGACCGGGCGCCAAAGCTGATGCCGCCGTGGCTGTTCATGCCGCGGATGTGCGCTCCGGCGATGCCGACGAGCGCATGCTCGATGGGAATGCCGGCGACGTCTTCCGCATGCTCGACCGCTTTTTGAATGCTGCTGACGGCCTTGTCGAGTTCGGTAATCACGCCCTTGCGCAAGCCACGCGATTCGCTGATGCCGTGGCCGCGATAACGCAGTCCATGCTCGCTCAGTTCGGCCACCAGGACGGCGGTCTTGGCGCTGCCTACGTCAATGGCGGTAATGAAATTGGGCTGGTGGGTGGGCATGATATTCGCTAGTTCCGCGGAGCCTCCTTCCGAATGGCAGCGCTTGGCTTCTTCTGGCCGGAGGCAACCGCAACGGGCGGAGCGGAGGCGGCCGGATGCGATGCCGTGGTTTTCGTGGCCGCGACCGGCACCGCTGTTACCTTTGTCTTCAGCGCGGCTTGATGCACTGCCTGATTGACCGGCGGTTGTTTGGAAGAAACGCGATGAACCGCGGCTTTCGCCTTGGGCTTGGCTTCCTTCTTCACCGGAGCCGGCGGCGCCGGATGGGTCACATACTTTTCGTAGTTCACGATGGCCGCGGTTTTCACTCCCGCTGCCATCGCCGCCTTGGCTGCGGCTGGAGTCAGGGCCGGTTGGCGGGCCATGCCGTCGAGATCGGGATTCACAATGATCTGGCCGTCGTAGCGCAGGTCGACCGATTCGAGCTTGTCAAACTGCTGGCGCCACTGCTGCGCATGGGTAACGTAAGTCTTGTAGCGCTGCAGATAATTCCCCGACCCAAGATGCACCAGCACTTCGCCGTTGGAATCGGCGGCCAGCACCTTCACGTCCTCGGTGTCGGTAAGATCCACTTCGCTGAGTTCCTGGGAATAGCGAGCTCCGCTGGAATCCAGTTCACGAACCAGTTCGTTGTAATTCTTCATCCGCGCGGCACGGGTGGAGAGCGGCTCTCCGGCGTTCATGCCAGCAATCACGGCAAACGAATACCTGTGCTTGCCGCCGGGAGCAAGTTCCATGAGCGTGCCGCCAGCGTCGATGAGCGAAATGTGCGAGCCGATGCGGGCAAAGGCGACCGGAGTGCGTTCGTGAATTTCGATGCGCAAGCGATTCGGCACAAAGCGCATGACGCTCGCAGATTCCACCCAGGGAATCTGCTCCAGTTGCTGTTTGCGCTGGGCGAGCGGAACAAAGAAAATGTTGCGGCCGATATCTCCGCCCATCACTTCCATGATTTGCGCGTGCGCGACGTGCTGGGCGCCGCTGACTTCGATCTGGTCGCTGGAATCGATGCGAAAGCGCCAGGAGTGCTTCCCGTACCGGTAGAGGCTCAAGCCGGCAGCACCGAGAATCGCAAAAAGGACAAGCGCCACACCGACCCAGATCAGCCGGTTGGCAGTCTTTTTGGGGAGGGATCCGCGACGAGCCGAGACTCGCTTCTGTCCGCGCAGGAACGGGGATTCCTGCTCCGCCTCCAAATCGACGAGGCGCGCGTCATCGAAAGGCTCACGCTCCGGAGCCCCGTGCCGAGAAGCGCCGGGAAGCGGATACAACTCTTCCTGTATCGCGGTGGAACTTGATTTCCGCGTCACTCTTTCTATTCAGTTGTCGACAGAAAACCGCTGNNACCGCTGAGCAAAATTACTATAACCGGTTTTCGCGAATTGAGACAGTGCCAAGTTGGCTGCAAAGCTGATTGCCTGAGGAGGCAACGCTAGAACGAGTCCTGAACCTCAACATCAGGGGAAACATCCGCGGACTCCGGCTCTGCGTTCACAACAATTCGCGCGCCTGTCTTCGGACAGACCACCACGTGTGGATCAGCGGTGAGGGCCAACGTCAATTGCGGACGCGGCCGCCTCCGAATCTGCTCGATTTCCGAGCGCTGCATTTCGGCGCGCGCGCGAATTGCATGGGCTCGGGCACGAACCTCCTGGCGAGCCTGATCGCGGTCTCTATTCCGAAGAAGCTCGGTCGTATCCCAGGGCATTTGGGCTTCGCGGGTAGCCACGAACAGATCGTCCGACGGGAATCCCTCGCGGCTGGTCAGAACTTTCGCGACCGCCAGAGTCCGCTCGGCACGCGTCGCAATCCGGCACAACGTGGAATCGGCGTGTTCGACAACCCGATGCAGCGCGACAAAGTTTCCATGCCGATATTCGCTGTGCAGTCCCAGCGCGAGTACTCCGAGAGCAATCCAATAAGCAGCTTTGTTCGTGTTCATGCGAGCGGCCCTCACCGTATGGACGTTGGACGCGCGGCAAGAAAAAAGGTCAACTGGAAAGCGCTGTCTTGTGGGGGGCGTGAATCCATCTCGGCGGGAACCGGCAATCTGCGCCTCTGCCCAGTCAAGTCACGAGTTCTTCAGCAGAGGGCCGGCCCCCTTCGCCTGCAGCGTCTCCAGAATCATGGCACCCAGTTGGGAGACGCTGCCCGCGCCGAGCGTCAGGACCATGTCACCCGGTTGGGCAAGGCGGGCAACGGTGGCGACGGCGTCGGAGAAAGAAGGCGCATAAGCGACGCCCCGCTTGCCCGCCCCGGCGATGCGGCTGGCGAGCGCCTCTGCCGTGATGCCTGGGATCGGCTTCTCGCTCGCGGGATAAATGTCGAGCAAGCAAAGCGTGTCGGCGTCGGCAAAGGCGCTTGCGAACTCGTCCATCAGATCGCGAGTGCGAGTGAAGCGGTGGGGCTGGAAGATGACATGCACGCGGCGAAATCCGCACTGGCGGGCGGCTGCAAGCGTGGCCCGTATTTCTGTCGGATGATGCCCGTAATCGTCAATCACGCTGATGCCAGCGGCCTTGCCTTTGAGCTGGAAGCGGCGGTCCACGCCGCGAAAACTGTCAAGAGCGGAACGGATCAGCTCGGGCGGAATATCGAGCGCGGTGCCCACGGCAATAGCGGCCGTAGCGTTCAGAACGTTGTGCACGCCCGGCACGTGCAGGGTGAACTCTCCGAGATCCTTCTCTTTGTAAGTCACCTGGAAACGGACGAGCGGGCCGTGCTCTGCGGCAGGCAGCACCGATCCCATACGGATCAGGAAATCCGACCCCGGGGTGGTTCCATAGGTGGTCACCCTGCGATGCACGCGCGGCAACAAGCGCCGCAGCGCCGGGTCGTCATTGCAACCGACCACCACGCCGTAAAACGGCACACGCTCCATGAAGTCAAGAAACGTGCGGCGAACGTCGCGCATGTCGCGATAGCAGTCCATGTGCTCGCGATCAATGTTCGTGACCACCGAGAGAATGGGTGACAGTTTGAGGAAGGACCGGTCGCTTTCGTCCGCCTCGGCAACCAGGTATTGCGACTTGCCGAGGCGGGCGTTCGAGCCCATGGCGTCCACGCGGCCTCCGACTACAACCGTGGGATCGAGACCGCCAGCGGCCAGTACCGCCGCGACCATCGAAGTCGTAGTGGTCTTGCCATGCATGCCGGCAATGGCGATGCCGTACTTGAGGCGCATGAGTTCGGCGAGCATCTCGGCGCGCTGAATCACGGGAACATGCAGGCGGCGAGCTTCGGCGACTTCGGGGTTATCGACGGAGATCGCGGAACTGGTGACCACAACATCCGCGCCCGGGATGTTCGCGGCGGCATGTCCTTCAAAAGTGGTGGCGCCGAGAGCGGCAAGGCGCTGGGTGACCGGCGAATTCTTAAGATCCGAACCGGAAATCTGATAACCGAGATTCAGCAACACCTCGGCAATTCCGCTCATGCCGATGCCCCCGATGCCCACGAAATGTATGCGCTGAATCTTGGCGAACATGAAGACTTAATCCCGAGACAACCGCTGATGATAAAACATTTCACTGCCGCGGACGGCGTGAAAGTCTTAACCACAGAGGACACGGGGAAACACAGACGAAGCCCAGACTTTCTCCGGGCACTCGGCGACTCCGCGGTGAAAAGTTCTACGCACCGCCAGCCAGTTGCGCTACCATCTCCGCAATTTCTTCGACGGCCTGCGGATGCGCCAGCGATTTCGCCGCCGCGGACATGCTCTGCAGGCGCACCGAATCCCCGATCAAGGCCGCAATCGTATCCACCAGATAAGCCGCGCCCAGATTACTTTCTTCGACTACCACCGCGGCGCCGGTTCGTTCCAGCGCCCGGGCGTTTACGTTCTGATGATCGTCGGCGGCAGCCGGGAACGGCACAAAAATCGCGGGCTTGCCAGCCGCTGTAATCTCCCCGACCGTGCTTGCGCCCGAACGGCAGACCAACAAATCGGCGCGCCCGAACGTTGCCGGCATATCGTCGATGAACTTGTGGACTTCGCCGGAGATTGCCGACTGCTGGTAAGCGGCCAGCACATGGTCGTAGTCACGCTGCCCCGTCTGATGGATGATGTGGATCCCGGGAATTTTTTCGCGCAAGCCCGCCAGCGATTCAATCATTGCCTGATTGATGGCGCGCGCGCCCTGACTGCCACCAAAAACCAAGAGCGTCGGCGTGCCCCCGATCTTCGGTGGAATAGAAAAGAAAGCGGCGCGCACCGGAACGCCCGTCACTCGGCAGTGCGGAAAATACTGGCAAGTCTCCTCAAAGTGCACCGCCGCCGCGGAAACCCAGCGCGCGATCATCCGGTTGGCAAATCCGGGCACAACATTCGGCTCAAACGCGAGTGTGGGAAGACGGCGGCGAATCGCAGCCACCATCGCCGGTCCCGAGGCATAACCTCCGACCCCAATCACAACTTCGGGATCGAAGTCGGAGAGCATTCGGGAAGAAGCTGCGATCGCACGCGGCAAATCAAACATCGTCTTCGCCCGGGTCATCAGGCTCACATTTTTCAATGCGCCGACCTGGATCAGTTGAAGCGGGAACCCCGCCTGCGGCACCAGCCGCGTCTCAATGCCGCGAGGTGTACCGATAAAACGAACCTCAGCGTCGAATTGCTTCCTGAGTTGCTGAGCAATGGCCAGCGCCGGAATCACGTGCCCGCCGGTGCCGCCGCCTGCGATGATGATGCGCATGAAATTCTGTCCTGCGGGTCGGTTCGCTTATTGCACCATCTTCACATACTTGTTCTTCGCATCCTGGAGCGTCGCCAGAACCGACTCCTTCTCCGCCTCAGTATTCCACGAAGTACTGCTCCGCGCGCCCACAATCAAGCGGTCAATCCACGCCACAAAATAAGCTGCATCGGCCGCGTTGCGCACCGGCGCACCCGCTACGCTTACATACACCGGACTAGTCGTAGCGTAAGGATACAAATCAAGAATCGGATACTCCGCCCTGTCGCTGAAAGCGCGCAGAA
>PMBA01000192.1:0-153 GCA_003152795.1 Acidobacteriaceae bacterium | reverse complement strand
CCCGGCCTTGATCGCGCCCAGCCACGACCCAATCCGCAAAGGTCCGGCCGGCACTTCGGCATAGACGCGATTCAACCCCACCGGTCCACGCAGGGACGCGTAGTTCCCCATGAAATCCGTACCCGCAGCAGTGGGCAAGCGAAACCCGCAATT
>PMBA01000057.1 GCA_003152795.1 Acidobacteriaceae bacterium | reverse complement strand
TTGATCGCCGCTGGCCTGAGCGTGCATACACTCTCTCGTCCACGCTTCCTCTTGATCACAATCCGCGCCCGCACCAGGTAGGCGATATGTTTTGAAATCATCTGCTGCGAAAGTGCAAACGGTTCCGTCAATCCATGCACAGAGGCAGGCCCATGGGAGAGCCGTTCGATCATCGCCCGCCGGGTTGGATCAGACAAAGCGGCAAACGTTGTACCCAATTTATCCACAACCGTATGGTAGTGGATTATCGGTCAATGTCAAGGGTGAATTGTGCGATCCCTGATTTCTGTTCAGTGATCCCAGTTGGCTCGCTGCGACAATCGCGACGAGTGCGAAATCGCCGCGTCACTCATCGACCCTGATTGGTCATGGGAGAATGCGGGGACAGACGGGACGTTCACCGGTTTCTGGCGGATGGGCCACATCAGCGTGGGAGGTATATCGCGGGCTTACCCTTGAACATTGACACCAGAGAACTGGGGGTGCGCGATTTCTCGCGCTTTTCGGAGCCGGCGCCCAGTGGCTCCGGTCTTACTATGTGCCACTTGGCGGGCAAGATTCAGCAAGTGACCGACCCCACCGGCGCCGTCGCCGATCAGCCCGTTCCTGCCGCCAGGCAGGGAAGAATCAGGAGAGTAACAAGTGGGAGAAGGTGTCCATTTCGTCGGCGTTTGCGCGCACCTCAACTCCAACGCCGAGCCGGAAAACTCATGAAATGTGCGGATAGCACTGGAAGACAGCGTCCGGGGAAGAGCAATTCGCCGATGGGCAGCCTCAACAGCCCAAAATTACCTTTAACGTACCACTTATTACAAACCAGATTCCCCGTGTCCTCCGTGGTAAAGACTCCGTGTTAAAGAACTCCCGCCGGTAAAGACTTCCCACAGACCTGCCAGAAATCCAGCCGCAATTGAAAGGAACCAGAAAAAACCAGGAGAGAATCGAACCGAAGTCCCACCAATTACTGGAAAGGTTCAACCAGAAGAACACCGGGAACGTCCAGGCAAGCGCGACGGGATTTCCCACCCGCATCTCACTAAGTCCCTGATTCCGGCCAAGGCAGCCTGCTCGCTACTGCGTACCGCTTTTCCCTTTCAACATCAGAACCACCCGATCAAAATCCTCCAGCGTCCCATACTCAATCGTGATTTTCCCTCTCCCCTTCCGGTCCCGTATCCGCACCTTCATGCCCAGCACTGTCTCCAGCGACCGCTGCGCGGCCCTTACATTCGGATCCACCCACCGCGCCCCTCCTCCCTTATTCGGCTCTCCCCGCCCGATCGGCGCGCTCACCCCCAGCACCAGATCTTCCAGCCTCGTCACCGGCATCTTCTCCTCAATCGCCTTTTGCGCCAGCTTCCAGATCAGGACGTTATCCCGCAGCTGCAACAGCGCTCGCGCATGGCTATACGTCAAAGTGCCCTTCTGCAGCGCCGCGATCACCCCTTCCGGCAGCACCAGCAGCCGCATGTAATTCGACACCGTTTCCCGCGACACCCCTGCCCGCGCCCCAATCTCTTCCTGCGTCATCTTGAACTGCGTGCTCAGGTTCGCGAACGCCTCCGCCTGCTCCACGCAGTTCAGATCCTCCCGCTGCAGGTTTTCCACCAGCGTCATTTCCGCCGCCTGCTGCTCCGACACCCGCTTCACAATCACCGGGATCGTCGTCTTCCCCGCCATGGTCGACGCCCGCAGCCGCCGTTCCCCCAGGACCAGGATGAATCGCCCCTCCTTCCCCGGACGCACCACGATCGGCTGCAACACTCCCTGCACCCGGATCGAATCCGTCAGTTCCGTCAGCGCCTCCAGGTCGAAATCGTTCCGAGTCTGATAAGGATTGCGATCGATCTGATCGATGCCCAGATCAAACACCGTCTCCCCATCCGCACTCCGCCCCGACGCAACTGCCTGCAACGAATCCAGCATCGTTGCCGGTGCAGCGGCCGCCGCCCCTGACCCGCCTTCCTCCGAACTGGGAACTGGGAACGCGGAACCGGAAGTCTCGGCCGCCCCATCCTTCCGCGCACCCTGCGGAACTGCCGCCACTACCCGGGGCCCCGGCAACAGAGACTCCAGCCCCCGCCCCAAAGCCCGCCGCTTCTCCGCCAGCTTCTCGTGAGCCTTCTCCGCCCCGGCCTTCTCCGTAGCCTTATCAACCGCCGCGTTCGACGTAGTCTGCATCCAGCATCTCCTGAATTGTTTATCCTCGAAATCTCTGTCACCAGTCCCTAAAGCGCCGTCATCGGTCCGTCCTTCTCTTTCTCTTTTAAACGACCGGCCATCCTGACTGTGTCTTCCCCCGTGTCCCCTGTGCCCCCCGTGGTGAGGACTTTGACCCTGAAAGCGGGAACCTGAAATCCAGTCGGTTTGTTTATATATCGACGCGAATAAATATTTATGTTCATCGATTTAAGCTGCTTCTCCCGGCCCGTGCTCCGCTCTCGCCTGCCGGTCCAGGATCTCCTTCGCCAGCCGTATGTAGCTCTCCGCTCCCCGCGACCGCACGTCATACACCAGCGCCGGCTGCCC
>PMBA01000073.1 GCA_003152795.1 Acidobacteriaceae bacterium | reverse complement strand
GGATTGTCGCTCCCGAGCGCGAGGTGCCGGGAAAGACGGCCGCGATGATCTGTCCCATGCCGACGGCGATGGCGACGTCCCATCCCACCGCATCTTTGCGGGGCTTGCCGCGCAGCCAGTATTCCACCGCGAGAAACAGAATCCCGCCGGCGAGCAACGCCACGGCGATGGGCCTGGGGTTCTTTTCGAGGTCCCAATGGGCTCGTGTGACCGCGAATCCGCCGGCCCCGGTGATGAAAAACGCCACGAGGATCTTCGCCAGATAGTCGCGCACGGCGGGATCGCTGCATTTGAAAATGAACTGGTGAAAGCGCTGGTGAAACAACGGAATCACGGCGAGGACTGCCCCCAGCTGAATGACGACGGTGAACATTTCGCTGGCCTCAAAGCGGCTGACTTTTTCGAGCCATTGCTCGGCAATCAACAAATGTCCGGTTGAGGAAACGGGAATGAACTCGGTGATTCCCTCAACGAGACCCAACAAGAGCACAGCGATCCAATCAGGCATGGGCTGTTTAGAAGGGAAATTGGCGCCAAAGACAAGAAAGAAAAGCGCCGTCACATCCTCGCATCATTCCACCGGGTCGGCGCGACTGCCCGCTTCACCGGCGGTGATGTGAGGGTGCGACGATTCATTTCGTCTTCTTACCGAGCAGCGACGCGAAGGCGCCTTTGGAATCCTCCTCGCGCTGGCGCACCTTCAATTGGCCGAGGATCGAGTGCCAGCCGATATAAATCTTGTGCCACTGGTTTTCCACGTTCCGCAGCGCGCCCTCGTTCATTTCGCTGAGGTACCGGAGGGACGGCGCATTGCCGATGAGAGTGTGAACTTCCTCTCTGTTCGGAGAGCTCACCTCCACAGAGGCCAGGATGATCTCCAATTCCTGGACCAGAACGCTTTTAGTTTCGAGAAACTGGTTCTCGTCATCCGCGCTGAATTTCTTGCTGCGGGCCAGGTTGACGAACTGGTTGAACTGTTTCCANNTCCAGGTAGTTCTCCATCTGCGCGACCAGTTGTTCCAGTTTTTTGGTTGTGCTCATAATCGCCTGTCAGTTCGGGGACGAAGTCGTGGATTCGGTTTTCGGTGAAAGAAAGACAATGGCGCCGCCGCGCATTTCACGCGCGGTGATGCGCAAGCTGGCGAAATGCAGGTTGAATTCAGCCAGCGGAATCTGCGCCGTCCGGGCCTCGCGGAAAAGGCGCAGTACTTCCACCGCGATTTCATGCAGCAGCTCCGGCGGATACGCCGAGGAAACCGTGGTGGCCACAACGTTCCCGTCGCGATCCACGGTCATGCTCCCCGAAGGCAGCCGTTGGACGGCAGCGCCCGTCTTTGAAAATAGATTCAGGAATCCCATGATGCCACGATCTGCTTGGACTGCTCCACCATCCGGTGCGCCTCCCAGTTGGGCGGCCACGACAACAGAAAGGTTTTCTTTTCCCAGGGCAGAAGGATCAGACGCCGTTCGAGACAGCACCCCTCGATGTGCGACAAAGGCCCGGCTTCGAGCCGTTCGCTCAGTCGCTTGCACAATTCACCCGCCTGACGCATCCACTTGGCCGATTCCTCCGCCGCCTGCGTGCCCCATCCCTCCGGAACACCCTTCTCGGGAACCGACACGATCCATTCGGCCCCTTCGCGGGTCAGGGCTGACAGCTTCCAGACGGTCTTGCGATGATCCAACTCCTCGCCCGCGCCGGCCGCGCCGGGATTGGCGGTTTCATCCATCGCTTGCGCCATTTCGAGCAGGAGGACGTGAGCGGGCTTGTTGATCGTGCGCTCGTGATCCGGTTCGGGCGGCAGGTTTTCGAAAGTGCCGGATCTCCATTCCAAAATCCGTTGGAAAGCCGCCTCCCCCACCGCCCCTTCGGTTTCGGCATGGATCAATTCTCCTTCGACCATCCAGATCTTGCCGACGAGCGCTCCGCGAGTGATGCGCAGCACGGTGGAACTCTGGGACAGGCACTCCATTTGGATGATGTCCATCAGACTCTTGCTTTGAACGCCGCGAAACCCCGCGGTCGCATCCCGCCCCAGAAGGGACTCCAGGCATTCCAGGAACATCTGCATGTTCTGCTGCGTCTCGGGCTTGAGCCAAAACAAATCCACGCCCAGCGCGTAGGCGCGAGACCGGAATTCTTCGTCCGGAACCCCGGTCAACACCACCGTGCGCACCTCGGGAACCCGGCGGCGGACAATGGACAACACCTGCAGCCCGTCCATCCTTGGCATCTTCAAATCGCAGATCAACAGCCGGAATGGCTCTGCATCCAGCAACGCCAAAGCCCGCGCCCCGGTCGTCGCGGTATGAACCTCCGGGTGGCTGGGAAGTTGCGCCAGGATATCCTTATAAAGCTCCAGCACGTCCGGATCGTCATCCAAAAGCAGGATCTTGTGGTGTGATTCCATAGCGGCTTGTCAACGGCTAACTCTCCGATAACGTAAACTCAAGCTCAAAAAGCGCCCTTCATTTCCCTCCGAACAGAGCAAACCGTATTCCCTTCGAATGGTCNNCAGTCCAGCGATGAGACAGCACTTCGCAACCCGGTCTGGCACAACTCTCCGAGCTTCAATCGGGCTGAAGCAACCGGGCGCGGCCCGTGCTTCCTAAACTGAAGGAAGAGGCTGTGAATGGCATAGTTCCTGCACGAATCTCGTCCCACAGAGTGAACATCCGGCACTGACCAACATGAATCGCGCATCGACGAAGGGCACAGGCAGACTGAGGGCGGCAATATCCCAAACTCAAGGTCTTCCATCCGGCTCAAAGACCCGCAAACTGATCGACGGCGGAACGGGTCTTTCCAACAATACAGGAGCGCGCCACCCNNAGAGACATTGTCGCCGAAGAATATCTGCCCTCGTCGAATGTCACCGCTCCTCGGATTCCTTCCGCCCCGAAACCGCAGGCAGTCGCCGAACCCCAACCCCGCCCACGGTCTAACGGCCATCAGGGAAACGGCCACAGTGTGGAAATCTCCTTGCGCGCGGTGTTGGATGCCTTTCCACTCGAACTCAAAGGCAGAATCAAACAGCCCGATGTGGGCGAGGCAACTGTTTCTATCCCGTCGGATAAAGTCCTGGCGCAATTGTCGCGGGGCTCTGTAAAAGTCACCTTCGGCGAACTCCGGCACGCCGCACCCCAACTCTTTTCATCGCAAAGCGACTGCGACCAGACCCAGATCACACTGCCGCTGAACGAAATCCTCCTTCACATCAGCCCCGCCCTGCTTGCCCGGCGACAGGATCAGAAGCATATCGAAGTCCCTGAAGA
>PMBA01000064.1 GCA_003152795.1 Acidobacteriaceae bacterium | reverse complement strand
ATTCATCCTAGCGAATGGTTTAGGGACTCGTGCTTCAGCGCGGTGGGTGAAACATCGTTTACCGAACGTCGTCAGGTGACCATCTCTGACCTGATCGGGCGTGCGCTCTCTAGGTCCAATACGTCGCCGGAAGTCGTTGCTGGAGGGCAGGAGAAATTTGAGGCACAGATCGCCGCCGCACTCGAACCATTTGTTCGGGATGGAGTTTTGGTGGAGCAGATCGTAGCCAGAGCCTCGACCTTCGGTCGCCTGCATTTAATTGGCTAGCCAACCGCACCCTCCATCCCTTGTCCTGTCTTCCGTTGTTTCTGGCGCATGGTGCATTGCTAAGCATTTCCTAACGAATTCATAGGTTCTTCACTTGACGAGATTCGGTTTGGGGTACAAAGTCTTTGGGATTGGAGAGGGGGCAAATTCATGCCATGCGCAAAATTCGCACCTGCTATTTCGCTTCTACTAACGGGATTGACACTAGTGTTTGCGGCTCACCCGGCACCTGCCCAAAGCCAAACTGTGCTCATCAACTTCACGGGCTCCCCCGACGGCAACAATCCCACTTCGGGCCTCGTCTCTGACGGCGAGGGCAATTTCTATGGGACAACGCCTTTCGGCGGCGTCTTTAAAACTGGAACGGTTTATGAGCTTTCGCCAATGGGTCACGGGGGCTGGAAAGAGAAAATACTCTACAGCTTCACCGGAGGGGCGGACGGGGCGCTTCCATATTATCCGGTGATGCGCGACAGCAGGGGACACCTTTACGGGACAACGCTCAACGGTGGTGCGTCGGGACGCGGCGTCGTGTTCGAGCTAAGCCCAACAGGAGGGAGTTGGACGGAAACGGTCTTGTACAGCCCCGCTAAGGGCCAAGTCGGCTCTTATCCGCAAACAGGACTGATCATGGATTCTGCGGGCAATCTCTATGGTGCGACACTCGGCGGTGTATTCGAGCTAAGCCCGTCCGGTAGCGGCTGGACGGCGAGAAGGATCTGCTCCGTGGCTGCTCACGACGCTATAGTCGCAGGGCTGGCGATGGACGCCACCGGGAACATCTTCGGCAACTCACAAGCGACGGTATTCGAGCTAACACCGAACGGCAAG
This sequence comes from Acidobacteriaceae bacterium, assembly GCA_003152795.1. Classification (GTDB taxonomy): domain Bacteria; phylum Acidobacteriota; class Terriglobia; order Terriglobales; family Acidobacteriaceae; genus Acidiflorens. The sequence continues at coordinate 2,543 of PMBA01000064.1, read as the reverse complement.
GGAGGATGGCTTAAGCATGTGATCCACAAGTTTGCTGGTGGCCCGAACGATGGCCGCAGCGCCGAGGGCATTCCCGTGCTCGATCAGGCGGGGAATCTGTACGGCACCACGCAGAGTGGAGGCTTAGGGGGAGGCACTGGCAACGGAACGGTCTACAAAGTGAGTCCTGAGAAACACGGAAAATGGACAGAGAAGATTCTCTACTTCTTTAATGGCGGCAGCCACGGCTACTCTCCCTTCGGCGGAGTTGTGTTGGATGCGGCTGGAAACATCTACGGGACTACTGGCTCTGGCGGCAATTCCGCCGACGGAACGGTCTTCGAACTGGTAGCCCCGGTTGGAGTCGGCGACTACGACGAGAAGGTTCTCTGGAATTTCGATGGTACGGATGGAGAATCTCCCCATGGCAGTCTTATTCTAGACAACGCAGGCAATCTCTACGGCACGACCTACTTCGGCGGCTCAGCCGTGGAGAATGGATGCTTAGGAAACGGATGCGGCGTTGTGTTCGAAGTGACTCCATAGCGTTCTGCAAATCAAACATTGAGGCGGCATGGACGTTGAACGCATCATTAACGATATCGAGCAATTGCAGGAAATGTTCGAGGCACCGGATATCAGGCCACTTAGCCCGAAGGACCTCGCGGCTGCGAATCGACGGCACGACGAAATGCTCGCACATAGCCCGTGGTTTCAGCTTTGGCAACGGTATGGGCTCTGCTGCCGAACCGACTCCCCTGTGCTTCGACTAGGAGAATCGGAGAGGTAACGCTTCCGCGAACGGACTTGGAAATGGCGAAGAAGAAAGCTGGTAGCCTTCTACCGAAACTCACTGAGGTCGAACAAGACCTGCTGTCGCATCTCCAAAACGGATACCAGCTTGTAACTGATTCGCTCGGCGGCAGCCCAATCTTGCGACGATTGAAAGACGATGAAGAAATACGCCCTTTGTCGGCTAATCGCAATAGCATCAAGGCGCTGGAACAGCGCGGACTCATCAGCCCCGGCAAAGGTCGCGACCCGCTCACTATCCTGTGGCGTCTGAAAAAAGAAAGCAAAATAAGCGCGGTGCGGGGCGAAAAACGAAAGCGTCCCAACGACTCTGTTTAGATCACGGGAAGCCAGTCGAACAGCCCTCCCCCGAGTTGCTCGCAGCGACCCTGCCTCCTAATTTGCACTGTGGGAATACTCACGTGTGCTATAAGCGACTTTGCATGCGCATCAGCAAAGCAGGACGAGAAATTCGATCAGTTGAGGAATGGTTCGACTACGCCCCGCCCAAGATGGGCGCACGCCATTGGAAGGACGGCAGGAGCGCAAAGGAACTCGCCCGTTCTTGGCTCCGGGAAGAGCATCCTTCTCCACCACAAGAATTGCGAGAGCTTCTTGAGAGAACCTTCGGTGCGGGAATAGCGTTTCTTGAGGCGAAGCCCGAATGCGTCATCCGACTTGATGACTTGCCGGGAGAGCATCGGAATTGCGACCTCGTAGTTCTTTGTAAAGCGCAAGGTGAAGACATTGTGATTAACGTTGAGGCAAAGGCGGACGAGCCTTTTGGCGATACCATCGGTGCTTATTACGACCTCATGCTAAACTCGCGCTCGAACGTGCCTGCAAGAATTCGTCAATTATCGCGGGCGGCGTTTGGACGGGAGCCCGATGAAGCAATACGGGAACTTCGCTATCAGCTTCTTCACGCCGCAGCCGCAACGCTAATCGAAGCCGCAGCGAGCGGGGCACAACTGGGACTGTTCTTAGTCCACGAGTTCTGGTCTCAACACTTGAACGAGAACAAGCTCGCCCGGAACCGTACCGACTGGGGAAACTTTGTCCACGCATTTCCTGAACTGACCGATGCTCGATTAGAAAAGAACCAGATTCTCGGCCCGGTCTCCATTGCGGGTGGGGGGCGTGTGCCGCATTCTCTGCCGCTCTATCTGGGCAAACTGGTTACCGAGGTTGTGTAGATCACGAAAGTGGGGAAATGCGTCAGGACGCATACCAGTCGGGGTGCACCGACCACCCGCCACACTTGAGGCATTGAGTCTGAGTCCACTGGTGAAGGCATTGGGGGCACATGCCGATATTATGACCCGGTTTAGGAAGCACGGGCTGCTGCTGTTCAAGAATGCGGCCCCAAGCTACCCGATTTCAATGTCCAGCCACACCACTGCAAGCTGCTGCCGTCCGAAAAAGCGTAGCACCCGTCCGCTGGCCGCGAGTGTAATGCTATCGCTTCAATCTCTTCTAAGAGCTTTAGTTCCGCCACCTCACCTTCGGGACTGTCATTTTCTTGAGCAGCTATAGCTTTTACCCTGAACTTTCCCGCAATTGTGTTTGTCAATTCTGCCATTTCTGCATCAAGGCAGAACAAACAGAATTCGACTGCGCCATCGTCGCCGCTTAGTTTCGTTAGCTCATTGCCGCATTTTTTACAGATCATTGGCTCACCGTCCTGACCGCCCCACTGGCTAAATACTGAAGAGGCCGAAGGAACCGCATTCTGAAATCCGTGTTCGCAGATTTGCCGATGGCAACGGCAA
>PMBA01000222.1:1812-11974 GCA_003152795.1 Acidobacteriaceae bacterium | reverse complement strand
CTCCTTTCGCCGATTAGAACCTTAGGGCCGCGCCCAGTCTCCAATGCCGCGATGTGGATGTCGATGAGGGCGAACTGGTGCGCCTTTGCTGAGAGGACGTAATGCTGAAGAGGGCGCGGTTAACGGTAAAGATTGTAGCGGCGATCGTGATCACCCTGGTGCTGACCTCCGCAGTCAGTTTTTGGATCACCCAGCACCGTGTAAACCAGCAGGCGGAAGATGCGTTTCGCGACAAAGTGCGCCAGATTGTCGGCATGGCCAGCGCCACCCGCGCATGGTTCTCCGAGAACATCGATCTGATGGTGCCGGACAGGAACTTCAAGCATGTGCAGCAGGTGCCCGTGGTGGTGGCCTGGAACGTCGCCCAGCTGTACGCCGAGGCGCAGAAGATGACGTTCCATACTCCTTCGCTGACCCCGCGTAACCCCAAGAATCAGCCGGATGAATTCGAACGGCGCGCTCTGGAAAACTTCCAGAAGGACCCGTCGTTGAAGGAGTATTCCGAACGCAGGGTGGAGAACGGAGAGGATGTAATGCGCTACGCCCAACCTGTCCGCCTCACCGCGGACTGCCTGGTGTGTCACGGGGACCCGGTCGGACAGAAGGACCCGTTTGGCAACATTAAGGAGGGTATGAAAGCTGGCGACTTGCGCGGAGCTTTTTCCATAAGAGCCTCCACGCAGGCCCTGATCGCAACCTCGCAAGCCAATTCGATCGCGATTTTCCTCATCAGTTTCTTCACCCTGCTGGCGGCCGCGGGCGTGTTGTTCGTGCTGGTGCGCAAGCTCGTGGTCAAACCGTTGTCGGCAGCCATGGACCTGGCGAATGCAATTGCGGGTAATAACCTGGCGCTGGACGACCTACCCGTTGAAAACCAGGATGAAATCGGAGAGGCTGCCTCGGCTCTGAATACCATGAAAAATAACCTTCGAAAGACCGTCCGGGCGATCGCAGAAACAGCCGAGCGCGTGGGCGCCGCGAGCCAGGAGCTTACCGCCACCAGCCAACACATCTCGGCCAACTCGCAGGAGACTTCGGCCCAGGCCAATGTCGTCTCCACCGCCGCGCAGCAAGTCAGCCAGAACCTCCAAACCGTTGCCACCGGGGCCGAGGAGATGGGCGCGAGCATCAAGGAGATTGCCAAGAGCGCCACCGAAGCCGCCAAGATCGCTACCGCGGCGGTCAAGGTCGCGGAAACTACCAACGCCACGGTATCCAAGCTTGGCGACTCCTCCACGGAAATCGGGCAGGTGATCAAAGTCATTACTTCAATTGCGCAGCAGACCAACCTGCTGGCCTTGAATGCAACCATCGAAGCCGCCCGCGCCGGCGAGGCGGGCAAGGGCTTTGCCGTGGTGGCCAATGAAGTGAAAGAGCTGGCCAAAGAGACTGCCAAGGCCACCGAAGACATCAGCCACAAGATTGAAGCCATCCAGACCGACACCAAGGCGGCAGTGGACGCGATCGCATCGATCAGTGCGGTGATTAACCAGGTCAACGATATCTCGAGCACGATTGCCACGGCGGTCGAGGAACAGAACGCGACCACCAACGAGATGTCGCGCAACGTGAGCGAAGCGGCGCACGGCAGCGGCGAGATTACCAGCAACGTGGCGGGCGTGGCGGAGGCGGCGGAGAGCACGTCGCGGGGCGCGACCGATACCCAGCAGGCAGCGCAAGAGCTGGTGCAGATGTCGGCGCAACTGCGCGGCCTGGTGGAACAGTTCAAGCTTGGCGCCAGCGACCCGGGAAGCGCTGCGCCTTCGCGCGAACTGGAGCGCAGCCAGGGGGCCCACGCGGGTTCCTAGGCCCACAGCGCCGGTTCTGGCGGGGGCGATTGGGCGCCGGTGCGGAACTGTTTCCGGCCGCGGCCGTTTGGGCCGGCGGCTTCGATCTTGTTTTGTACGTGCATGAAACGGACAGACACGACTTGCTATGGCTCCAATTCGCATTCTGATCGTGGATGATTCGGTAGTGATTCGCAGGCTGCTCTCGGACACATTGTCGGGAGATCCGGCGCTGGAGGTAGTTGCTACGGCCAGCGACGGGCGAATCGCACTGGCGAAGATTTCACTGCTCAAACCCGACCTGATTACGCTCGACGTCGAGATGCCGGTGATGGACGGCCTGGAAACGCTTGCGGCCTTGCGCAAGTTGTATCCGAAATTGCCGGTCATCATGTTCAGCACGCTCACCGAGCGCGGAGCGGCGGCGACCCTCGATGCGCTTTCGCTGGGAGCGTCGGACTATGCCACCAAGCCCAGCCATACGGGCAGTCCCGCGGTTGCCATCGAGCGCATTCGCGCCGAACTCATCCCCAAGATCAAGGCGCTGTGTGGCGGCAAGGTTCCCTTGAAATTCCCACCGCTGTCCGGGTTCCGTCCGGCAGTGAAGGTCCGACCGCGCTCCAGCCCACGCATCGAAATTGTGGCCATCGGCTCTTCGACCGGCGGACCGAACGCCCTGACAGCCCTCATCCCGCAATTCCCGGCGGATTTCCCCGTGCCCATCGTGATCGTGCAGCACATGCCGCCACTGTTTACGCGACTGCTTGCCGACCGTCTGAATACCCTCGCCCGGCTCGAGGTGCAGGAAGGCAAAGAAGGCCAGAGGGTGCAGCGTGGCCAGGTCTGGATTGCGCCGGGCGACTATCACATGACGGTGGTTCATAAGGGGTCTGAATTCGTGCTCGCCACCAACCGTGATCCTCAGGAAAATTCCTGCCGCCCCGCGGTGGACGTGTTGTTCCGCTCGGTGGCGCAAACCTACGGCGCGAACGTGCTGGCGGTGGTGCTGACCGGCATGGGGGCGGACGGCACTCGCGGGTCGGCCGATATACGGGACGCGGGCGGGGAGGTTATCGCTCAGGACGAAGCGTCTTCGGTGGTTTGGGGCATGCCCGGAAATGTGGTGGCCTCCAACCTGGCCGATCACATCTATCCTCTGGGCGGTATCGCGCCGGAAGTTGTTCGCAGGGTGTCGATGCAGAGGGCTCTTGCCAGCGTTGCCCGCCCATGAAGAGCCTGCGAATTTACTTGGCAATGCCCGGAAGTTAGCTGGCGAAAGATGAAACGATGCCCATCGAAATTGCAAGAGCGAAGCCTCTCGTAACTCCGGACTCGAACCCGGGCGATCCGGCGTTTTTGAAGATCCGCGATCTGATCTACCGGATCTCCGGAATCTATCATTCCGAAGAAAAGCTTTATCTTCTGAGTTCGCGTTGCGCCCGCCGGATGGCCGCCCTCCGCGTGACCAGCCCCGCGGAGTACTTCGAACACCTCACGATGCGGGGAAATCGCGACGTGGAGTTGCGCCTGCTGTTGAACGAGATCACCATCGGCGAAACCTACATGTTCCGCCACCCCTGCCAGTTGGATGCGCTGCGCAACGTGATTCTTCCCCAGATCCTGCAGGTCAAAGGCCTGATCAGCCTTAAACGTCTTCGCTTCTGGTGTGCCGGCTGCTCGACCGGAGAAGAGCCGCACACGCTGGCCATGTTTCTGCTCGAAGAAAAGGACAAGTTGCTTGCTGGTTGGACCTTCGACATTCTGGCCACCGATTTGAATGATAATTCGCTGGAAGCGGCGCGCGCCGGAATCTACGGTGAGTATGCCCTGCGCAGCACCAGCGACGCGATGCGGAGAAAATATTTCAAAGATGTTGGCGACAAGAAACTCCAGGCTAACGATCTGCTCAAAGCGCCGATCCACTTTGACCGCATCAACCTGAGGGACGACAGCAAAATGTTGTTCCAGAAAGGGATCGACATTATTTTCTGCTGCAATGTGCTCATCTACTTCGACCTGGCTTCCAAGCGCCGCGTCGTGCAGCATTTTTATTCGAATCTGTTGCCGGGTGGCTATCTTTTCATGGGCAGCGCGGAATCCTTGTTCCAGGTGGACGATTCGTTCCGCCTGGTTCATTTTCCAGGAACGACCGCGTACTGGAAAGCGACACCCGCTCAGGCTGGCGGAGGTAAGAAGTGAACGCTAAATTACAGTCACAACTGCAAGCGCAAATCGACAAGCTGGATTCGGTTTCGACCGCACCGGCAATCCTGATGCCGCTTCTCGATATGCTGCGATTACCTTCCGACAGAATCAAACTGGAAAAAGTGGTTGAACTGATTTCTTACGACGGGTCGATCGCGGGGCAATGCCTCCGTCTGGCAAATTCTCCTCTCTTCGGAAGGCGGCAGACCGAAACGGTGCGGTCCGCGGTCATGGCTCTCGGCCTCGAAAGAGTACGCTCGATGCTGTTTGGTCTGTGCATGAATGAGGTGATTCCCCGCGATAAATGGGTGTTCGCGCCGGATGCGTTCTGGCGGCACTCGCTCGGCTGCGCATTAATCACCCAGAGAATGGCGGAGAGAATCGAATACCCTGAGCCCGAAAAAGCGTACCTCGCCGGACTGCTGCACGACCTTGGGTTTCTGGTGAACTCGGTCCTTTACACCGAGAAGTTTCGAGAATGCCTCCGCCTCGCCGCCGAGGAGCACATCCCCATCCATGTCATCGAGGAACAGGTTCTGGGCTTTACTCATTGCGAGACGGGGCAGATGCTCTGCGAGCATTGGGGCTTGTCTAAAGAATTGGTGGACGCAGTTCACTGTCACCACGACGTAAGCCTTCTGCCCAATGCTGGACCGCTGGCCTGCCTGGTTCACCTCAGTGACCTCCTGTGCCGGGTGCGTTACCTGGGCTACGGCTATGACGAGATCATGGGGGTTGATCTCGGCGGTGATGCGGCCTGGCAAACTTTGATTCGCGCCTATCCTGCGCTCGAAAACATGGATCTCGTGCGTTTCACGTTCGATATCGACGGAGCCATGGAGCAGATCGTAGCCACGGTGGATTCCGTTTTCGGCGCCAGGACGATCGCCGCTCCCGCCACCAGCTAAGCTAGCAGAGACGAGGCTTGCCCGTTTCCTGGATTCGCCGCGGCGCGTTGGTTCAGGGTATTGCGCCGTGAACTGCTCGGAGCCTGAAAGTCGCATTAGCCCGATAAATTATTGAGTGCAATAAAAAACGCCCTGAGTGTTTAAGCTCAGGACGCCTTCGGCAGCCCTCCCCCAGAACTGCCAAACTACCTGCCCATACTATGTCCGCGTGGTCCCACTGTAAATGTCACTTCCGTAATGTAAAGCTCGCAAATAAGTACCGCGGGGTCATGCGCGGAAGTAACCTGACAGCCCGTGTGGTACAAGCGCGTTCGTTACTAGCGGAATACGTCTACAAACTTCAAACCCCGGCGTTTTGACTTCGTTTTATTGTGCTTTGATGTTGTTGTGCAGGGGCGCAAGGATGCTTCAAGTCTCGCAGTTTTCGAGGTTTGGGCCGCCGGCCAGAGTGGCCGGGTTACTTCTTTTCCCAGGTCTGTCCGCCGTCCGCGGTGCTCCAGATTTCGTTGTCACCGGCAGAGACTACAATCTCCGTCGCGCTGTGCACAGCAATGTGAGTTATGTCAGAACTCAGTTGCCGGCCTTGGCTGGAAGGCTGCACCCGGGCCCAAGTCGCGCCGCCGTCGACGGAGTGGAAGAGAGTCCCGGCCTGTCCGCCTGTCCACACATCGTAGTCATGGTTTGCGTAGCACAGCAACGGATGATCCGCGCGCAGAACATCTTGCCAGTTCTGGCCGCGGTCCAGTGATCGTTGTAGGGCGCCCGCCGTAATCGTCCAGGTGATATTGCGCGCCAAGGCCGGGCCTGCAGTGGATGCCAGTCTGGCGGTAGACATCACGTTGTTTCCCTGCACCTTGGCTAATCTGGAACCAGCAGCCGCTTCGGTTTTCCGCAGCTCATTCACTTCCATCTCTGGCGGCGCCGGCTTTGCCTTTTCGATCGCGGGCGCGTCATTTCGCGCCATCAGGCTGCCTGCGGCGGTGGGCGCTGCCTCCGCCGCTCCAACGGTTGCTCCAGCAACATCGAGTGCTTCCGTCGCCTCTCGACTAGCGGGCGCGGCGGAATCGAACGCCGGGGCTGCCGCCGGTGACAGATTGTCGGACTGGCTTGAATGCCCCTTGTTTTCAGCAAGCAGTATTGCGTGCTCCGCGGGAAGCGACCGCGTTGCACCCGGTTCAGCTCTGAGCTTCTTCGACGACTGCAAGTTCGATTTGGGCAGTGGTTCTGCAGACTTGGCCGAACTTGCCGATTGGTCCGTTGGCGAAGGCGCAATTGGTGACGTGGCGATCTGCGAGGACGCGATTTGTGTGCCGGAAAATGGCGGCACAGAAGTCGCGACCTGAGGGCTTAGGGAGGGTGGCATGGCCTGGTTCAGTTTCCCGGGACGCAGCAGAAGCACCGCGGCAACCACCGTAACTCCCGCCGCCAGTGCGGCCCAGCGCAGGCTGGGCCAGGCAAATGTTCCTGAGGTCAGCCAGTTCCTCTCCGCTTTCGACGGAATCTTCGCGGCTCGAACCGCTTCAGTCCCGGCCGCAATCGGAGCGGACACCATGTCCGCGGCCGGAAGCGCAAGAGCCACTACCTCGCGGCAGTCTCCGCAGAGCGCCAGGTGTTGGAGCACTCCGTCGCGCTCGACCCCCGAAAGCGCCTGTTCGGCAAACGCCGTCAACAGATCCGCATCCGGATGTGCTCGCTCCGGCGAAGCGGCCCGCAGGCGGTCATATACGATTTTGGGTACTTCCGTCATGGCCTCTTAAGTCGTTTCTTTGGCTCGTTGATCATTGCTCATTGCTTCCCGTCCCCTGCGTCCCGAGCCTGGACCTTACTCTCAGGGAACGTTTTTGCCACGGAATCTTGCGTTAAACGCGACCGCAAATTCACCCGCAGGTCCCGCACGTCAGTCTCCAGCGCTTCCGTAGCCTGGGCATGGCTCATTCCCCGCATTCGCAGCCCCGCCAGAATACGCTTCCGGAGTCCGGTTGCGAGCCGATCGAGCCGCCGGCTAACGCTCGATTCGTGCAGCCCCAGCGAGCGCGCAATCTCGGCCAGCGTCCTGCGGTCGAGATAATAGGACGCCAGCGTAAACCGGTCCTCTGCCGGAAGCTCCGCCAAAGCCTCGTCAATGGCCGCTTCCAGCCGTTGGTCCGAAGTGGCCGCCGGCTCGGGAACCGCCGCCGCAAACTGCACACCCTCCTCGGTCTGCTCTTCCAGACTCACTGTGCGTTTCTGCTTGCGATAACGATTGATGAACTCCTGCGCCATCACCGTGCGCAACCAGCCTTCGAGGGAACCGCGGCCGGTGTAAGACACGAGCTTCGAACTGCGTACCCCTTCGCGCGCGTTCACGCCATACAGATCCGCAAACAGCGAATCGGCCAGCTCCGCGGCGTGGGCCGAGTCGCGCGTAATGTGCAGCGCCATGCTGTGCAGTTTCTGCCGGTAGCGGCTGATGAAGTCCTGCCACGCCCGCTCGTTTCCCGCGGCACAGGCGCGGGCCAGCGCCAGTTCTTCCAGACGCAGTGCGGCGCAGAAGTCGGTCTTCTGTTCTATCGAAGCGGGGGCCGGACCTTGAGAAAGACACTTCCGGAAAACTTCATCGAGGATGGCCGCGAACTGTTCCGCGCTCACGCCATAGGCCGCGGCCCCGCTGCGCTCGTAAAGAGCCACGGCGTCTGCTCCCTGGTTGGATTGTGCGGACCTCGGCATTTCCTGCGTGGACATCTCCCAGATGATGCTAGCAATTTATTTGATGCAAGGACGAATAAATCGTGCGTTCTTCGATCAGCGAGCAGAGAAAGACACTCCTGGAAGACTCGCGGTCAGTCCCCCGGCACGCTCTAGCGTGGCGTGCCGGGGTGGCGGCGCACGCGGAAGACAGCGCGGACGCGGGAGCAAAGGTGTCTTCGCTGGTGTCTTACTGCTGGGAGGACGCACATGCGGTTGATGATCGCGACTGCTGGAATTGCTCTGTTGATAGTGGCGGCTGTCTTAGTTCCGTGCCTGCTGCAAGCGGGCGAAGTCACAGCAGCGCCTGGTTATTCGCTGCTGAGTCCGATTCGCAGCGGGAACCTCACGGTCTTTCCCGTCGTGGCCAGCAAGTCGTATGAGACGGCGGAGTTTCTCACTCTCGATGAGGGTTTGCGCAGCGGTGAGGTGGTGGTTACTGAAGCCGGCCAGGCGCGGGGCCTGATCCGGCACCGGCAGGGCGATTCGTCAGTGATCCATCCTGTCTCCGACGCGCAGGTGAACCGATTGGTCCTGGTTAATAACTCGAAGCGGCCATTGTTACTTCTCGCCGGCGAGATCGTGACGGGCGGCAAGCAGGACCGCGTCATCGGCAAAGACCGCATCGTGCCCGCGGAGAGCGATCCGGTCGACCTGAGCGTGTTCTGCGTCGAGCCCGGACGCTGGGTGGCGGCGAACGGCAGGGATAAGTTCAGTGCGGGCGGCCTTGGGGGCGGTGTCGGCGGCGGTGTGTTTGCTGCGCCGGGAGTGCGCGCGAGCGCGATGGCGGCCAAGAATCAGCAGCAGGTCTGGGACAACGTAGGAAAATCGAAGGAGGCAATGGCGGCGATGGTTCAACCTCCGGCTGCCGCGCAGGTGAATTCGACCACCTCTTATGCCCGCGTGATGGATAACAAAGAAGTGCAACAGAAGGTCGATTCCGTCGCCGAACCGGTGCAGCGGAACTACGAAAGCGTCATTCGCCAACTGCGCGATAAGAATGCGGTGGGAGTCGTGGTGGCAGTGAACGGAGAAATTGTCTGGGCAGATATTTTCGCCAGCACCCAGTTACTGCAAAAGTATTGGCCGAAGCTGGTTCGCTCGTATGCAACGGAGGCGGTGGTGACGCGCGCCAAGAACGCGGAAGCCAGCGGCAAAGATGCGCTGAGGTTTCTGAACGATCTGGGGGGCCGCCACGAAACCTCGGAAACCGAGCCCGGCATCTATCGCCAGGCAGAAATCACCGGCGACGGCTTCAAGGTGTTCGAACTCACGTCGCTGTTGCCCAAGACTGGTTTCCCGGTACATGTGGCTAAAATGGCGGACTAGAGTGGATCGTTTGGGGACGGGCGCCGTCGCCCGTCCAAGCCGAGCGTAGCTCGGCAGCGGTCTGTGGTAACGGCAAACCGGGGTTCGCCGGATTTCTCAGGTCCGATCCAATCCCTTGCGCACGACGTCATCCGCGTCAAACGCCAGGTTGAGCGCCGGCAACTCTTCACGGGTGAACCAGCGAACATCCGCCGCGTCGCTCCCCGCTTTGAGATCGCCGCCAACTGCGCGACACAAGAAATCAATCAGCACGTAGTGATAGCGCACGCGTCGGGCATCGTCCCGGATCACGCGCTCATAAATGCCCAGCATCTCACCGGTCTCGACCGTCAAGCCCGTCTCTTCGTGAGCTTCGCGGACCACGGCGTCGCGCAGAGTCTCTCCGCATTCGAGGACGCCGCCCGGCAACGACCACTCGCCCAGCAGCGGCGGTGTCCCTCGGCGGATGAGCAGAACGCGGTTCTGGTCGACGATGACCGCGCCCACGCCCACCAGCGGACTGTCAGGGTATTCGCGTTTCATTTCAATCGTGAGATCACTTTGCCGCGAGACATGTATAAAATTCGGGCCTCGTCCTTTGAAATCCGAACTTCGGCTACTTCCAATCAACCTGTGATGGAGTGCTCTTTCCCAACGGCCCACTCGCGCCAATCATTTCGCGCCCACCTGATACTGCTCGATCTTTCCGTCGGGCATGATCCGTTCCCAGACCTCGACCGTCTTTTGTGGAAAGCGCACTTCGAACGAACGGAACGTCATGCCTCCGCGATCCTGCTTGTAGGTCTGGGCAAACTCGGCCGGCGATCCCAGCGGGCCCAGGCTGCTGGCGAAGTCCTTCAGAGCCTGCTCGGTGAAGTAACTGTTGCAGTTGTCGGTAAATAAGGAGCGATTGATCTTACCTTGCTGTAACGCCGCGAAGATTTCACGGGATTGGTCCTCTTGCTTGCCGGCATCGGCCTCGCGGAAAAGCAAAGCGGCGATCTTGCGGGCAATGTCGCCCGAGGCTTCGACTGAATCCTCGTTGACCAGGACAACCACGGCGATCCGGGCGTCTGGAAAAACTGTGTTGTTGGCGGTAAAGCCGGAGACTTCGCCGCCATGCTCAATGGCGCGCTGTCCGAATTCCTGCCGCACCTCCACGCCCAGTCCGTAGCGCGTTCCGAGCCCATTCTTGAGTACGACTTCTTTTTCCATCTGCGCGTAGGAGGC
>PMBA01000222.1:0-1724 GCA_003152795.1 Acidobacteriaceae bacterium | reverse complement strand
TAGCCGGTTGCGTCGGTTTCGGTGAGCCGGTTCTGGTCTATGTTGATGACGCTCTTCATTCCCAGCGGGACGAAGATGTGCTCGCTCAGAAATTGCAGCAGGGGCACGCCGCTGACTTTCTCGACAATCAAGCCCGCAATTACAAAATTGGTGTTGCTGTATTGCCACTCGGTCGCAGGATCAAAATCAAGCGGCTTGCGCGCCCATTGGTCGAGAATCTTCTCCGCTGTGATGGGCTGGAGCATGAATGGCGGAACGTAGTCTTGCGGCCAGTAGTCCTGGTAGCCCGAAGTGTGCGAAAGCAACTCACGAATCGTAACCTCGCTGCCGCGGGTCAGGTTGGGTACGAATCGCGACACGGGATCGTCGAGCGAAAGCTTGCCCTGTTCCGCCAGCAGCAGCACTGCGGCTGCCGTAAACTGCTTGCTGATGGAGCCAATGCTGTAGCGCATCGGGGGCAACGCGGGTGTGTGCGGGTCGATGCGGCCGTCGCCATAGGCCTGGAGGTAAGTGATCGCTCCGCCTTGCACAATAGCGATCGAGGCGCTAGGAACGCCGGTGCCGGTCAGCGCCTCGCGGGCGATGGCGTCGACTTTGTCGCGCAGGGCGGCGGAAAGTGGCACTGGGCTTTGCGCTTCGAGAAGCGAAACGGCGAGCAAAATGAAAATGAGAACGGCGCGCAAATTTCCAGATATTGGTAGGCGATTCATGCGGTGCTCCTTGGAAACGGGAACAGTATACGGCCTTGGTGAAATTCGGATGGGCGATGGGTAGGAAGGAGCAGCTCTGGTTAACCCGAGGCGTCGCGCAATGGTAAGCGGGAATTACAATAGGCTCCATGTCGCTGGACGAATATAAACGGAAGCGGCGCTTTGAAGAAACGCCCGAGCCGCCGCCGAAAGTTGAAAAACAATCGCGGCACCGGTTTTGCGTGCAGCGGCACGCCGCGTCGCGCCTGCACTACGATTTTCGGTTGGAGATGGAAGGCGTGCTCAAGTCGTGGGCCGTTCCGAAAGGGCCGTCGCTCGATCCCGCCGACAAACGTCTGGCGATGCAGGTCGAGGATCATCCGGTCTCGTACTTCGATTTCGAAGGCACGATTCCCGAAGGCAACTACGGCGGTGGTACGGTGATGGTCTGGGACGCGGGCACTTGGGAGCCGCTATCGCCGGTGCCAGTTAACGGCGCGTATCTTCCAGGCACAGAAAAAGAAGCTGCGACGATGTTGGTGAAAGGGGATCTCAAGTTTCGCCTGAAAGGGAAGCGGCTGAACGGCGATTTTGCGCTTGTGCACATCAAGGGGCGAAGCGGTAGCAAAGGAAACGAATGGCTGCTCATCAAGAAGAAAGACGACCACACGGTTGCGGGATTCGACATCGATGCGTACGGTACTTCCATTCTCACCGGTCGCACGATGGAGCAGATTTCTGGCGATAAAGGCTCGGCGGAATGGAAAAGCAGCCGTCCGGCATCGCGCGGAAAAGTGAAAGCCGCATGGCTGGCGGACGCGATAGCACGCGCCGACTCAAAGCGAAAGGCTTTAACCGCAGAGGGCGCAGAGAACGCGGAGAAAAATGAAAGTAAGAAACCAGGAGTGCGTGCGCGAAGTCTAGCTCAGGCGAAGACCTCGTCCAACGACACCGCGTCTAAGGTTACCGCGTCGACACAGGCTGCATCCAAATCGAGAAACAAGAAACCCTCCGCGAACTCTGCGCCCTCTGCGG
>PMBA01000141.1 GCA_003152795.1 Acidobacteriaceae bacterium | reverse complement strand
CAGGAACCGCTACGCATGGTGGCGGCCTACACGCAGTTGCTGGGCGAACGCTATCGCGGCCGGCTCGACGAGGACGCGGATAAGTACATCGGCTATGCCTGCGAGGGAGCTCTACGGATGCAGACCCTGGTTCGGGATCTGCTGGCCTTTTCGCGAGTTGGGCGGGACGGGGCGGCTTGCGGACGCGTCGATTGCGACGCGGCGATGGAAGTGGCCCTGCTAGGCCTGGGGTCGGCGATGCAAGAGAGCGGGGCGGTGGTGACGCATGCCGTGCTGCCGGTGGTGTGGGCGGACCGCTCGCAGGTGACGCAGATCTTCCAGAATCTGATCGGGAACGCGATCAAGTTCCACGGGACGGAAGCGCCGGCGATTTCCGTGCAGGCGGTGAGAGCGGGCGCGCAATGGTTGTTCAGCGTGAGCGATAACGGAATCGGCATTGCGCCGGAGTACGCGGAAAATATTTTTGTTGTCTTCCAGCGCCTGCACACGCGGGCGGAGTATGCGGGCAACGGCATTGGCCTGGCCATCTGCAAGAAGATCATCGAGCGCGGCGGCGGCAAGATCTGGGTCGAGGCGCTGGCCGGTCATGGGTCCGTTTTCAAATTCACGGTGGCCTGCAACGATCCGGCGGAGAAGGGGGTGGGAGTCGAGGGATAGGCGGTGGCCGACAGTTTGGTGGCGGGAGATGATTTTGCAGATCCCCGCGATTTCGGCACCGGATCGGTTGTGGGCGAAAAATCCGGGTTAAGATAAAGCGGAATTTCTGAAATGTCATTTCCGCGGACAAATCGCATTCTGGCGCTCATGCCGTTGGGCGCCGTGCTACTGCTTGGGCAAACCCCGGGCAAGGTTCCGCCGGCAACTCCGACCTTTAAATCCACGACGCGGATCGTGCTGGTGGATGTGGTGGTGACGGACAGCAGCGGCAAGCCTGTCCGCGATCTGAAAGCGCGGGATTTTACGGTTCTGGATGAAGGCAAGCCGCAACGTATTGTCGCGTTCGAGGAGCAACGTTCGGATGCAACCCCGCGCCCACCAGTCGCGCTGCATCTGCCGGACCAGGTCTACACCAACTACGTGACGCGAAGCGAGCCGGGCGCGCTGACAATTCTGCTTTTCGATTCGTTGAATACGGACCGGATGCATCTCACAAACGCCAGGAATAAGATGCTGGACTTCCTCAAGAGACTTCCTGCTGGCAAGAGAGTCGCGCTGTATGCGCTGGGCTCGCAACTGAGGATGGTGCAGAACTTCACAGAAAATCCCGATGAGCTGATGGCGGCGGCAGAGCAGCTCTCGACGCAATCACACTGGACGTATTCGAATGCGAAAGAGTTGTCGGCGGCGATCGGGGAATTGCAGGAGACAGACCTCAGGAAGAATCCCACGGCATTGCGCAGCCTAATGAGATCGCTGGGCGAGGAGTACGAGGGCAAGCTGGAGTCGCGGACGCAGTACACGCTGGACGGGTTGACGGAACTGGCGCACGCGCTGGCAGTGGTGCCGGGGCGCAAGAACCTGGTCTGGATTTCCGGAGGCTTTCCTTTCGATCTGTCGAGCAACGCCCCGGAGTTGCAGAGAGTCGCGGCGCTGCTGGCGGCCACTCGCATCGCAGTCTATCCGGTTGACGTTCGTGGAATTGCAGTGACGAGCGCGGAGGGGCAGACGCGGGATTCGGAGATTTTCGCGCCCGTGCAGACGCAGTCGTACGAGACGCTCTCGGGCCAGGATGAGGAGAACGCCGGCATTATCGAGGCCATGGAGAACATGGCCAGGATCACGGGCGGACAGGCACATGTCAACAGCAACGATCTGGAGGGTGCAATTGCGGACAGCGTGGAGACTGGCGCCGACTATTACAGCCTGGCGTACCGGCCCGCGGGCGTGGAGTGGCACGGCCAGTTTCGGAAGATCACGATCAAGGCGTCGCGGCGCAATGTAAAGCTGCTGCACCGTTCCGGTTACTACGCGTTTCCCGATATTTCAGGTTTGAGGGAGGACTCCGACCGCATGGTGGCGATGGCCATGCAGCCCAGTGTGCCGGTTTCGACGCAATTGATCATGAAGGCGCGAGTCTTCGCCCCGGAGACGGCGGGCGCGGCCACCAAGGTCGACATCCTGATTGACGTCCACGATCTGGGGTTTACGGAGGAGAAAGGGCAGAAGACACCGGACACGCAGTTCGTTGCGGTCGCATGGGATGGCAACGGGAAGCAGTGTGGAAGCTTCTCGGAAGGGTTCCACGCAGGGCTGTCTCCGGCACAATTCGAGTCCCTGCTGCGCACAGGTCTACAACTGCATCAGGAGATGGTACTGAAGCCGGGCACGTATCAGCTCAGGCTGGGTGTGATGGATCGCCTGGCCGGCCGGATTGGCACGCTGGACGTACCGCTGAAGATCGAAACCAGAGCCACGGCGAAGTAGGAAGGCCAATGGGAGGCGACGATCAAGGAGATCAACTCCGCAGGAAATTCGCGACCAATTTCTTGCCCTCGCCGGTCAGCACGCTTTCGGGATGGAACTGGACGCCCTCGACGGGGAATTTTCGGTGTCGTAGTCCCATGATGACGCGGGTGCCGTCCTGATCGCTCGTCCAGGCGCTGACTTCGAGATCGCTGGGCAGGCCGGCTTCGGCGACGATCAGCGAGTGATAGCGGGTCGCGGTCATGGGCGAAGCGAGGCCGCGAAAGATGGTTTTGCCATCGTGCTCGACCTGACTGGTCTTGCCGTGCATCAGGTTCCTGGCGCGTACGACCTGGCCGCCGAAGGCCGCGCCGATGGCCTGGTGTCCGAGGCAGACGCCGAGCAGCGGCACGTTGCCCTGGCGCGCGAAGTGACGAATGAGTTCGATGCTGATGCCGGCTTCCTGCGGGGTGCAGGGTCCGGGAGAAACGACGATGCGCTCGGGGTGCATCGCCTCGATCTCTCCGACGGTCACTTCGTTGTTGCGGCGCACCTCGACCTGGGCGCCCAGTTCGCCAAGGTACTGGACGAGGTTGTAAGTGAACGAATCGTAGTTATCGAGGACGAAGACCACAGGTTTATTGTAGCTGTGAGAGGCAGGAAGGAGCAGGTTTCAAGGTTTCAAAGTTGCAGAGTTTCAAAGACTCGTCACGGTTCGGATCGCATCCCCTCTCTATCGAAACCTTGAAACTCTGAAACCTTGGAACCTTGAGACCTTGGAACATGGCTCTTGCCTCTGCTTGACAGACGTGCTGCGAGTTGCCATGCTTACAGGCGATTGGCGACAAGTCTTGGAAACCTTGAAACCTTGAAGCTTTGAAACTTGCTTTTTGGAGCGGTTCGATGGCCGAGACGCAGCAGGATCATGACAATGACAAGCGGGCGACGCGGCGATTCGCGCTTCGACTGCCGGTAAGCGTCCGTTACGGCGAAAATGAGCCGGAGCANNATTGACTTCACGCTGACCCTGCCGCCCGAGATCACGCTGACAGAAAGCATCCGGGTGCGCTGCAAGGGCCATGTGGTAAGAGTCGAAGGTGGCAATCCCGCCAGCAAGTTGGCGGTGGCAGCCGTCATTGACGAGTACGAATTTCTGGCCTAATCGTAAAACCGATGGCGCTGAAGCGCTGCCCCACCCAAATTCAAGGTCTTGTTGTCGCGATCTTTGTCCATGCAACCCCCGAGTGGTATTGTTTCCCTCAAGACTTGAGCGCTTCCGTGAAAACCTTTCCGGCGAATCTTGCGCACCGGCAACAACCGCCTCGCGGCAGATTGCGGGCGGACTTGCGCGCCGTTCTGGCGCTGGGAATGCTCGTACTCGGAGCGCTGCAGCTTCGATCCCAGGCGCAGTTGGAGAGTGGGGTTAAGCCGGGCACGAACGCTGCCGCTTCTTCTTCTGCGACGAAAGTTGCCGGGGTGAAGAGCTTCCGGATTGTGCAGGAAAAGGAAGGGCAGGCAGTAGAGATTCTATCGACCAAGCCGTTGACTCCTTCGATCAAGGCGCTGAGCGACCCGGTGCGACTGGTGATCGATTTGCCGAATGCGCGGCTGGAAACGGAGCAGAAGAGGATCAGCGTGGAAGCGGATCAGATCACGACGTTACGCGCCAACCAGTTTCAGGAGAATCCGCCGGTGGTGCGAGTGGTGGTGGATCTGGTGGCGCCGCGGACCTTCACCTGGGACGCTGCCGGAAACCGGCTGGTGGTGCATCTCGGGAAGAATACGAGCGAGCCGGGAGGTCCATTTGAGGCGCCTTCGGTTGCGAGCCTGACGCCGGCGCCGAAGCCAGTGGTGGCCGCGGTGCGGGCGGCCGGGCCGCTGGCGCTGGCTGAGAGTAGCGGAGGCGCAGGTTCCGCGATCACAGCCGGGCCGGATACCGCAGTCCTGAGCCTGTCGAGCGGGGGCGAGGTGCATGTTTGTCCGGGAACAACGGTGGCAGTGACCCCGTCGCAAAACCGGCAAAACCTGATGCTCAGTTTGAACACGGGCGCGTTGGAAGCCCACGTGGCTCTGGACACTTCGTCGGATACGGTGATGACACCGGACTTCCGCATTCTGCTGATGGGGCCGGGGGAATTTCACTATGCCATCAGTGCCGACAATCAGGGCAATACCTGCGTGCGCGCGCTGCCGGGAAACACGGCGGCGGCGATGGTCGCCGAACTTTTCGGCAATCGCACTTACCAGGTCAAGGCAACCGACCAACTGGTATTTCGTTCCGGGCAAATCGATCGTGTAGATATGGCGGTGCCGCTGGAGTGCGGGTGTCCGCCACTGCGGGAAGCTCCGCTGCGAGCGACGAATGATCTGCCCGGGCAGAGCCAGGCGTTGCCATTGCCGCCGGTGAACGCCAGCGGGGGAGGGGAGACGGCTCACGCGGAAAGCGCGCCATCGACTGGTGTACCGGCGCCGACACCGGCAGGTCCTCTGGACGCGTCCGCGGCGCCGAACGAAATTCACGTGCAGATCGAGGCGCCGTTCGTATTCCGGGCGGCGGGCCCTCCGCCAGGGCCGGTCGAGGATGCGGGTAAGTTGCCGGTCGATTCGCGTCCAGGAGCAGCACCGGATGCGGCGGCTCCTAATCCTCCACCCGCGAGCGATTCGGCGAAACCTGCTGGCAGCGAAGCGGGTAAGGGAGATCATCCGGCGGCGCGGGGATTCTTCAGAAGACTCGGCGGATTTCTTGCCGCGCTGTTTCGGTGAGTCCCGGCCCACGCGGGAAGGCGCGGCCCTCAGCGGCTAAAGCCGG
>PMBA01000103.1 GCA_003152795.1 Acidobacteriaceae bacterium | reverse complement strand
CGGGGCTGCCCCGGGTTGTCATCCCGAGCTACGCGAAGGACCCGCTGTCTCTTGCACCAACAAGAAAGAAGGTCCTTCGCTTCGCTCAGGATGACAATCGTTTTTCTTCGGCGCGAGCATCAGACTTCACTTCTGCGTTGCCTTACACGTTGTCTTCTGCGTTCACTCTTGAGGAAACCGACACTTTCCGGCCGGGGTCGAACAACTGGGTGGTTTCCGGGCAGCACACGGTTACGGGAAAGCCGCTGCTGTCGAACGATATGCATCTCGATCACCAGATGCCGAACCTGTGGTTTGAGGCGCATCTGAAAACGACCAGCGGCAACTTCGACGTCGCCGGAGTTACGCTGCCTGGGGTTCCGTTCGTGATTGTCGGCCACAACCAGCGGATCGGCTGGGGATTCACCAACGTCGGGCCGACGGTGGAAGACGATTTCATCGAGGAGTTCAACGCGCAGGGGCAGTACAAGACTCCGGCGGGATGGGTTGACGCGAAACACCGGCAGGAAACCATCCACGTGAAGGGCAAGCCGGATGTGACGTTCGAAGTGGTAACGACGCGGCACGGGCCGATCATCACGGAACTGCTTCCGGGCGAGACCCGCAAGATCGCCTTGCGCTGGACGTTGCAGGACGGCATGGGACTGATGTTCTTCGACGTGAATTCGGCGCAGAACTGGGATGAGTTTCGCAAGGCGTTCTCGACCTTTGGCGCGCCCGGACAGAACGTGATGTATGGCGATGTGGATGGGCACATTGGATATCAGGCGACGGGGCGAGTGCCGATCCGGGCGGCGGGCGANNACGAGATGCCGCATGTTTACGATCCGCCGGCAGGAATTCTGGCGACGGCTAACGGGCGCATTGCTCCGGACGGCTACAAGTATTCGATCAGCACGGAGTGGGACGCGCCGTGGCGAACGGATCGCATTTACCGGGTGCTCGAATCGGGCAAGAAGTTTGCGCCCGCGGATATGCTGGCGCTGCAGATGGATGTGTCGTCGACTTACGACCGTTTCTGCGCCGACAAGTTCGTGTATGCCATCGATCACGCCGCCAGCGCTTCCGACCGGGCGAAGCGGGCGGCGGAAATTCTGCGGGACTGGGATGGGCGTATGTCGGCCGATTCAGCGGCGCCGACCATTGAGACGAAAGCGCGCGCGGAACTGGCGCGGTTGCTGCTGGAGCCGAAACTGGGCGCGGCGGCGAATGGACCCAATCGTGGCGAGTTGAGTTGGAAGAGTTATCACTGGGCGATGTCGTCGGTCTGGCTGGAAAACGTGCTCACCCGGCAACCTGCCCGCTGGCTGCCGCCGGGATACTCCGACTACGCGAGCCTGCTGACGGCTGCGGTTGAGAATGTGGTGCGGCAGACCGCGCTGGCTGCGGGAAGTCCTGCAAGAGCTGATGCGCCAGCTCCCGCGGACCTGAGTCAATGGAAGTGGGGGGAGAATTATCGGGTTGCAATCGATCATCTGGTGCTGAGCCAGTTGCCGCTGATCGGGCGCTACACGGGGCCGGGATTGCACCCGCTGAGTGGGAGCGGGTACACGGTGAAGGCGGTGGGCATGGAGTTTGGACCGTCCGAACGACTGACCTGGAATTTTGCGGACTTTGACGAGAGCACTCTGAACGTGGTGACGGGAGAGAGCGGGATATTTCTGAGTCCTTATTACATGGACCAGTGGGCGTCGTGGTACGGCGGGTCGACGTTCGCGTTTCCTTTCTCGCAGGCGGCGGTGGAGCGGCAGCGGGCGCATGAGATGACGCTGGAGGCGAAGTAGGCTTCACGTTCGCGCCATAAACCCACGCGGTGCAGTTTGTAACGGCCCCGTTCTCTGGTCATCGTTTACACTTTTACTTGTGAACGCCGAGATCATCGCGGTTGGGTCTGAGATGCTCACACCCCATCGTCAGGACACCAACTCGCTCTATCTCACCGAGAAATTGAATGAGCTGGGCGTTGAAGTGCGCTTCAAGTGTATTGTGGGCGACGACCTCGAGGCACTGACGGCGGCCGCCAGACTCGCGATGCGGCGCTCCGACATCGTCATTTTCTCGGGTGGCCTGGGTCCGACCGAAGACGACCTGACACGCGAAGCGGTGGCCGAGGCGCTGGGTTTGAAGCTGCAACGGGATCCTGCGATCCTAGCGAAAATGGAAGAGCGCTTCGCCAAGCGCGGCATGAAGATGGCGGCCAACAATGCCAAACAGGCTGACATTCTGAACAGCGCGACAATGTTGCCGAATTCGCTGGGCACCGCGCCGGGGCAGTGGATTGGCGGCAAGTATGACGGCCAGGAGCGAATTTTGGTGTTGCTTCCCGGCCCTCCTTACGAACTGAAGGCACTGTTCGAAACCGAATGCATGCCGCGACTGCGGGCGCGAATTCCGCTCCAGCACATCGCCGTGCGCACGTTCAAGATGGCGATGGTGCCGGAATCGCAAGTGGACGCGCGGGTGGCACCCATCTACAAAACGTATGGCGACGTCGAGACTACGATTCTGGCGGGCGGGGGCGAAATCCAACTCCACCTGCGCTGCCGGAAGGACTCGCAGGGGGAGGCCGAGGCGCGAGTGGAGGAGCTTGCCGAAAAAATCGAGGACGAACTCGGCGACGCCATCTTCTCTCGCAAAGGGGAAACCATCGAGCAGATCGTCAGCTATCTGCTGCAGATGCGCAACATGACGCTGGCCGTGGCCGAATCGTGTACCGGCGGGATGCTGGCCGAGCGAATCACTTCGCTGAGCGGGAGCTCGCGCTATTTTCTGGGCGGGGCCGTGGTCTACTCGAACGAATTGAAAACGCAATTTGCGAACGTTCCCAAGGCGCTCATCGATCAGCGCGGAGCGGTCAGCCGCGAAGTGGCGGCGTCCATGGCGGAGGGGATCCGCAAGCGCTGCCTATCGAGCTACGGAGTGGGAATCACCGGCGTCGCCGGCCCAAGCGGCGGAACCGAGCAGAAACCCGTGGGCCTGGTTTACATTGCGCTGGCGGGAGAAGAAGGCACGCAGGTGGTCGAACGTAATTTTCCGGGCGACCGCAAGCGGATCCGCCAGTTCGCGACCCAACAGGCGCTGGAAATGATCCGACGGGCGCTGTTGTGAGGCGATTATATTAATGTGTGGAAACGGGACTCCCCCCGACCGAACGGGCAGAGGCCGGTCCCCACACGACCAGATGCGAATATTCATCGGCATCGATCTCGACCCCGAAATCCGGGCGCGTATCTTGCGTTTTCTTGAAGGGGTTGAGGGATTTGCGCCGGATGCCCGGTGGGTGCGTCCGGAGTCGCTGCACGTAACGCTGAAGTTCATCGGAGAGCAGACGCCAGAGCAAGTCGAAGCCATCACGGCGCGTTTGGAGCGGATTGAATCCGGCGGGTTCGAGATTCGCTTTGGGGGATACGGATTCTTCCCTACGGCAAAGGCTCCACGCGTATTCTGGATCGGAATCCAAGC
>PMBA01000113.1:15747-17745 GCA_003152795.1 Acidobacteriaceae bacterium | reverse complement strand
CTCAGGAACTCGGCAACTTGCAGCGCGCTCTGGTTCTGGCGCTCGACCCTGACCGCCAGCGTCTTGATCCCGCGCAGCAGCAGGAACGCGGCGTGCGGATCCATGCAGCATCCGAGGGTGGTGCGCGTGTGATGGATTTGCTCGACCAAATCGCGCCGCCCTGCCGCGATGCCACACAACAGGTCGGAGTGTCCGCCAAAATATTTGGTCCCCGAATGCAGCACCAGGTCGATGCCCCACTCCGCCGGACGGCAATTGATCGGCGTGGCAAAGGTGGAGTCAATGGTCGTGATCAGGCCATGCTGGCGGGCCAGCGCCGCAATTTTTTCGAGATCGACGACGCGAACGCTGGGATTCGTGGGCGACTCGATGTGCAGGAGTTTGGTGTTGGGCCGGATGGCGCGCTCGTGCTGCTCGATGTCGTTGGTGTCGACGAACGTGGTTTCGATGCCCAGCCTGGGCAGCCACTGGGAGAGGAACTTGATCACGCCGCCGTAAATATCGCGCTGCGCCACGATATGGTCGCCCGCCTTCACCAGCGAAAGAATCGAAGTCGTGATCGCGGCCATACCCGAGGAGAACAGCAGCGCCGCATCCGTGCCCTCCAGTTCGGCAATGGCATTTTCGGCGACCGTATTCGTGGGATTGCCGTAGCGAGTGTAGTAGCTGTCGGTGGGAGTCAGGCGCAGCTGCTCCTGCATGTTGGCGACTTCGAAGGTTGAGGTTTGATAGATCGGCGTGGAGAGTGGACCGTTCTTTTTAGCGAGGCTGGTGCCGCCGCGTACCGCCTCGGTTTCCTGGCGAAATCGATGTTTCTTCATTTTGTTCTCCCTGGCGGTATAGCAGTTCTCAGTTCCCGGTTCTCAGTTCTCAGTCAAACCCGCTTGGAGTTTCTCTGAGAACTGAGAACCGGGAACTGAGANNAATTCCTAGCTTCGCACCGCCGCCGCATTCAGCGCGGGCACGGGCGCCAGCCACTCTGCCGACCTTGCATGCCGGCCGCTTACCAGTTTGTCGAACTCCTGCTGCAAGGCGCGCGTTACAGGGCCAGCCTTCCCGTCACCGATGACGCGGAAATCAATTTCGCGCAGGCCGATGACTTCCGCCGCGGTGCCGCAAACAAAGACTTCATCGGCAATATAAAGCTGGTCGCGCGAGATGGGCTCCTCGACCACGGAGTAACCCAAATCCCGAGCCAGAGTGATCAGAGTATCGCGAGTGATGCCTTCCAGAATTCCCGCGCGCGGCGTGGTGCAAATGGTCTTGCTTCGCGACGAGTCTCGCACCAGGAAGAGATTTTCGCCGGTACACTCGGCGACATAGCCATCCGGTCCGAGCATGATCGCCTCATCGAATCCGGCGCGTTGCGACTCGGTTTTGGCCAGAATCGAGCTCACATAATTTCCAGAAACCTTGGCCTTGGTCATCATGATGTTCGGATGCAGCCGTGTGAACGACGCAATATTGGCGCGGATGCCGCGCTCCTTGGCTTCGGCCCCCAGGAAGGTTTTCCACTCCCAGACCGCGACCACGAAGCGCGGTTGGCCGGCCTCGACGGTCAGGCTCATGGCGCCGTCCAGGTAAATCATGGGACGGATGTAGCACGCGGAATATTCGTTGGCCGCAATCGTCTGATTGATGGCGTTCGTGATCTGCTGAGCCGTGACGGGCAGTTCACGAAAGCCCACGATGTGGGCGGAATCCAGCAGGCGTTCCACGTGTTCGCTCATGCGGAATACGGCCGGCCCTTTATCGGTGGAGTAACAGCGGATGCCTTCAAAGACGCTGAAGCCGTACTGCATTCCGGCACTCAGAAACGGGACCACGCCTTCGCTGGCGGGCCTTAGAGAATCACCAATCCATACGAAACGAGCGGCGCTCATGTTGTCCTTCACAAAGCTGGAGTTCTTCAAGATTACCCGCGCCCGGCAGCTCCGGCAAGGCATGAGGCTGGCACTGAGGAACATATTCCGCGAGACACGGCTGGTGGTTGATAAT
>PMBA01000113.1:5864-15649 GCA_003152795.1 Acidobacteriaceae bacterium | reverse complement strand
GTCATGCTGGCTCGCGTGCTGCTCAAGAAAGGATGTATTGTGCCCGAACACAGCCACCACAACGAGCAGATCACCTACATCCTGGAAGGCGCGCTGAAGTTTGGCATCGAGGGGAAACAAATTATCGTCAATGCTGGCGAGGTGCTGACCATTCCACCCAACATGCCACACTGGGCCGAGGCGCTGGCGGATACCGTCGACCTTGACATCTTCAGCCCTCCCCGCGCCGACTGGATGAACAAGACCGACGCCTACTTGCGGTAGGCGGCCGGTTAACGTAGCTGTGTTAGTATCCTGGGTCGGGAAACTCTGGGTAAGTGGCTGCGAAAGACGCAAACCACGGGGTTTCACAGGGTCTCACGGAGGAAATCGGAGACTTCGTCAGAGCAAACTGAGCCACCACCGCGCGTTTGAACGCTCCCGACCGGAACATGCCCTTGTTGAATCGTCAAACCGCCGAACCACTGTCGCGCCTGCGCTGCATTGCTTGCGGCGCCAACCCCCATTCCGCGGGCCAGGACTTCCGTTGCACCGCTTGCGGCGATTTGCTGGAATTCTTTTATCCTGGATGGACCTCCGACCGTCCTGATCCGGCGGCGCTGAAGTCGCTGTGGCTCAAGCGCCGCACCTCAAGCGAAGCGCTCGACCAGAGCGGAGTGTGGCGCTTCCGCGAACTTCTTCCGCACATTCCCGAAGAGCACGCCATCACCCTGCGCGAGGGCAACACGCCGCTGTATTCTTTGCCACAGTGCGCGCGCGCGACCGGCGTCGAGAATCTCCAGGCCAAGCACCAGGGCATGAATCCGACCGCGTCGTTCAAAGACACCGGCATGACGTTCGCTGCCTCATCCGCGCATCAGCAGGAATTTCGATGGGTGGCTTGCGCTTCGACCGGGAACACTTCCGCGTCCATGGCGGCCTACGCGGCGCGCGGCAACATGCACTGCCTGGTGCTGATCCCGGACGGCAAAATCTCATGGGGCAAGCTTTCGCAAGCGCTCGACTATGGAGCGCTCACCTGCCAGCTCCGCACCGATTTTGATGGATGCGTGCGGATTCTCAACGAGCTCGTCCGGCAGAAGCCGGTCTACCTGCTGAATTCGGTGAATCCGTATCGGATCGAAGGCCAGAAGACGGCAGCGATCGAACTGATGGAGCAGCTTGGGTGGGAGCCGCCGGACCACATCATTGTTCCCGGAGGCAATCTGGGAAACAGTTCGGCGATTGGCAAGGCGCTGGTTGAAATGCGTGAGCTCAAACTGATCTCGCGGTTGCCGAAGCTTTCCATTATTCAGGCGAAGGGGGCGAATCCGTTTTACCGCAGCGTACGCGAGTTCGGCGGGACGAAGATCGAAGCGATGACGGCCGACACGCTGGCGACTGCGATACGGATCGGCAATCCGGCATCGTGGAAGAAGGCGCTGCGCGTGCTGCAGGCGACGGGTGGCGAGGTCGAAGAGGTCACGGAGGTCGAGATTGCTACGGCCAAAGCCGAGATTGGAGCCGATGGCATCGGGTGCGAACCGGCATCGGCGGTCACGCTGGCTGGGCTTAAGAAGCTGCGCCGCAGTGGGTTCGTGAAAGCGAGTGAGTCGGTCGTGTTGATTCTGACCGGGCATCTACTCAAGGATCCCGATTTCACCATCAAGTTTCATCGAGGCGATTTGTTTCGTGGGACCCCCGACGAGGGCGAGGCTGCCCAGGCAAAATATCTGCAACGCGCCCCGGTGGTGCTCGATGCCGATTTGGGGGCCGTCATTGGCGCGCTGGACGCGGCGGAGAAGAATTAAAAATGACAGGAAACTTTGCTTCGGCGGCTACGGAGAGGCGCAAACCACGGGGTCCACGGGGTTTCACGGGGGAAATCGACTTAGTCAGCAAACTGAGCCTCCGCCGAAATTCGTAGCAGTTCGCGGCAAATTCGTGTATAAAACACAGTTCGATTGACTGAGCCGACTGCTGGGGACCCCGGTCAGGCTAAATCTGGCTAAAGCCTTTATTTCTATCGTTTTCTGGCCGGTTTCCTGCTGCCAAGAGAAGTTTTCAGTCGCCGTGAGAACGGGGTTACTGAGAACTGAAAGCTGAGAACTGAGAACTGTTTCTTAACCTATGCCTTCCCGTCCCACATCGTTAGACCGGTCGCTGCGCCTGGCGCTGCCGGCGACTTCCGCCAACCTGGGCCCGGCGTTTGACGCCGCTGCGCTTGCCCTGGATTTCCATCTTCGCCTGCGCGCCGAGCGCGCGCCCGACTTCTTTGTCACCGCCGAAGGCCGCGACGCGGCGATCTGCGCCCGGATGGAGAACCACCTCATCGTCACCACGTATTGCGAGGTGCTCGAATCGGAGAACCGCAAGATCGCTCCCCTGCGCATTCACCTGGAAAACGAGATTCCCATTGGCCGAGGTTGCGGATCGTCCGCCGTGGCGCGTCTGGCGGGCATCGCGCTGGCAGTGCACTTCGGACATCTGCGCTGGAAGGATGATCGCATCGTCGGCGAAGCTTCGATGCGCGAGCACCATCCCGACAACGCCTCGGCCTGCTGGATGGGCGCGCTCACGGTGGCTCGCATGGCCAACCAGGTGCAGGCGCAGGTGGTGGAAGTGAAGCCGAAAGGGAAGTGGCCGCTGCTGCTGGCTGTTCCGGATGCGCCGCTTTTGACCGAGCAAGCGCGCCGGGTGCTGCCCTTTCAGTACTCGCGCGCCGACGCCGTCACCAACATTCAGAACTCGATGCTGCTGTTCGCGGCTTTCACGCAGGACCGTCCCGATCTGCTCTCCTCGGCTCTGGAAGACCGCATCCACCAGCCGTATCGCGCGCCGCTCTGTCCATTGCTTCCCGCGCTCAAGGAACTCACCGGAGATTCGGGCATCCTTGGGGCCGCGCTCAGTGGAGCGGGCCCGTCGGTGCTGGTGTTTCTCGATCCGAAGGTTTCACCGAAGAAGGCGAAGCAGAGAATCGCCGCTCACCTCACTAAACGGCGGCTGACCGCTGAACTGCTACTTACGCAGATTGCGCTCCACGGGGGACGCGATGGAGCCGACTGGCGCAAGCATCATCCCCCGGCAAAAAAATAAGGCGAACTCATTTCAAGTTTTCCTTTGGGATTAACTCGGGCTCCCATCAGGCAGCCCAAACGGCCACTCGCGGCGCCGCCAAGACCGCACACAATAAACCGCAAGCCCGGCGATCAGAATCACCGCCGCGTATCGAATCTCGCGCAGGAAGCCCGCGCGTGAAATCAGGATGAACAGAAAACTTCCCGCTGCCACCAGCGCCGGCACCGGATAAAGCCACATGCGAAACGGGCGCACCATCTCCGGACGGCGTATGCGCAGCACAATCACGCCCACCGCCTGCACCAGATACTGCAGAAGGATGCGAATCACCACCAGCGCCGCAATCAAATCCGCCAGCCGGAGAAAACAGAACAGCGCCGCCACCGCCGCCAGGGCCAACACTGAAACATAGGGAATTTTGTGCACCGGATGCACTCGCGCAAAAACCCGAAAATAATTTCCGTCGAGCGCCGCCGCGTAGGGCACACGCGAATAGCCGAGCGTCAGCGAAAACACTGAAGCAAATGCTGTCCACATCACCAGAACGGAAACGACGGACGCTGCTCCGTGCCCGTAAACTCTCTCCATCAGCGTGGAGACCACGTACAGCTTGCTGTTCGCCGCGCCCGAGTTCGTCATTTCCCGCCACGGGATGACGCCGAGAATGCTCACATTCATCGCGATATAGAGACACACGACTGCCAGAATGGATAGGAACAGCGCCCGCGGAATATTCTTCGTGGGTTGCTTGACCTCGTCGCCGAGGAAACACACGTTGTAGTATCCACCGATGTCGTAGGCGGCGATCAGCATGGCGCCGCCGAGTCCGTGAAAGAAGCCGCGCGAAAACGAAAACGCGCCCGGAGGCAGATCGAATGCCCGATGCGCGTTGAAATGAGTGAAGCCCGCGAAAATGATCCACCCGATTGTTCCCATCACTCCGGCCCAAAGCAGCGTGCTGAGCCGCGAGATGGCAGTGATGCGGCGGTAAAGCAAGAAAGCCGTGAGCATGCAAACGCCAATCGCAACCAGCGTCGCCGGCATCGCGACCCAGGTCAGTTGCAGGGTTCCAGCCAAGGGCAGAGGCGCATTAAAGGTGTGTGTCGACCAAACGCGCTCCAGACCCGGCCAGAAAAAAGCCGCATACTGCGAAAGCCCAACCGCTCCCGACGCAATGGACAGCGGAGCGCTGAACGAAAGTTGCCAGATAAAAAGGAAGGAAACGAGCCGCCCCAATTTTTTCGGGCCGTAAATCTCCTGGAGATACCGGTAAGACCCACCCGACCCCGGCATGGCCGCGCCCAGTTCCGCCCAAACCAGTCCATCGCAGATGGCAAGAACTGCGCCCAGCACCCATCCCAGCATGGCCTGCGGACCGCCCATCACCGTCACGATCAGCGGGATGGTAATAAACGGCCCCACGCCGATCATGTCAATCATGTTCAGGGCGGTGGCGGAGCCAAGGCCAATGCCGCGGACGAGTTGCGTTCCGGCAGGCGCGGCGTGCCCGGACTTGTCAGTGGTTTGCATGGATGGCTTGGGGCCCGCTATTCGCTATTCGCTCTTCGTCGTTCGCAACTAGTCTCCGAAAGACCAACGACCTAATCGGGCAGCGAACAGCGAATCGCGAACGACGAACGGCGTGGTTCCCGCTACTCGCGACTCAACAAATTCACAAACAACCGCACCGCTCCCGGAACGCCGGCCGGCAGCTGCCGGAAGAACGCATATCCGGTATAGATATAACTCCCCTTGCCGTAGTGCGCCACCAGCAGGCCGCCCTTCTGTTCCGCTTCTCCTGGATCATGCGATTCGAGGAGCGGCGTAAAGTTGCTGTCCCACTGTGACATGAAGTACAGCCCGCGTTCCTGCACCCAGCCTTCGAAATCCTTTTGAGTAATCTCGTTCGGAGAATGAAAGATCGGATTCGCCGGATCGAGAATCTTAACCGGCGCCTCTTCCACTGAAACCCGAGCCCGGCTCAGCGTGGCTGGATACGGCGTGAACTTACCGGTATTAAAATCGCCAGGAGCCGCAGTGTATCCGAGCGTGTTGTACTGCACCACCAGCCGTCCGCCTGCCTCGACAAAATCGAGCAGCCGCTTGTTGTTCGCAGTCACATCTTTCTGCGTATCGTAAGCGCGAATCCCCAGCACAATGGTCTGGTACCGGCTCAAATCTTCCGAGCCGAGCTTCTCCGCCGGAATCAGAGTCACATCCATCCCGATCTGCCGCAGCACGGTAGGAATCTCATCTCCCGCGCCCATGATGTAGCCGACCTTCAGATCTTTTGGTACCTTCACATCCACAACGCTGACGCGCTGCAGCGCGGGCTGATAGTAATAGGCCGCGCCCAGGTCTGGTCGCGTGACCAGCGTGTAACCCTCGCTATATTGACTGCCGCCCGCTTCCAGAACCGCGCGAATCTCGGTCCGTCCCTCTTTCAAACTGGCGGGGAAGAGCGTGAACTGGAATTCCTCCTTGTCTCCCCGTGTTGACAGGCTCACCGGCAATCGTTCGGGCTCGGATCTCCAACCGGCTGGAAGCTTCAGTCGGAGCATTCCGCTCGGCGTTCCGGTGAGATTGGAAGTCACGCCGACTTTAACGTGCATCTCCTTTCCCTGCTCGACCGGCAGAACCTGTTCGCCGGGTTCGAGATTAAGAGAGAATGCAGGCGCAACCGAGAGAGAAGTCTTCTGGGTCTCGCCTTTTTCGTTCACAAACGGGACCAGCACTGTGGCAGAAATCTCATCCGCGATGGGCGCCTTAGTGGATTGGAGTCCGCTGATTGCAGTTGTTAACGGCGAATG
This sequence comes from Acidobacteriaceae bacterium, assembly GCA_003152795.1. GTDB lineage: Bacteria > Acidobacteriota > Terriglobia > Terriglobales > Acidobacteriaceae > Acidiflorens. The sequence goes on along the minus strand of PMBA01000113.1, from coordinate 9,782 downwards.
TCTTCCACCCCGTCCGACGATCTCGTAGCGTACATCGACCCGCAGCGGCGGTGGCGGCAGAGGCAGAGTCTGGTATCTCTCTTCATCAACGGTACTAAGCGCATCGGTCTCGGGGTTATCGCGATGCCAATAGGGGCGGGTCGCGGGCGTGTCCCCCGGAACCTTCAGGGCGAAGTTAGCATAATAAGTTTGGCCGGGACCAATGGTCATCTCACCTGCATCGGTCTGCTTTACCCACGCCCCAGTCTGGTCCAAACCGGCATGGTGCACGATCAACCAATACTTCGACCCGTTATGCAGTCTGGCACTCACCTGGAATTTCTGCTCCGGAGAAACCACGGTAAGGGCATCTTCGAATCCCGGCACTGACTTCCCGGGTTCGGCGAGCGAAGCGACCGTAGCCTTCAAGGATAGATCGAGCGCGAGGCCGACGGCGGTCTGCGCCTGCTGGCGCTTTTCCTGGAGAATCGCGAGCAAGGTTTCTTTGGGAGCGTTCGCCAGCCCGCTTGACTCTACACGAGCCGTTAGCGCTTCCAGACTTTGCGCAGCCTGCGACAGCGGAGCGGCCGCGCTATTGGGATCCGACGCATCTGTCTCGGCCGCATGTCTCACATCGGCGGCAATCGATTCCAGTTCAGCCTTTAGCCACGGCACTTTCTTCTGTTCGTCACCGAGCCGTGAAGCCAAGGCCGGCAGCGACTCGTCGATGCCAGTGAAGAGACTCTGCTCGTGTCCATCCTTGTCCTTCGGCGAGTCCACCACCGAATCGACCAGCTTGTAATAAGTGAACCGATCTCCCGGCTCCACCGTCCAACTGCCCGATCCTTGCGAGAGCTGATGGCGCAGCCCTTGCATGGCAAATTGGGCATAGGAGGTTCCCAGCACCGGATCGACGGCTCCCGTATTCAGCCGCAGCGTGTAGTTCGCTGCATCGCAAGTCATCGCCCCAAATCCGCAAACGTTGCCGATGTAAAACTTCTTAGGCTGCCACGGTTCAAGTCCCTCGGCGATTTGCTCTGGAAAGCGCTTGGGATCGCCGGCCGCGCGAAACGCCTCTTTGGTCAGGATCGCCGACGCCTGATGATGCCCATGTCCATCGCGATCCGTTCCCGAAAACCGAGCCACCAGCACATCCGGGCGAAAGGTTCGAATCACCCGCACTAAATCCGCCAGCGCGATGTCGTGCCCCTGCCACTTCTGAAATGTTTCCTCGGGAGTCTTTGAGTAACCAAAATCGGCGACGCGGGAGAACCGTTGCTCAACGCCGTAATAACGATCCGAGGCCAGCAACTCCAGAGCTCGCAACACACCCAGCACGTCAAACAGGTTGCTGCCCAGTTTGTTCTGGCCGCCTTCGCCACGGGTGAGCGTCATCAGCAGGGTGGAGACGCCTTTCCCGCGCGCCTCCAGCGTGAGCATGCCGCCATCTTCGTCATCGGGATGAGCGGTGACCTGCATCAGCCGTAAAGTAGTCTGCAGGCGCCGCAGCATCAGCTTCAGTCCTGTCGTACCGGTTTCCTGCGGGAGGGGCTCATAATAATGATCGACGTTCTGATCGGGTGGGGTCTTTTGCGTTTTTTCGGCCGCAGCGGATATCGCGATCAATGCCGGCATCAGAGCCAGCAGCATTGCCGCCGCAAAACTGGTGCGCACCAGGTGGCACCCGAACCTCTTCAGCATCGCAAACATGACCATCTGATGGATTTTCCTCAAAGAAAGGAGCAAATATATTCGCTCGTTGGATTTGAAGGGGCATGGCTTTTGCCATGCCGTTGGAACCCGCCGCCCAACCGGCTTTAGTTGCTGACCGTCATGCGCTCACCTGACCATCCCCTGAGCGAGCGTGAATTTTTGCTGGCATTCCGCCGCCGCCTGCACAATCTGGCGGAACTCCGCATCGCCGCGCAAGCCCGCCAGCAGGGGATCCGCTTGCAAGGCCTGGTGCGCGCAATAATTCTCAGACACCGCCTTGTGCAGAAACGCATAGGCAATCTGCTTTTCTCCGCAGGCCGCCAGCAGAGCGCCCTGGGTGTACTTCAACTCGGGATCCTGCTCCGCCAATAATCCGGTCTCTGCCGACTCCGCCAGCCGGTGGAGATCGGTTGCCGGCGCCTTGTTCAAGCAAGCTTGAAGCAGGCCGCGCATCAACATCGGATTGTCCGTCATCAGCTGAGCCGCACGCTGGGCATCCGCTGTCTTCCCCTGCCGCATCAGGACCGAAACTCGGGTCGCGTTCGACCACTCCGAGCCCGCATCCAGGTTCAGATACTCCATTGCGCGCGCCAATTTCCCCTGCTCAAAAAAAGCAACCGAGCAGGAACGCCAGTTGTAATTCTTCGAGTCAATCGTCAACGCCTTGTCGCACTCACTCTGCGCCTCATCCAGCAGGCCGGCATAGCGCGATACATATCCCAGAGAGTAATGGGCAAAGGCGCTATCCGGACGCTTCAGCACCAGCGCCCGGGCGTCACTATAAGCCTTGTCGAGGTTTCCGGTCTCGACTTCGTTCGCCGCCAGAAGTCCAGCCGCGCCCACTCGTCCCGGCTCCAACGAGAGCGCCCGCTGGTACGCCGCATTGGAGCGCTGATAGCCGGCCGGTCCGCCGCCGGAATAAATCGCATCGAAGTAATAACGCCGCCCCAGCGCTTCCCATGCCGGAGCATAATTCGGATCAAGGGACACCGCCCGCTCCAGCATCCCGATGGCATCCTTATTTGCGGCCCCGTCGTGCGGCATGGCTTTGCTTCGCAAATAAGCGTCGTAAGCCTCGGGATTGGCCGGAGCGCTGCTGTTTTCCACGGTTCCCTTCGCCGCGCCGAGCGCTGGCACCAGTTCCTGGCGCACCTTTCTTGCCATCTGGCTCTGCAGGGCGATCAAGTTATCTGCTGGCGACTTAAGCGTGCCGGTCCAGATCAACTTGTTGTCCTTCACCTCGACCGCTTCGAGCGTCACCATCACCATCTTGTCTTGCCGCAGGAAGTGTCCGGTGACCACCGTGCCCACGCCCAACTCGCGACCGGCTTTTGCGGGGTCGGTTTCGTTGCCGTACTTCTGGGTTGATGCCGAGGGCCGGACTTCGAGCGAGTGGGCGTAGGTCAGCGCATTTGCGATCTCGTCCGCCAGGGCATACCGCAGATACCCGCTCTCCGCATCGTTGCCGGTATCCTGCAGAGGCAGCACCGCGATTGTCCGGATGCCCGCCTCCACCGTCGGTACCCTGTGCTTAAGCCACCACGCCCCCAACACCAGCACTAATATGAGCAGCACCGCCGCCACGCCAGCGACAAACCAGTTCAGTCTCGAACCGGGCTTCTGGAATGTGTTCGTCACCACGTGCAGCCCACTCGCCTGACGGAGCGCGCTCCGCAAGGCCGGTTCCGAGCCCGTCTTCGCTCGCAGCCGCACCAGGTCTGCCTTCATCTCGGTCGCGTTCCGGTAGCGCCTGTTGCGGTCCTTCTCCATGGCCTTGGCGATGATGGCTTCGAGTTCCGCCGGCACGGCCGGATTGATCGACCGCGGCGATACGGGTTTCGAGTTGATCACGGCATGCAGGGTCGTGACCACGTTGGTTCCGGTGAACGGCTTCTTGCCGGTTGCCATCTCGAACAGGACCACGCCAAACGAAAATATATCGCTGCGGACGTCGAGGTCTTCGGAGCGCGCCTGCTCCGGCGACATATAAACCGCCGTTCCTGGGATGACTCCTACTTGCGTCAGGGATTCCTCAAGCGACGAGTCCGTGGTGGTGCCGACGCTCTGATCCTTGGCGAGTTTTGCCAGCCCAAAGTCCAGAATCTTCACCTGCCCATTCGGAGTCAGGAAGATATTTGCGGGCTTGATGTCGCGGTGCACAATTCCCTTGGCATGCGATGCCGCCAGCGCGTCGGCCACCTGCACCGCAATTTCCAGGAGATCTTC
>PMBA01000113.1:0-5814 GCA_003152795.1 Acidobacteriaceae bacterium | reverse complement strand
GGATCTTTTACCAGATGATCGGGAATGAACTTGAGAGCGACATGCCGCCCCAGGCGGAGGTCTTCCGCTTCGTAGACAATTCCCATTCCGCCGCCGCCGAGCTTCGACAGCACGCGGTAGTGGGACACGGTTTGCCCAATGATCTCCATAGTTCGCGTGGGGCCGCCGCCTTTGCCCTTGATCCTACCCGCAGGGCGGAAAGCTGAACGGTGCCGGTGAAGGCGTACTGATGTTAGAGTGTCATCCCGGTCGGGTCAACCGAGTTTGGAGGATACGTACCGAGTGATCACGCGGTCGGCCCGCTCACCAGCGCCGCCGACGATCCTACCCATTTCATATTCTTATTCTGATCCACGCCCATCATCAGACCGCGGCCCATGCGCACGATTGTCAGCACCGGGACCAACTCATCGAGCCACACATACATGGTCCGCAATTCGACTTTAGTCAGCCCGTAGGGAGTCTCCACCAGCGGCGTGAAGTTCATCCGCTCCTGCAGAATGTAGGCGCTGCGTTTCGCGGCGGGAATCGCGTCAATATCGGCCCGGGAAGGCGCAATCACCACGCCCAATCCGGCGAACGAATACAGCGGTTTGAGCACAAAATTCTCCAGGTCCGCCGGCACTTCCGCCAGTTGATCCAGAAACCATGTCCGCGGCACTGACGGGTGCTTTAAATAGGGAATCGAATACTTGCTGATCCGGAAATACCAGTTCGGATGCCCCGCCCACTCCACATCCAGGTCATCGCGAAAATCAAACGGCAGAACGACGCCTTTACGCTCCAGTTCATCCACGATGGTGCGGTTGTAAATCCGCTCAATCGGAATCTGCTTTCCGCCATCCTCGTAAAAGAGCCGCCGCCCCAGTTTGCGAATCCTGGTGATGCACACCGTGCGAATCCCGAGCAGCTTCTCCGTCGCGATAAAATCCGGACGCGTTTTCTGGGCCTCCGGATCAACCTCCATCAACACGACATTCGCCGGATCGTGCCCCGCCACAATCGCATCCTGCAACAGCCGTTTGTAAGAAGCCGAGTCGAGCCCGCTCAGGAAGTAACGAAGATTGGGATCGAGGGAGAAAACATCGATGTAGGCCTGAGACAACACCGCCTGGAATGCGTAGAGGGAAGGGAAGGCCTGTAACTCGACCAGTTTGGGCTGTAACTCGCCCGCCGCATCCCGCACCAGTCCGAAGTCCACCTGGACAAACATCGGATGCGGCGATTGATTGGGCACCCGGAATTTCGCGGGGATCGAAGCCTCGGAGCGCGCCAGATACTCGGGATTCTCCACTAACTGCCGGATCAGCGCTTTCCCATCCTCGCCCATGCGCTCGACCAGGGCGCCTGGAAAGAAGCAAGGTGTCTCGGAAACCGCAAATGGAATCTCCATGCCGCACCGCGAAGCCATCTCGCGCCGCAAGCGCTCGTATTTTTCGGGAGTGAAGTTCGAGTTGAAGCTTTTCCGATAAGAGGGAATCATCGAAGTTAGAAGTTAGTGGAGAGACGGGCGCCCTCGCCCGTCCAACCAGGCAAAGCCAGGCTTAGCTTTGCTCGGCGCTCTCCGCGTCTCGGCGGTGACAAGCTCTAAGCCTCGATTAGAAACTGGCCGTCCCGCATGATCTGCTCGCCGTCGACCCAGATATCGAAATTCCGTCCCACCACATCGATGTGGGTCGACGAATACCACTCCGCTCCCGTGTGGGCTCCGTACGGATTTCCAAAGGCAATGTGCACCCCGGGGTATTTTTCATCCTGCAAGATTTCCCCGATCACATCCTTCAGTTCGATGTTCGTCCCAATGGCAAATTCGCCCACCCGGTTGCTGTTCTCATCGGTATGGGTGTAAGCCCAGAAATCGTCCTGCAATTCCCGGTTTGCCGAGTGTGCCTCGACCAGGCGGTTCCCCTTCACCTGGATGGTCAGCGGACTGTTTTTCAAAGCCCCGAACTTCGCGCACAAATAATCGCCCACCACTCCATCAATCACGAACGTGCCGTTCACCTCGCCTGGGGTGGTGAACACTTCGCCGCCGGGCAGGTTTCCCCACTTTTCCGTGCTGATAATTCCGCTCGTCTTCACCCAGCGATAATTCGGATTCAAATCGGCCACCAGGTTCGTCCCGGCGGGTGTGGTGGCGCGGATCTGCTTCGCTTTGAGGACGGTCTCCAGAACTTTCACGCTCAGCCGGTCCACCTTCTGGAAATCCGCGCGCATGCCTTCGAGCATGATGCGCTTGTTGATGTTGACCATGTGGGCGTGGCGGATTTTTCGCCGATTCACCACGTCCGTCATCTGCATGCGCGACTTCAGTTCATTGGTCTGCGCCTGCACCGCAAAAATGCTGACCTGGCTGGTCTCCAGATCGTCAATGATCGGCAGCGGCAAATCCGATAGCGGACGCTTGGCCACATCCTCCAGCACCCAGGTCTGGTAGCGGCAGCCCAGTTCCTCGAGTTCTCGCACCAGCGCCGCCGCGATTTCCAGGCTCACTTCATCGGTGATGACGGTTACTTTTTCCGTGGGCTCGACGCGCAGGCAGACGCGCACCGCATTGCGCGCCCCCGGCGTGAGTTCGGGATCAAAGGCCAGCTGATTCAGTTGTCGTTTGGATTGTTCGGCAGTATTCGAAAAAGTATTCATCAAACTCATCAGACGGCCCGTGCGGTGGGCAAACTATCCACCTCGTCCACGCCCACCTCAGTCTCCTCTATGATGTAGTCAACCACGGCTTTCATGTCGCCGGTTTTGCGGTACACATCCAACTGGCGGTCCGCGCCGGTGCCCATCTTCATAATCTCGCGGATGTACTCCACTTCCGCGCGGGAATCCAATTCGTCCAGCACATCATCGACGAATGCGAGGTACTCTTCGATCAGTTCGCGCTCTGGAACCTCCATCGACTTGCCGAAATCGATGAGTTTCCCATTGATGCCATAGCGCGCCGCCCGCCACTTGTTCTCCATCAGCAGCGACTTCCGGTACAGCCGGAATCCCTGATTCTGCGAGTGCAGCTTGTACAGTTTGACCACGGTGGCCTGGATCAGGGCCGCCAGCGCGATCGTCTCGTCGAGCCGCATGGGAATATCGCACACCCGGAACTCCAGCGTGTCGAAGAATGGATGGGGGCGGATGTCCCACCAGATTTTCTTCGCGTTGTCGATGGAGTTCGTCTTCACCAGCAGCTTGACGTAATTCTCGTACTCGCCCCAGCTGGGAAAATAATCGGGCAGGTTGGTGCGCGGAAACTTGTCGAACACCTTGCAGCGGTAGGAGTGCAACCCCGTGTCCATGCCCAGCCAGAAAGGCGAATTCGAGGACAGCGCCAGCAGGTGGGGAACAAAATAGCGCGCGTGATTCATCAACTGGATCGCGGTTTCGCGATCCTCAATACCGACGTGCACGTGCAGGCCGAAGATGAGGTTCGCCCGCGCCACCAGTTGCATATCCTGGACGATATTTTTGTAGCGCTCGCCGGGCGTAACTTCCTGCATGCGCCAGTCCGCAAACGGATGGGTTGCCGCCGAAGCCAGCCTAAGGCCATTTTCCCGCGACAGCCGGATCATGTGCTGCCGCAGTTTCTTCAGTTCTTCGCGGGCTTCTTTAATATTGGCGCAGACCGACGTCCCTACTTCCACCACCGATTGATGCATCTCGGTCTTGACCCGTTCCTGCAGGATCAACTTGCCCTTCTCGATGATCTCGGCGTGAATATGCGAACGAAGATCGCGAGTCTCGGGATCGACGGTCTGATACTCTTCTTCGATTCCCAGCGTGAATGTAGGCCTCATCGCGGCATCCAGAGCTGCCAGGCGGGAAGGAGCCCTGGCAGAAAGTCCAATTAGTATACCAATGAGATGCTGGTGTGGGGACGGGGCTCGGCCCGGTCCTGCTGGGGCGAAGCCCCGCCGCCACACATTCCTACGCCTTCTTCCGTGGCTTCGGCGCCCGTATCTCCACCCACTTCGGCCCATTCAAGAACGACGCCCAGCGCAGTTCCTCCACCGGATTCTGCCCGCTCAGGGCCTTCTTTACCGCCATCTCCGCGACGGCGTCCACCACCCACTCGAAATTCTGCTGTCCCACCGACGTGACTTCCGCATCCGGCGCCGGATTCATGAAGTCAATCGCATACGGAACGCCATCCTCTACCGCAAACTCCACCGTGTTCAAGTCGTAGCCCAGGGCGCGGCACAACGCGAGCGCATCTTTCTCGATCCGCTCCTGCAACTTCGTTGCCGGTTGCGGATTTCCCTTTACGTACCGCTCATGATGCGGAGACTTTGGATCGTATTTCATGATGTGCACCTTTTCCTGCCCCACCACGTAACAGCGGTAATAATCCTCAAACTCCACGCCATGCTGCAAGGTCATGCAAAGGTCGCCCGTCTGGTTGTAGTTGTGGAAGAACTCTTCCGGGGAATGGACCTTGTAGACGTGCTTCCAGCCGCCGCCGGCATACGGCTTCAGAAACGCCGGGAACCCAACATAGGCAAACACCTCTTCCCAATTCAGCGGGTACATCAGATTGCGCATGGATTGATCGGTCGTATCCGGCGGATGCGTATGATGCGGCAAAATAACCGTCGGTGGAATCGCCACGCCCATCTTGTGCGCCAGCGCATAGTTGAAAAACTTGTCGTCCGCCGTCCACCAGAACGGATTGTTAATCACAATCGTTCCCTGCAGCGCGGCGTTCTTCAGATAAGCCCGGTAGAAAGGAATGTCCTGCGAAATGCGGTCGATGATTACGTCGTATTTTTTGGGCTCATCCATGCGGATGCCGCCAATCTTTACGAACTCGGCCGTGACGCCTTCGGTTTTCATGCTATTGATTTTCTCGACCAGTGCGGGCGGGAAGGTATTCTCCATCCCGAAAAGAATTCCGATTTTCTTAGTGCTCATAAGCGACTCCTTGTGGTGAAAACGCTGTTCGCTATTCGTCGTTCGCTGACCGATGCCAAACGCTGACTCTTACCGTGCGGCTGCGAACGGCGAACGGCGAACAACGCGCCTAGAAATATTTTCCCGCCATCCGCTGCCACAGCGGCCAATCGTGTTTGCTGTTATCCCCGTAGATATCCAGCCAATGTGGTATCCCCTTGCCATGCAGAATCGCCGACATCTTCACGTTCGCGTCCAGGCACATATCCCAGTCCGACGATCCCAGCACAATCCTCATCTGGCGGTAGCGGCTCAGATACCACTCATCGGTGGTGCGGGGCAAATAGTCTGGCGGATTGTTGAAATAGCAATTGTCATCGTAGTAGCCGTCGAGGAAGCTCTTGATATCGAACGATCCGCTCATGGTGACGCACGACGACACCAGGTCGGGATGCCGCATGGAAAAATTCAGCGCGTGATAGCCGCCAAAACTGCATCCCGTCACCGCCATCCGCGGAGCCCAGTTTTTCCACTTCAGGAACGGGAGAAACTCGTTGATCAGGTAGCGCTCGTACTGCACGTGGCGCCAGATCCGGGCTCCCGGATGCGCGCTCTTGTTGTACCAGCTCTCGCCGTCGACGCTGTCCACGCAGAACACCTGAATCGCGCCCGTCTCCAGTTTTCCGGCCAACGCGCGGATCATCCCCGAATCTTCATACTCAAAAAAACGTCCCATGGAGGTCGGAAAAACCAGGATTGGGTGCCCGGCGTGGCCATATACGAGCGACTCCATGTCGCGTCCTAATTCGTGGCTATATTGTTTGTGATATTCGCGGTTCATGTGCGCGAGGATTGTAACCGAAGCGCCCGGTCGAAGGCACCCTCGGCTACAGAACACCAAAATGCGGGTAGTGACTCAGTTTCGCGCTG
>PMBA01000286.1 GCA_003152795.1 Acidobacteriaceae bacterium | reverse complement strand
GTGAAGAAGGCGCTGGAGGCGGCGCACAGCACGCCGTGAGGGACGTTGGGAAGGGGGGGCGCTGGATGATACGGCTTCGAAAACTGCCGGCGGCAGCGGTCGGCTTGCTGATCGTGTTGCCGCTGTTTGCATTTGCACGAAACCAGGAAGACTCCGGCCAACCGACCTCCTATGATTTGGAGCTAAGAGCTTGTGGCACCAAGGCAAATGAAGTCGACTACGAGACCCGGACGGACAAGGGCGACCATCCAACTCCAGAGCCGCCCGCGGACAAGGCGCTCATCTACGTTCTCCGACCTTCGATGATGGGACATAAGTTCCAAAGCAAGTTGGCGGTTGACGGCGTTTGGAAGGGAGTGAACCGTGGCAACAACTATTTCTACTTTACTCTGGAACCAGGGGTGCACCATTTCTGCTCGGCCACGGAGACTTACAGCGTCTTGAAATTAGAGGTTGAAGCGGGCAAGACCTACTATCTTCAACAGCATGTGCGAATGGGTGTGAATGAGCAACGCGGTAAGCTCGGCGTTCTTACCGAGGAAGAAGGTAAGGTGAAACTGGCGCACGCTCACCTCAGCGTTTGGGAGGCCATGCGCTAGAGTTTGGCCAGTTGCGCCGACGGAGGGTCCCTTAATCCAGGTTTTACCCGCGTGCAGCCGTTTCTGAATCTGCTACCATTCCCGCTTCATCTGAATCTCATCGCCTATGCATTGGTGGGCATCGATCGCCGGCGTTGTTCTTATCTTCATCATCCTCATGGATGCGTTTGAGACCGTGGTTTTGCCGCGGCGCATCAAACGCAGTTTTCGCATCACCGGTTGGTTCTACCGGAATAGCTGGGGGCTCTGGACCAGAATTGGGCGGCACATCAAGTCCGCGAACCGGCGCGAGGGATTCCTGGCCTATTTTGGGCCGCTGTCGCTGATCCCGCTGATGGGCTTTTGGGCGCTCGGCCTGATTTTTGGATTCGCCTGTGTGCAGTACGGACTGGGCGAACATCTGACGCTGGCGAATGAAAAAATCACATTTTGGAAAGTGCTCTACCTGAGCGGCGAAACTTTTTTCACGCTGGGCTATGGAGATATCACGCCGAACAATGCCGCCGCCCGCGCCCTTGCGGTGATGGAAGCGGGCATGGGCTTCGCGTTCCTCGGAGTTGTGATCGGATATCTGCCGGTTATCTACAATTCCTTTGCCGCGCGCGAGATTGAGATTTCGCTGCTCGATGCGCGGGCCGGGTCTCCGCCGAGCGCCGCTGAGTTTCTGGGGCGGTTGGGGTGCTGTCCCGAACAAACCGTGCTCGACGAGATTTTTCGCGACTGGGAGCGCTGGTGCGCCGACCTTCTATCGAGTCACATCTCCTATCCGGTGCTCGTGTTCTTTCGCTCGCAGCATAGCAATCAATCCTGGTTGAGCGCGGTGACGGTCATGCTTGATGTCACGTCGCTGGTCATGACCGGAGTGGAAGGCATTCACTCGGACCAGGCGAAGCTTACGTTTGCCATGGCGCGGCACGCTGCCGTCGATCTCGCGCAGGTGGTGAGTTCGCAGTACAGTCCCCACGATGGCGATCGGCTGGCGGGCCCAGAACTGACTCGTCTGCGGACGGAACTGGCCCAGCACGGTGTGACTCTCTACAATGGCGCGGATGCCCCGGAACGGCTGGCGGAATTGCGGATGCTCTACGAACCTTATGTGCACGCGCTCAGTCTGCGCCTGTTGATGACCCTGCCGCCATGGATTCGTACGGATGGCAAGAAAGACAACTGGAAGGGTGGTCCGTGGGACCGGGCGATTCAGGCGCGAGCCTTGGAGCGTCCGGGACGACCGGCTGACGACCACTTCTGAGGGCTTCTGCTAACATTCCTCCTTCATGAAACATGTGGGCGAAAACGTGGTGCGCATCGAGGCGGAGGCGTTGCGGGCGCTGGCGGACCGCCTGGCCGGACCGATGGCTGCGGACTTCAACCGGGCGCTGGAACTCATGTTCGGCTGCCGGGGGCGCGTGGTTGTGACCGGAATGGGGAAGAGCGGGCTGATCGCCCGCAAGATTGCGGCAACGTTAAGTTCGACCGGGTCGCCGGCGCTCTACCTGCATCCGGTGGAGGCGCTGCATGGCGATCTGGGGATGATCGTGCGCGGCGATGTGGTGCTGGCGCTTTCGGCCAGCGGCCAGACGGAAGAAATTCTGCAGTTGGTGGCGACGATCAAGCGGCTGCAGGTGCCGCTGATCAGCATGACTTGCGACGACATGGCAGAAAACCTGGCGGGCGGGGGCGTCCGCTCTACACGGGCTTCTACTCTGGCGGCGGCTGCTGACGTCGCTCTGGACTGTTCGATCTCCAAGGAAGCTTGCTCGCTGGGGCTTGCTCCGACCGCTTCTACCACCACCATGCTTGCGCTGGGCGATGCTTTGGCGGTGGCGCTTTCGGAAAAGCGCGGATTCAAGGAAGAGGACTTTGCCAACCTGCATCCGGGTGGAAAGCTGGGCAAGCGGCTGGCGCGGGTGGAATCGTTGATGCACTCGGGAGACGCGGTGCCGCGGGTGACGGCGCAGACGAAGATGCCGGACGTGATTTACGAAATGTCGCGCAAGAAGCTGGGGATGACGGCGGTGGTCGAAGGCGATCGTCTGCTGGGCGTGATCAGCGACGGCGATTTGCGGCGACTGCTGGAGCAGCGCGGCAAAGATGCGCTCGACCTGACGGCCGAGGATTGCATGACGAGATTACCGAAAACCATTGCGGCGCAGGAGTTCGCAGCCACGGCGCTGGCGCACATGGAAGAGATGAAGATTACTTCGCTCGTTGTTGTGGATGGGGAGCGGCGATTGCAGGGGATTGTGCATCTGCATGATCTGTGGGGCACGGAGATGGTGTAGCGATGTCGAGTTCCCACTCATCGCAAAGTGCGCGATGAATGAGGCACGCGCCGAGTGGGCGCCCGCCCATCTCTACCGGCGCTGGTTCTAGCGGGAGACCTTTACCTTGGGCGCGTGAAATGCATCGGGGAACGTGAAGGTGACCCGCGCTCCTTCTCGTACGTTGCCGACCAGAGCGGGACGGAAGCAGGCAATGCAGGTGCCGGCGGCGTGGCGAACGCTGGGATAGACGACTCCGGCCGAGCCTTGATCGAGCAATCGGCGCCCCAGTTGCTGGGACGCGCGATAGCTGTCGGGCTGCAGATACTTCCTGGAATCGGTGTTGGCGCGCTGAAGGCCGTCACGCAGATCGTGGAACTCGCCGCGAAAGTCGGCCAGGTACTCGCGGTAAGCAACGGTCTCTTCTTCCTGCCAATTAACCTCGCGCAATCCTTCGCCATAATGGAAGGCGACCTCGGCCTGCGCGGTCTTCAGTGAGAAGCCGGCGTACCAGGCGCCGCGGTCCTCTCCACTGAAGCGACTACCCCCGGTGCGGGCGTGGGTGAAGGCGGCGTTGATGATGCGGGAGTGAGGCACGCCGAAAACCAATTCGTGCACGGTGATTCCGGGGAGCAGGTTAGCTTCGCCCGCCAGCCGTTCGTTGGTGGCGTCGTCGAGTTGGAACAGATGCTCCATTTGCGCAGGTGGAAGTCCGAGCCGCGACAGGACGCTCTCGCCCTCCTGATAGAAACGATTGGGAATGAGGCGGTGGGTGTCGTCCTGGGAAATTGGTGTGGTCCTGGGGAGCATATGTGCCTTGGGGTATTACAGACCGCCGCGGCGGGCGTCCAGCAACTGGCGCACGCGCAGCATGGAAGGCACTCCGCCCTTCAACATGCAGGCCAGCGGCGTCTGACCGCCGAACACGGGATTGGAGTTCGCCAGTTGCACCCAGGCGTCGGCGAGCTTGGTCCCGTAGAGGATATTGAGAGCCTTGAAGATGCCGACCAGCAGGGATACGCGCGTGAGCTTGTCCTGATCGAGAATCTTGGCGTCCGAGGGTCTGGTGGTGCTGCGTTTGAGCTGATAAAACGAGCCGTTGGAGACGCCGCCGAGCAAAGCGCGGGCGTCCTCGTCACGCAGGTTCCAGTGCGCTGTGAGACGGAAAAATGCGCGGATGGCAACCGGACTCAGCTTTTCCTGCACGGCCCGGCTGGAGAGGTCCGCGGGCTGATCCCAGGCTACGCCGTGAAGCTGGATCAGGGTGGACGCAGGGAGAACGGTATCTCCAAACATGGGAATATTATGCTACATAAATGGAGCTATGTCAAGGGGGGAGTGGCTCAGTTCAGGGAACTCTGCTTAGGGGGCTGCGGAAAGGCGCAAACCACGGGGTCCACTGAGTCTCACTGGAGAAATCGGGGAGTGAATCAGAACAAACTGAGCCGGAACCCAGGAGGGCGCGACTAGTGGCAGAAGCGCTGGAGTCTTGGAGGAGGCGGGGTAGGGAATTCGTCAAACTCTCCGTCCCAACCGGAGCATCCACGCGCCGTGACGGCGCGGATCACGACCTGTTCCAGGTCGCGGGCCTTCGCTTTTGCCGCCTCGATCTGATCGGTGGTGAGATAGCCGCCGCTGTTGAGTTCGCCCAGGTCCGTGCCCGCGGCTGAATACCCGGCGTCGGCTGCAACGGTGTACCAGACGTAGGCGGTGAAGCGGTCCTGAGGAATGCCGCGACCATCTTTTAGTGTCTTGGCGTAGAAGTATTGCGCCTGGGGAAGGCCCTGATCGGCGGCAATTTTGTAGAGCGCCGGAGCCTTGGTGTAATCTCGATCTGCCATCAGACGGCCCAGGTAGTAGGCGCCAAAAGCGTTGTTCTGGCTGGCGGCGATTTTGAGCCATTTCTGGCCAGCGTCGCGGTCCGCCACGCCGCCGATGCCGAGCAGGTAGAGCCGTCCGGCAAGCCAGCCCGCCAGCGGGTCGCCTTGTTGAGCAGCCTTGCGATACAGGTCGAGGGCTTGGGCCGGCTCCTTGGCGAGAAACGTTCCGGTTTCGTAATAGTAAGCCAGGGCGATCTGGGCAGGTCCGTAGCCGAGGCTGGCGGAGCGGCGAAAGTAGTCGATTCCCGTCGAGTCACTCTGCGACGGCCCGACGCCGGTAATCGCGTCCATCCCGCGCTCGTACAGCGCGTCTGGGGAGGCGCTCTGCGCTAAGGCCAGCGCGCTCCACAGCACGAGAATTGAGGTCAGAATGGTTCGACGCATGCGAAGATTTCCGGGCGAAGTACTGCACCCAGTATAGGAAATGCGAGGGGCCGGTGTAGAGTTACGAAAGTTCCAGAGGCTGCACCGGCTGGGTGGAGTGCGCGAGGCCGGAGGTGAGGAAAGTGCCGATTTCAGAAACGCCGCATTTGGCCGCAAGAGCGGCGTTCTACGCGGTCATCGCTTGCTGGTGGATATTTGGCCTGACGTTCTGGCTGAGAAAGCGTCCGCCGCAAGCCCGGGAGGCGAAGCGGGATTGGACATCGCTGATTGGATTGTTGCTGCAAGCGGCAGCCTATTTCATGGTCTGGTTTCACCCCTTGCAGCGGAAACAGTTCTCACCGGTGGCGTCCGGGTCGCAAGCGGCGGAATGGGGACTAGCCGTGCTGACGGTGGCCATCGCCGTCGCCTCGGTGTGGCTGGTGAACGCCGCCGCTCGGCGTTTGGGGAAGCAATGGGCTCTGGCCGCCCGCCTGGTGGAGGGCCACGAGCTCATTCAGGATGGGCCCTATCGGATTGTGAGGAACCCCATCTACACGGGGATGTTTGGCATGCTGCTGGCTACCGGCCTGGCCGCGGCGCAGTGGATTCCGCTGCTGATTGCGATCGTCTTGTTTATTGCCGGAACCTACATTCGCATGCGAACTGAAGAGCGATTGCTGAGCGCGGCCTTTGGCTCGGAGTTCGAAGCGTACGCGCGCCGAGTGCCGGCGCTGATTCCGGGAATTTATTAGGCGATCCTGACTCCGTCGTCCAGTTTGAGCGTGTTGGCTCCTCTCGCCTTCCGAAATGGCTTGCAGCCACACGTCTTGGAAATTGTTGACGAGTTTGTGTTGACCGGAATCGCGCTCAGTGGCTGAAAGCGCGGTTTATTCAGCGTCGCTTGCGGCACGACTGAAGTCGAACCCTTCCAAAAACCTACGCTGATCAGTTTTCCTATGCGTAACGCTCGCGCATGAAATCGCCGATGGCCGTGTAGGCGGCGGTCAGAGTCTTCTCCTCGGGCAGGAAAACGATGCGGAAGTGTTTTGTGCCGGGGCGCTGGCCGAAGCCGGAGCCGTGGACGAGGGTCACATACTTCTGGCGAATCAGTTCGGTGACGAAGACGTCGTCGCCTTCCGGGATGTCGATGCGCGGGTAGGCGTAGAAAGCTCCACGCGGCTCGACACAACTTACGCGCGATGTTTCAGCGCACCACTTCATGGTGAGATCGCGGCGGCTGCGCAGCTTGCGTTTCACTTCGACGAGGTGATCCTGCGGGCCTTCGAGCGCGGGCTTGATCGCGTATTGCTCGGGGTGATTGGCGCAAAGGCGCGCCCGCAACAGCTTGTTCACGCCTTCGAGATACGGTTTGATGACGGAAGCTTCGCCGCTGGCGATGCCCCATCCGATGCGCCATCCAGGGGCGAGGTAATTTTTGGAGAGTCCGCCGAAAGTAATGACGGGCACATCGGGCGCGACCGCGGCCATCGCATCATGCGGACCATCGTCCATGATTAGCTTGTCGTAAATCTCATCGGCAAAGACGATCAGGTTGTGGCGGCGCGCCAGTTCGGCAATCTGCTCGAGTGTGTTACGCGTATAGACCGAGCCGGTCGGGTTGTTGGGATTGATCAGCACAATGCCGCGCGTCCGCGGCGTGATTTTGTTCCTGATGTCGTCGAGATCCGGCTGCCAGCCGTCTTCTTCGTTCAGGTAATAAGTGTTCAGTCCGATTTCGAGCTTCGTCAGAACCGCCGAATAGAGCGGATAGTCGGGGCACGGGGTGAGCAGGTTGTCGCCAGGATTGAGAAGCGCGGCGAGGCAGATCTCAACCGTCTCACTGACGCCCGAGGTGACGAAGACATCCTGAATGTTGGTGATCCCCTTGCGGGCCGCCTCGCCGCGAATGGCGTCGAGCGCCGGTGGGATGCCGGAGGAACCCGAATATCCATTCTTCCCGTCGCGCATGGCCTGATATACGGCCTCGATCATATGGGGGGGCGTCTGGAAGTCAAAATTGAGCGGGTCGCCAATGTTGAGCGGCAGAATTTTGTGTCCCTGCCGGGCGACCTCGTCGGCGATGCAGGCCAGGTCGCGAATGGCGTAGCGGACGTTTTCCAGGCGGGCGGCTGGGGTGATCTGGCGCAGTTGGGTGACGGGCATGAGGGAATTCTACCCGCAGCGACGCTGAGGGCGCAGGGAAAATCAAGCACGCCGGTGCGAATCTCTGCCCTTGGAAATGAGTTCAGTTTCGTGGGGTGTCGAAATTGAAGGTAACGATCTCGTTGGTTGGGGCTGCGGCACGGGCGTATTTCCAGGTCATCAGGGCCTTGGCGGCGCGATCCGCGAGAATTGGATTGCCGCCCAGGACTTGGACGTTCGCAACCGTTCCGTCAGCAAGCACCCTGGCATTCAGGCGAACCACGCCGCCGATTCCTGCGCTTCTGAGGATTGGGGGATAATCGGGTTTCTGGCTGCGAATGACCCTGCGCCCGGAATGCTCCACGGACTGGGCTCGCGCCGCGGGAATTGAACCGGGCGCGAGACAGAACACCAGCAACGACAGGCTTGCCAGCGTGATCTTCACGACAGAGCCCCGCGCTGGTTTTCGCTACTTTGGGGGGCGACACCGAGATCGTAGATCAATCTGTACCAACTTTGGAGGGAGGAAGACCCCTGAGCATCCACGATAAGCGCTTCGGAGATCGAACAACAAGGTCACGGATGGAGGCGTCCAAGACTACGAGAACGTCTTCCAGACGGGCAGAGATTACTCCGCAGTGCCATGAGTCAGGGGGACTGGGCGCTGCAAAGCGTTTAACCGCGGAGGGCGCCGAAAACGCAGCAAACCAGAAACTCTGCAGTCTCGGGGCGCTCTGGTGTCAACCGTCCTCTACTCCACCCGATCGATCTGCGCCTTTTGCAGTTTGTCGGAGTAATCCACGTAGACGGCTTTCCACTCGGTGTAGAAATCAATGGCGCCAATGCCGCCTTCGCGGTGGCCGTTCCCGGTGGCCTTGGTGCCGCCAAAGGGCAAATGGACTTCTGCGCCGATGGTCGGAGCGTTGATATAGGTGATGCCGGCTTCGAGATCGCGGACCGCCGCAAACGCTTTATTCACGTCCTTGGTGTACAGAGATGACGAGAGGCCGTATTCGATATTGTTGGCGATAGCGATGGCGTCTTCGAGCCCGTCGCAGGGGATGATCGAAACCACCGGCCCGAAGATCTCTTCCTGCGCAATACGCATCTTGGGATCGACGTCGGTGAACACGGTGGGTTCGAGGAACCAGCCATGCTGGTATTCGCCTTTGTCGAGGCGATTGCCTCCGGTCACCAGTTTGGCGCCCTCGGATTTTCCAATCTCGATGTACTCCAGGTCCGTCTTGAGTTGGTTCTGGTTCACCGCCGGACCCATCTCCACGGTTTCGTCGAGGCCGTTGCCCACTTTGATTTTCCTGGCGCGGGCGACGAAGTGCTCGACGAATTCGTGGTAAACGCCTTTTTGCACGATGATGCGGCTGGTCGCGGTGCAACGCTGTCCGGTGGTGCCGAACGCGCCCCAGAGCCCGCCTTCGATGGCGAGGTCGAGGTTAGCATCGTCGAGCACGATCATCGGATTCTTGCCGCCTAGTTCGAGCGAACAATGCTTGAAGCTCTGGGCGGCGGTTGCGCCCACGATCCTGCCGACCGCCGAAGAGCCCGTAAGCGAGATGGCACGAACCACCGGATGCTCGGTTAGCGGAGTGCCGACTTCCGAGCCAAACCCGGTCACGATGTTGATGACACCTTTTGGGATGCCGGCGTCGGTCAACGCCTGCACCAGGTTGAAGGTAGAAAGCGGAGTGTCCTGCGCCGGCTTGATGACGCAAGTGTTGCCGCAGACGACGGCGGGGAGCAGCTTCCAGGAAGAGATGGCCATGGGGAAATTCCACGGCGTGATCATGCCGCAGACGCCGATGGGTTGGCGGACGGCCATGGCGAATTTATTGGGCAGTTCCGAAGGCACGGTCGGGCCGAAGAGGCGGCGGCCTTCTCCGGCGTTGTAGTAGGCGGCGTCGATGGCTTCCTGCACATCGCCGCGGGTCTCTTTCAGCACCTTGCCCATTTCGCGAGTCATGTCGCGGGCATGGTCTTCCTTTCGCTCGATCAGGATTTCTGCGGCGCGGAAGACCATCTCGGCGCGGCGAGGCGCGGGCACCAGTCGCCATTTGGCGAACGCGCGTTTGGCCGCATCCACGGCTGCATCCACGTCGGCCTTGTTGGATCGCTGGAAGATGGCGACGACTTCGCGTGTGTCGGCGGGGTTGCGGTCTTCGAAGGTCTGCCCGCTGGCGGATTCGACCCATTCGCCATCGATGAAATTCTTGAAAACCTTCGTCTTGGTGGTGCTGCCGTCGATTACCGCGCCGGTCAGGGTATCGGTCGCCATAGAAGCCTCCTGGGAATAGTGCAGACCATCCATGCTAACAATCGGGGTGAAGTCGGGCAAGCGAGCGGAGGAGGCCCGCGTTCTCGATGGCGGGACGGGCGACCGGCGCGTCCAGGCGGGTCCGGACGGCCGACTCTGAACGGTCGCGAATCGACCCGGGCAGGGCCTGCAAATGGCGACTCCCCGCGGTCACTTTCGTAACCCTGGTACCCCCTGACCCAAGTTCGATACCGATCCCAGCGGGGATATGATGGTCACAGCACTATAGATATCCAGTATTCTCACAATTCTGCAATGAGGTTGGCGCGGGCTGGTGTCGAATAAACTCAAGCCGGGACTGTACGTCGCCTGGAAGACGGTGACGTACCGCAGCGTGCTGATGGCGCTGTTGGGCGTCGTGCTGATCTTTGGTGCGGTTATGCACGTGGCGTTCCCGAAATTCAGCGACTCGACGGTGAAAGCGGCCGGGCATCTGTCCTCAGGGTTACTCGAAAAAGTTGCGGGGCTGGCGCCACCGCTCAAGGGGCCATCGGCCGCGGTTTCCCAGCAGGCGCACTTCACCGCGCTCGATGGCACGATCCGGGTAAGGAAAGGCAACGGCAACAGTTGGATCAACGCCGACTACAACGTGCCGCTGGAGAAGGGGGATGTGGTGCAGACTGGCGCCGAAGGCATGGCCAAGATTGTCTTCAACGACGGCACCAACTACACCGTGAAGCAGGATTCGCTGATCGTAATCGAAGAGAACTCGGCCAACGATCAGCAACAGACCAACGTATCGGTGGCGGTCACCACGGGCACGGTCGACCTGACGACCGCGACCTTTGTTCAAGGTTCGAAGTCGCAGGTGATTGTCGCCGGGGCGAAGGCTTCGCTGGCTCCGGATTCTTCGGCCATGGTGCACAATAATCCCAAGGACGATCAGCATGAAATCCTGGTAAAGCGAGGCAGCGGCGAAATCGAACGCAATGGAGAAGTGGTCCGCCTGTCGAACTGGGAAAAGGTCAGTTTTCAGAGCCAATCGAAAACCATGGAACGGGCCACGGAGATCGGACCGCCCGCGCCCATCACGCCCGGCAATATGATGCCGGTTTTTATCAATGCGGGGGATAAGTCGAAGGAAGTGGAGTTTGCCTGGACGCCGATAGCCAACGCTGCCGGATACCGGCTGCGCATTTCGCACAATCCGTATTTTTCGTCACTGTTGCTGGACCGCAAAGTGGAGACGCAGAGTGTGGTTGTGACCGGTCTGCCGGTCGGCGCTTACTATTGGTCCATTCAGTCCTACGACGCGGCGGGCAAGGAATCGGTGGAAAGCGAAAAAAATCGCTTTACCATCATTGTCAGGGCGAAGGAAAAGGTGGAACTGTCGCTCGAGATCGATCCTCTGGTCCAGCACGGACACGTGATCGAAGTGACGGGTAAGACGGAGGCGGGAGCGCGCGTCATGGTCAACGGCAGGGAAGTGCCGATCGTCGGCGACGATGGCACGTTCCACTATTTCACGCCACCGTTGCCGAATGGCGAAAACCTGCTTACGGTCACGGCGCAGAATTCCAAAGGTGGGGTAAACACCCACCAGGAAAAAGTGCTAATTCAGTAAAGAATTTCAGGGTTCGGAATCATGTTCAGGACAGCCGGGTGCCGAGATGACAACCAGTTCTTCTGGACATCGAAGTAGAATAGAACAAACGTAGATTAATAGAACAAGCCAGGGAGGATCGGCGCACCCGGAAACCGGCGAAGGCCCAGGTTCCAGGGGTGAGACGAATTCCCGAGAGAGAGAAGTACTGCCATGTCAAACAATGGGTTTCATAACGGCTCATCGCGTTCGCACAATCTGCGGTCGCTCTTCAGCATGTTTTCGAGCGACCTTGCGATCGATCTCGGGACGGCGAACACGTTGGTGTATGCGAAGGGCAAGGGCATCGTCGTGAACGAGCCCTCGATCGTCGCGCTGAACAAAAATACGGGCGAGGTGGAGGCTGTCGGCAAGGAGGCGAAGGAGATGCTGGGCCGCACACCCGGCAACATCGTGGCCATTAAGCCGATGAAAGACGGTGTTATCGCCGACTTCAAGGTTACCGAGAAGATGCTGAACTACTTCATCCAGAAGGCGCACAACCGCAAGATGCTGGTGCATCCGCGCATTGTGATCGG
>PMBA01000317.1 GCA_003152795.1 Acidobacteriaceae bacterium | reverse complement strand
TCTACCAACTGAGCTACGTCGGCTTCTGGTTTGCTTTGTTTAGTTTACCAAATCGCTCGGTGTTTTTTGCTGTACAACTGCTGTACAAGCGACCTGAGACTCAAGCCGTTTCATGGCGGCAGTGACGACTTGCGGCACAGTCTTGATATAGCTCCGCTGCGTCGTTCTGATGTCCTCGTGCCTGAGTATCGCTTGGATCACAATATCAGGAACACCGAGTTCATGCAGGTTCGTGGCTAGGCCTCGGCGATATGCATGCCAGCCTTTCCACTTAAGCCCGTTTGCCTTGAAAATTGGCTTTATCACGCGGTCGGCGAGGTTGTCCAAGTCAAGCGCCCCGCCAATCGTGTTCGGGAACATCCAGCCAGAAGCACTCTCCGGCTTGATGGCGTCGAGCACAGATCGAAGGGGTTCGATGATCGGAACGACACCGGGGTCATCGTCATCCTCGTGAGTCTTGGTCTCATCTTTCAGGTGAGTCCTCCAGACCGAACGCCGGATGTTAAGAATGTCCCCATCGTCGTCTTCCCACCATTGCCCTCGAATTTCGCCCTCGCGCAAACCAGCAAATGCCGCCACACCAATGACCGCACGAATGACACCCTGAGTAATCTCGGGCGTGTACGGACCTTCCTCGGTGAGGATGACAAGAGGCTCCGTTCCGGAAAAAAATTCAAGGTGCTTTTCTACTTCCCCAAGAGCATAGGCAAGGCGTTTCCGACCGTACCTTTTGCCCTTGGGGATCGAGACCCCGGTCATCGGATTGACGCCCTCGTAAATGCCCTTACGTTTAGCAAAGGTGAACATCGCAGAAAGCGTTACCTTGATGTGCTTGTACGTTCCATGGGCCAAGTCGTCCGTTTTCGTCTTGTTCGCGGTTTCGATATCACACATCAGGCTTTCACCGTCCACTGTCCTGAAGTCCCTGACGCGACCGATGACACGATCTTTGATGTGACAGCGCCAAGAATCCTTGTACCCCTTTACGGTCGAGCGAGCCAACTTCCCTGTGATCGCCGGAGAGTAAACCTTCTCGAAGAATTCCACGATTGTGATTCCCGCGTTCGGCGATTTCGCCGTGCGGTTCACCCGATCCATGAATTCCTTCGCTAGAGGCATGACCTCGGACTTCTTCGGGAAATCTCGCTTTCGCGCCAAACGACGCGAAGGGTGGACCCACTTGAAGGAGCCGTTCTCTTGCTGGACTTTCTCCCACCATCGCACATACCAACTACCGTGACTTTCAAAAACTGTACCCTGCTGAGCCATCAGCGTTCCTCCTTACGTTTTGGCTCAGCCCTGCGTTGTTGTTGTGTGTAGCCAGCACGCCGTTCAAGCCAAGCATCCATCTCTGGAGAGCCCCAGCGATATCGCCGATGCTTCCCGAGCCGGAATACCGGGATGGGATCGTGAGTCCGAGAGCGCTTGCTCTGATCCACAACCCAGCTTTCCTTGACTTTCAACCGTTGCGCTAGCTCGGTGGAGGTTAACACTTCGTAATCGGTCGGCCTAGGCCCCAATCGAGATGCTGGTTTTGGATGATCACTTGGTATTGCGGGAGAGTCAGGCTCCGAATGCTCGTCGGAATCCAGTTGGGAATTGGCTCGGTACACAACAACACTCCTCGGCCCGCGCCGAAAAAATCCGGCTCAAGTTGGCAAGGAGTAAAATAAACAACCGTGAGCATATGAAAAAGACACGAATCATGTCACGAACTCAAACAACGACTGCGACCCCGTCACTGCTGACGCTTCCAATCGAGGTCCAGTTTGAGGCTTCGCCTGTTTATTCGTGGAGCATAGTAGGGGATGGAAACGACTGCACGTTCCAGATGGTTCCGCCACGCAGCTATATGGAGAAAATGTATCGCGATAATCTGACGCCCTCTCGCGCCACGGAGTTTTTGAATGGTTTGCTCGCGATTACGGAACCTCAACAACTCGTCACTTTTATGGAGACCTACGCAGGTCCCATCGGCATTGCTAGACATCCGGATGGCAGATATATTTGGAACGTCGTTCCGTTTCGCTGGAGCAACTTTGTCGAAGCTCAAACGAACCTGCGGCAGGCCATGCGTCTCCCCATACCGAGGTTGCTTCGCCATCCTGAATTCGCTCACTCCTTCAGATTGGACAGGTTAGAGGTCATAGCGGAGAGAAGGGGGTATGAGTACTACGGCACAGTAACAATGAGGCCATCATTAGGCTCCTGCTATCGGTTCATAGCATTGCAACGACTACTTGCGAACGTGAAATACGGCTTTTGTGAGCGTTGCGGCAACCCATATGAGGTAAAAAGCAAACACTTCCGCAAGTACTGTGACAATCCAGCCTGCGGTCATGCAGTTGCCCAGCAAGCATATCGGGAACGCCAGAAGAACCCACAGTGATGAGTCCGTTCCACGGATTCCCAGACTTCCCGCAACCCAGACCTTCCCCAACCGATAGCTCCAGCACACCAACCACTGTTCTAACCTGTGTCTCCCTGACTACCTGTTTATTGTTGGTGACATGATTAGTGATTTTATTATGTCATCACACCGTTCTAATGTTGGACATGGCAAGAGTCGTTTCTGAGGAAGGATGGACAAATGGCGAGATCAATCAAAACGAACACGGATAGCAAGGTGGCAAATAAAACCGCCTCAGAAATCTGCACGTCTTGCGGCCGACCCAGCAGGCGGCAATTCTGTGGCGCGTCATTGAAGGGCAAAACCAAAATCCAGTGGACAGGACGGACGTGGAACCCCGTGGTCGGCTGCTCAAAATGCAGCAAGGGTTGTGAGCACTGTTACGCAATGTGGCAGGCGTTCCGGTGTGAGGCAATGGGCATATCGCAATATCAAGGTCTCACCGTTATTCAAGGAGGAACTCCCAAGTGGACAGGGGTGGTTCGGCTGGTGGAACACAAGTTGGAAGAACCGATTCACTGGCGCAAGCCTCAGATGATCTTTGTGAATTCAATGAGCGATCTCTTCCATGAGCACCTTTCAGACGCAGACATCATCAGGGTTGCGGAAGTCATGCACCGGGCGAACTGGCACGTCTTTCAGGTGCTCACAAAGAGAAGTGAGCGCATGCGTGACCTGCTCAATTCCAAGCTTCAGTTTTGTGCGCGAGACCCGCATATCTGGTGGGGCGTTTCAGTAGAGAACCGCAAATCCGGTCTTCCGCGAATTGAAAATCTCCGTTCCGCAGACGTAGCAGTGCGGTTCCTCTCCATTGAGCCGCTCTTGGAGTGCTTGGGCGCACTCGACCTGTCCGGAATCCATTGGGTGATTGTTGGTGGCGAGAGCGGCCACGGCGCACGCCCTTTTGATCTCCAGTGGGCGCGTTCCATTATCGGTCAGTGTCGCGAGCAACACGTGCCGTGTTTCGTGAAGCAGATCGGCAGGCGACCCGTGGATGGCAGCATTCCAATCGCTCACTCCGATCCCAAGGGTGGTGACCCCCAAGAATGGCCGGAAGACCTCCGACTGCGTGAGTTCCCAGAGAGTACAGAACTGGCTGGATGAACCCAGCGCCTAATCGGGAGGCAGCACATGGCAAAAGTCGATTTGCTTTTCAAACCGGAACACACGGAGATCGTGAACTCGCTCATTCGAGAAGGCGTCATTGATTTCGCCCTGCGTACATTTTGTGAGCACGGCGGGGAGGCTGAACGTTACGAGGTCTATGTCGAGCAGGCAGAAATTGGTTTTGATGTGAGGGTCAGGGGATTCAACAGCTAAAAACAACTACGAACCAGAGGGACTCGTGATTTTGTTTGCGGGTCTTTGAGAGCTAAGAGCCAGCAGTGGACGAAAAAGACCAAAACTCGTTGCGCGAAAGGGCAATCGATTTCCCGCCGCAGCCTGCCGACGCCGGCCATAAAGCCAAGGGAGAAATCGTCACGGCTCCGAGGGGAGCCGATGCACTGGCGACCGACGATGGGCAGGTCGGAACTTTGTCAGCTTCTGACAAAGTGATCGATGAGGTTGAAAAAGAAGGCGAACCGCTCCCCATCAGCACCTTGTCTCAAGTGAGACGAAGTGACATCGACGCCATGTCGTTCCCTGAATTGGATTCGTTCTTTGACGCGGGCGTCCAAACCCTTGTGTTGAGCCGAGCGGACATCATTCGTGCACGAAAGGCGTTGGTGCCTGTGGTCTGGCGCGTGCACGACGCCCTCTCTCGGCAGGGCAAGCGCACAGACCTGCTCGACGCCCCGGACGATCTCACGTTCGATGCGTGGATCAAAAGCAAGGTCAATCTCGGGTCACGCGCAACGATCTATCGCCTACTCAAGGCCGCGGGAATAACCACGCCGAAGCAGTTTGCGGAGGGCACAAGGGTCAAAGTCAAGGGTAAGGGCAAGCCGGGCGTCGTCACGGAGGCGCACGACGCGGATGGCGGCGTGCCCAAGTACGACGTTCTCTTCGAGGGAGAGAAGAAGGCAGTGACCGTTCCTGCGGAGAATCTTGTAAATGTGAGCGTCCGCAAGGTTGCCGTCGGCGACCTCATTCTTGTCGAGGACATGGGCGCGGAATTCCGCTACGCCGGGAGCGGCAAGTTCGTGCGCACGAAAAAGGCGGCCGCATGAAAACTCGCGTGTACTACAACGAAATAAGTCCCGAAAAATGCGAATGGCTGCGGCAACTTATGAAGATGGGTTTGATCCCGGAGGGAGAAATAGATGAGAGAAGCATCGTTGAGGTTCAACCCGGCGACCTCGCCGGATATAAGCAGTGTCATTTTTTTGCCGGGGTCGCAGGCTGGCCCCTCTCCCTCCAACACGCCGGGGTCCCGGACCTCGAATGCTGGACGGGGTCGTGCCCGTGCCAACCGTTTTCGCCCGCAGGGAAGAAGCTTGGAACCGAGGATGAGAGGCACCTGTGGCCCATATGGTTCAGGCTCATCCGCGAGTGCCGACCTCAGCTTGTCCTTGGCGAGCAAGTTGAGGAGGCGATTGCCTACGGATGGCTCGATCTTGTTTCGTCAGACTTGGAGACGGAAGGTTACGCCTGCGGGGCGATTGTACTGGGAGCACACAGCGTCGGCAGCCCCCACATCCGGCAGCGATTGTATTGGGTGGCCGACGCCGAGGGACCAAGAATCGGGCGAGACGCTGGAGTCGTGGAAGCGGAGGAACGAGGCGAGGGAATCGCCGTTCAGCATGTCTCTGGGCGTGGCGGCCCAGATTGCGAGTTGGCCGAGTCCGGGAGCGAACGAGAACGGCATGAGCCCCGAGGAATGGGAACGGCTGAACGCCAAGCAGAAGGCGGCGAACCCCAAACTGGGGACGAAGCAGAAGATGCTGAGCACGGTGGCACAGCTTGTGCCTTGGGGGACTCCCAACACCATGGACTCCATGGAATCCCGGGACTTGGAGGCAAGGAAAACGAAGGGCGGCTGCTCGAACCTGAAAGACCAAGTCACGATGCTGGCGGGCTGGCGGACGCCAATCGAGGGCGATACCCACGGGCAAAAGAGGGGGGAGGGGAAGGGGCCGCCGAGCATGCTGTGCGGGCAGGTGGTGCTGGTGCTGGCTTCTGGGCCGACGCCCGATGGCTCTACTGCCCCGGCGACGGGAAATGGCGGCCAACTAAACCCGGCATTTACCCGCTGGTTGCAGGGCTTTCCCGAAACGTGGGACGTGGCTGCGATCCGGGCGCACCGTTGGATGCGAATGCCACGGCGGAAGCAAGGGACATGAGAATCAGCGGATACGGCAATGCAATCGTTCCCGAAGTGGCGGCGGAATTCATCCGGGCATACATGGAATCACTCGGCCCATGGAGCAATAAAAAGCAGTGATCGCAGAGGGCGTGAGCGTTCAACCCATGGCGAAAGAGAGAGATTGCAGTAATTGCCGCAATGCACTAACCACTACCGACCGTTCCACGGAACTCCGGCCCGTCGAGTATTAAGCGCATGTGCGGAACAAATAACATCGGGCGGCCGCAATGCCGCCCGAAACCAAATTCACATTGAGGCGTTATGGCAACAGAGAAAATGACTATCGCAGAGCAGTGGCTTGAAAAGATCGACCGCTCGTGGATGAGCGGCAAGACCCCTGATGAACGAGTGGCAGCGGGCATTGATCGCCGGGCTGTAAGGCAAATGAAGGATACGGCTGAAAATGTGCTGCAAAGCGCCAGTCCCCGGTACACGGACATTTTCGTATTTAGGGATGGCTCCGGCATCTACGAAAAGCGCCAAGACGATTGGTTCGTCTTGGATGCCGACGAAGTCCGCGAGCACGGCGGCGAAGCAGACGACGATGAAGCGGAAGGCGACGACGCCGTAGAGGCAAACTAATCAAATGGGGCGAGGTGAAACGACGAACCTTGCAGATCAAGGAAACGAACGCACGCCCACCACACTTGCTGAATAATGCGGAGATTTATGCACATTCCAAAAGAACTTTTCCACCAACAACTGCTGAAACTGCTCACGCCCAACACGACGGACCAGACCCACTCCGGTTTCCATTGGCACGCCGACAACCTGCTGCGCGAATGGGACGGCTACGAGAAGCCGGATTTGGCCGCGCGGCTTAACTTGATGGAACTGCTCCCGAACGGGAACTTGCGGAACATGCGCACGACACCGGAAGAGATGGCGACCATCGTAATCGCGCTCAAGTGGTCGCTCCAGAACATCGAGGACTTCGAGCTAAAAGGGGCGGAAACAGAATAGCGCGATAGGCGGTCAAGCCGTATGTGCACATACGGAGCAGGGAAACCGAATGCCCGCCCCACCACACACACCCACTCATCGGTTATCAAACCCGTCGCTATTTTGGTTCCTCGGCAGACTCATCTCACCATCGCACGATCGCATAAGTGCGAAGCCGAAGCGGAAGACTGCTCTGTGACGCAAGCGCACGACTAACCACGGGCGAGTGAAATTCCCGCCCATTACCTCTCTTGGAGAACAGCATTAATGAGTAACGAACTGCAAGACCTCAATGACATGCTCGCGGGGCGCACCATCGCCTCCGTCGAAGCGGGCAGCACCCACGGCTGGATACTGCGCAACCTCTTACCTGTGCCCGAAGACGAGGGGTGCCGCGTCTTCATGACCATCCGGATCGAAACCACTTATCACGAAACCGAGAAAGAGGAAGAAGCCGATCCTCGTTATTCCAGTGCCGCGATCCATTACAAGCAGCCCACGGGCGCTGGCATGGTGTATATGATCCGGCCAATCACAGAAGGTGCAGCGGATTTGGCGGCCGTCGAAAGCGTTTGACCAACCACGGGCGGGCGAAAGTCCGCCCATCCCGCGACGGCTCCGTTATCCGCGCATGAATTGACAGAGGCCGCGGAGCCACCAACCGCGAAGAACGAAGAGCAGTCCCTGCCGACGCTGGAATACGGATGGGACAGCGAGGAGGTCGGAAGTGGTTGGATCGGTTTATCAATCGGAAGCATCGGCGATTCGCTCACTACCCGGTGGTCGACTTAGTGCGTGCAGCTCACCGATGAATCAATCTGTTTGGACGATACTAGGTGATCCAAAGATGCGCCAAGTCATAACTTAGGTGACCATTGAAAAAGACTCTTGGACAGCTTGGCATACACACCATAGTAGCAATGCCTGTGAGTGTCGCTGGTATCTTCATCGGTGGAATCATACTAGGCATCAGCCTCCATATATTCCAAGTGGGTCCAATTCAATTGATTGACTCTTGGTACGGGCCTTTTGTCTGGTGGCCGGGGCTGGCATTGGGTCTCTTTGTAAATCGTCGAACTCTTCATCGCGCCGCATGTTTTGTGTGGATTCCTGGCCTTGTTTGGCTAGCTTGCGGAATTATAAATACATCGAGGGGGT
Source organism: Acidobacteriaceae bacterium (assembly GCA_003152795.1). Lineage (GTDB taxonomy): Bacteria > Acidobacteriota > Terriglobia > Terriglobales > Acidobacteriaceae > Acidiflorens. The sequence goes on along the minus strand of PMBA01000317.1, from coordinate 5,586 downwards.
GGCATCCGGTGGGGATTTCGCCGATGGCGAAGGTCAGGATCGAATTGTTTCCTCTCAAGCAGGGTGAATGTGGAATGACGGAATGCCTAGGTGTAATGTTCTATACATGGCCAGCTCTCAATTCGGTTGCCTATTCCATCGGCGCTACGATGGCGCTTGTTTTCAACCGGACAGGAGCCCGCAGCGATGAAGCAGATGCTGGGCGTACTAAACCCTTTTCTGGATGACAACGAATCGGGAATAAGATCGTCGCTACGAGCGGCGCCCCGATACTATGCATTGAATCACCTTCGGAGGCTTGCTACCAAGGTGAAGGAGGTGGCGGTGGAGACGTTAACCTGGATCATCCCTTTGTTCCTGGCCTGCACATTGGTGTTCGGTCAGACCACTACTGGAACCGGTCGTACGCTTTTGGCAGAGGGTGACAGCGGTTCGCGGTCAGAGCACGGCAGTAGATTAAACAATCACTGGAAACTCTGGCAGCTAGATGATGGCGCATACGAGGTGGTAGACTCCAGCGCCAAGGATAAATCTTCCGTTCAGATATTTCATTTCGACAGGCAGTTTTTGCCAAGTGGATACACCATGCAGTTCGGGGCGCATGCAATGCCGCCTTCGAGTGCTTCAAGCCTTCCGGGTTGGACTATTTCCTGCCAATATTTGGAAAGAGAATTGAAATGTGACGCTGAATCCTCCGAGGGGCGAAAGGCGACGACATCGGTCGAAGCAACGTCACCGTACCTACTTGTCGGAGAGTTCTACGATTTGGATCTAGTGTGGTTCCTAACGGGTGCTGTACACCTGGCTTCGGACAGTAAGGTTAAGGATGGCAGCATAAATGTCTATGCCCTGACGAGCGGAATCAACCCCGGAGACATCGCCCTAAAGTTAGACAACCCCATGAAGATCGTGTTTGCTGGCGAGGAGACAGCGCAGGTTCTCGGCAAGACACAAAAGGTGAGAAAGTACAAATGGGGGCCAAAAAACCGGACGATATTGCAGGTTACGTTGCAAGGTTTAGTCGTCAGCCTGAGCAACGGAGCGGATCCCTCAGCTGGGTTCGCAATTAGTAACTATAGAGAGTATGAGCCTTGGGGGGTGGCTCTCGCTTCTGCCACAACTGGTGCTCGGAATTTTGACCAATCAGCCAAATCGGGCGCTGGGCACAGTCTCAGCAAGGCATCGACTGCGCCTCGGCGTGTACAGGTTTCCAGCGGAGTGATGGCAGGACTACTCCTTCGCCGCGTCGGTCCCGTCTACCCACAGTTTGCCAAACAAAATCACGTCGGCGGAAGAGTCTTACTACGCGCTGTGATTAGCACTCAGGGAAAGGTCGTTAGCGTTGAGCCAATCTCTGGGCCACAAGAGCTAGTCGCCGCAGCGGTCAGTGCAGTTCGGCAATGGCGATACAGACCGTATGTAATTTCAGGACAAGCTGCGGAGGTTGACACGGAGATTGCTGTGAACTTCGCCCTGCCGCTCTGAGAAACGGGACTTAAGGTCCCTGTCAGTTCCTAGCGAACTGAAATCGTTTCTGGTAACGAAGCCAAGCCGACAGCGTGTGTTGCAAATAGTCGATTCGTATCTCGGATGAGTCGAGAGACTTGGTAGCGAAAGCACCCGGAATGCCGCCAGAGTAAAGACCCGAGGTGATTTGCATCCGTAAAAGGAAGGCAACCGCCCGTTCGATGATCGCTTCGACCTTCGTTCGGAGTTCACTCGGTTTCAGAAATTCTGAGGCGGCGAGCAGTCCCTCAAGTCGGGTAGCCGTCGGGGCAGTTCTACCCGTTGGATCGAAAGCACCATTGATTCCCGCAGCTACGGAACCTCTAAATTGTTCCGGAACAATGGAATTGCAAATTTGAATGGCGTGATTGACGAGTTCTTCGCGTGAAGATCCTGGACACGAAATCTGGTCACAATAGAGAAGCAGTTTGGCGGTTGCCATCAGCGCCCAGTGGTCGGCAGGAACCGTGGAAAGTCTTGCGCGGCTTTTGGCTAAGAATGACAGCGCTTTACCCGCGGCGACGAGCCAATCGCGGGAGTGATCCGCTTCGTAGAGGGCGACGAAACCCAAGGCAGCTTCGCCGGGATAATACAGGACATCCCAATCTTGCACGGGACCACTCTCCACCCGATACTTGTGCACAAAGCTTCCGTCGTCCTTTTGCAGAAATAGAAGAAAGCGACCCATAGACTGCAATTGTTCCAGACGAAAAGTGCGTGAATTACAGCGATTGCGACGAGCACGGGCTGCACTATTACTCTGCATCCTCGCTCCGTGTTGACCCTCCTAGCAACACACGACACAGACCCAACCCGGGTGGTGCACTAATCGGCAATCTGAACGCAACGGGACTTGCGACTGACGAACCTGACGCCCATCGGGAAGCGAGGCAAGTCCCACAACTTACACACAGGAGCGTTATGACGCTAAAAGAACTGGAAAACATCAGCAACCACATAATTTACAACTTCTTCCCGTCTAAACTTGACACGGACGACTTTGACGTCGATACACGGGTGACCATACTGACCATCATCGCCAACTTGCAAGAGACTGCTGAGGGGCTGCAGCAGGTGCTCAATACTGCGGCTGAACACACGGGCCTCTTGGGTATTAACAAGTGAGCAGGCTGGCAGGCTGGCTCAAGGAATTAGTTAGCTACTGATTCCTTTAAATGGGTGGGTCTTCACCAAGAAGATTCAAGGGGTCGGTCTCATACCCGACCCCGCTTGTCTTTCCCAAAAGTATGGGCGCTTTCCCAAAGGCGTGACTGGACAAGCAAATCGTGTTTGAAAAGGTATGAGTACCAATGGGATTTGAAAAACGCCAACCGTGGAATGCGTTTCCACTCGCTGCATTATCAATCCGTAAATTGCATCCTGACATCACCCCCTGTGCCGCTGACATACTGCGCTACCTAGCGGCCCGCTCCAACTGGAAGGGCGAGGTGTGGGTGGGCCAACGGCGCATAGCAGAGGAAATCATCCGCTCCAAAGGATATGTGACGGCCGGGGTCGGGGAATTGCAGGCCCTTGGGTTGATTGCCACAGTGGCCCGTGGACGCAAGAATCTGAAAGCCGACAAGAGCGTCATTAGTCCGTCCATTCTCGCCCCGGAATACCAAGAGATTATCGCCAAGGCAACTGCCGCTGACCCCGAATGTAATCCTAGTGAGCAGGAAGACATTGCAAATGAAGTCCTACCCAGTGGGATTACAAGTGACACCTTGGGTAAAAATGAAATCCTACCCAGTAGGATTACAAGTGAGAATGAAATCCTACTGAGTGAAAATGAAATCCTACCCAGTAGGACGAAGCCTTACAGTACGAACCTTGCAGTTTCCCCGACCCCCAACCTTGCAGTTTCGGTAAGTCAAAACCAGTCAGTCATTCAGTCAGTCAGTCATGAGGCGTCGGCTTCGCCTTCGCCTCAAGTAGCGCAAGCAACGAAATATTCAATTGTGAGCAAAGAGGAGCCAAACCCAGACGGCTTGGATGAACTGGAAAGGACAATGCTGGATAACTTCAAACGCCTTGGCTATCCCCTGATGAACGGCTCTTGCTGGGAGCCCAGCATCGTCAGGCACTTCTACGAATTGGCCGGAGTAAGGTCGGACAAGAACAAGTGGAAGGATGTGCTGGCTGCTTGGGACTTGATTAAGAAGCACAGGTTTGACGAAGTCCTTTTTGTGATGCGTATGGTGCTCACGGGGAAGATTCCCTTCTACAAGGGCAAACGGCGACCCTATGATTTCCTTTGGTTCGCCAATCACTATTCCCACGCTAGGGTATTGGCGGAAGAAACCCTCTTGGCTACCTCTGTCGCCAAAGATGAAACCGCCGACAGGCACAGCATACTAGCTCCGTGGTCGTACGAATCGACGGACTGGCACGGAATGGCGGACAGTTGGAATGGTGATTGGCTGACCTGCTTGCACGAAGACGACGAACACATCCCTGCCTACATGGACGACGGGATTGAGGCTTGCTACCTCTGCGGGTGCCCCAAGGACTGGAAACCAAAAGGCCAAACCTATGACAAGCCCCCCGTTTCCGCCGCACCCCCCAGCGGCTCATTAGAGAGCCGGAGGGACGCCGAAGTGACTTCCGTGGAGTGCAGCCATCCGTTGAACGCCGATTGCGGTTGGAAGGAATGCCGCAAGCGGTTCCATTCCAAATCCAGATTAGATCGGTTCTGCTCCACGGAGTGCGAGGGCAAGTTCAAGGCGAACCAAGCGGAATTGAAAGCGAAATACTCGCCGAATTCGGACGAGCAATCCAAAAACAATCTGGCGGCTTTCTTGGAAGGGCGATAGCGGACGGTATTAAGACTTATGGCCGAAACCAACAAGCGTCATTCCTGCGGAACATTTCGGAAGTGCGAATTTGCTGATGGCGTGGAGAAATGGATCATCGTGGCGCATCATACCCATGCTGAAGGCGACACGATTTGGATTAAGAGGCAGGACGAAACTTGGGCGCAAGTCGTGCTTGGCTCCGTCCTGACGGTGAGTATTGGTGACACGCTGATTGACCATTGCTTCGCTATCGCGCCGCCTGCGCCCGGCAGCAGGCCGCCAAGGCTGGTGGCCGCCGAGCCTTCGGTCGTGGCGGATCGTCAGATGATGGACAACATCAGTTCCACCATTCAGTAATCCGGGTGCCGCAGGATACATGGGCAACAAAGTCCGAGATTAGCCGCACAGGTTCCCTCCCATACCCGGATGTTTCTTCCATCGCGCTTCTTGGCACCGATCAAACGACCGCAATCGCTAACGAAACGATTGACGCAATTCCCAGCCTGTAAATAAGAGCAATTTCGCCGGGCGATTTCGTCCCCGACTAAGAAACGAGTGAGGCAAATATGCAAGAGTTGATCGACGTAATGAACACCAGCGAGACCACGGATACTGAGTCCTTGGCCCCCGAGTACGTGGTGACGGATTTCCCGCCAGAAACGACTGATTCTGAGAACGATCTGAGCGAATCCATCACCAGCTTGTGGGTTGCCCATGCAAACGCAAAGATCGCCTCCCGCTTAACAAACGCAGAACTTCGTGTGCTTCGGACGAGGTTGGGAGAGCAGCTTCACGAAATGAAGAAGATGCTTGTGCGCCCCGGCCGCGACGGTCAATGGTCGGCATTCCTGCGCGAACACCAAATCCCCAGAGCCACCGCCGACAGGCTCGTCGCACGTCACCTTCGAACCCTCAACCCAGATGCAAATCTCCTCAATGAGCCGATTTCCGAACCCACGGAAGAGGACGTTCAAAAGTTGTTCGCCTCTGTATGGCCCAAACTCAGGCGTACCCTGCGGTCGCGGCAGAGCATCCTCCTTTTTGTTGACTTGCTCACATCACAGTGCGAAGACGCCGAACTAACCGTTCACGAGATTCCGGTCGTCATGCCTGACACGGCTACGGGTGATCCGTCATCGCCGGACGAAGATTCTATAGTTGAGCCCGAATTCTGCTCCTCCCTAACTCCGGAACCTGATCGGGCCACGATCTGTGCTTCCTAGCGACTGATGGAGCGCACCCAGTCACGGCTCATTTTGCCGTTGCCATCGGCAAATCTGCG
>PMBA01000190.1 GCA_003152795.1 Acidobacteriaceae bacterium | reverse complement strand
CGAAAAAAAAGCAGAGGATTGCTCCTCTGCTTTTCTCAGGCTTGTACCCTCCCCCAGGTACTTTGCCAATTCCACACTTACTGCAGCGGGTTCTGAGTTGTGTCGCAGGTGCTGATCAGAACGCTGTTGGTGCGCACGACGGCATCCGCGAAGGAGCAGAAGTAGCGCGTACCGGTCTGGTTCGGAGTAGCCGGCGTTGCGATCGCCTGATAAGTGGAGGCCGGAGTTCCGGTTACGCCGCTCATGGTGAACACATAGCCGCTCTTGCTGCCAGAAGACAGCTGCGTGTCGATCAAGCAAGCGCCAGCCGAGGTTGGCGGTGCGCAGCTTGTGCCCGCCAGATTCGACAGACCGGCTGCAAAGCCGACCGTCGGGTAGGCAGAATTGTATGAAATCTGCGCTGTGTTCAGCGTGCGAATCGACGCCACTGCGGACGATTCATTCGCCGCAATACGTGCGCGCAGCAGGTTCGGGATGGCAATCGCGGCGATGATCAGAATGATCGCGACCACGATCAGCAATTCGATGAGTGAAAAGCCCTTTTGTTTCCGCATTTAAATTATCCTCGTCTCCGTTTGACTGTCTGGTTGGATGACCAACTCGCCTGTACTATCGCACTCTAAGGGCCAGAGACCCAAGTGACGGAAGTCAGATGTCCTTTCGGACCAAACCTCAGTGTTTTCAGCGCCCTTCTGCAGGTTAGTCACCTCCTCAGGCCCGCTCAACATTCCCAGTATGACACTTTCAGAGACCCAGATTGACAAATTTTGCCAGTCGCCTCCGTGTCTCCTTCTTGCCTTCAAACCCCCGTCAGGAGCCGCAACTCCCATTTCCGGAACGCCCGAGCCGCCTTTTCTTGCGTCCGCCCGTTGCGGTTCCCGGACGGCCAGGAAACCAAGCCGGGGCAGCACATGGACTGAGAACCAGGAACCGGGAACCGACAACCGGGTCCGGACCCGTTCTGCGCTAAAATGGCCCTCGCCGGAGCGCCCATGCCCAATCTTCTCAATTCCGAGCGCGACATTGCTCGCGCTTCCACTCTGCCCGCACCTCTCTATTTTAGCCCGTCCACCTTTGAGGACGAAAAGGCCAGGCTCTTTGCCTCTACCTGGCAGGTAGCCGGCCACGTTCACCAGGCCGCCAGCCCCGGCGACTACTTTACTTTCGACCTCATCGGAGAGCCGCTGCTCATCGTCCGCGGCGACGACGGCATCCTGCGTTGCTTCTATAACGTCTGCCGGCATCGCGCCGGCAACCCGGCTACCGGCTGCGGCAACCGCAAACTGTTCCGCTGCGGCTACCACGGCTGGACCTACCGCCTCGACGGCGCTCTGCTGGTTACCCCCGAATTTGATGGCGTCGAGGATTTCAATCCTCAGGAGTTCGGCCTTGCCCCAGTTCGCCTCGAGGAATGGTTCAACCTCATCTTTGTCAATCTCGATCCCGACGCTCGTCCGCTGCGCGAGTGTCTCGGCGAATTGCCCGCCCAAGCCGAAAGGTTCGACTTCAGCGGCATGAAGTTTTCCGAGCGCCGCACCTACGACATGAATTGCAACTGGAAGACCTACATCGACAACTATCTCGAGGGCTATCACGTGCCGAGCGTCCATCCGGCGCTCAATCGCGAAATCGACTACAGCGCCTACACCGTCGAGCCGCATCCCCAGTATGTCCGCCAGTGGACCCCGATCCGCGGCGCCCAGTCCGGAGACGCTACCCCGCGCCGCTACCCTCAATCCGGCGACAACCTTACTGCCGATTATTTCTGGGTCTTTCCCAACTGGATGCTCAACTGCTATCCCGATAACATCTCGCTCAATATCATCCTGCCGCTCGGCCCCGAGCGTACGCGGGCAATTTTTGAATGGTATTTGCCCGAGAAAGATCTGGGCAGCGAAGCCGCCCGCAAGGCCTTAGCGTTCAGCGACGAGATTCAGATCGAAGACGTAAGCATCTGCGAGACCGTGCAGAAGAATCTCCACTCCCGCAGCTACCACAGCGGCCGCTACAGCGTGAAGCAGGAAAAAGGCGTCCACGCCTTCCACCAGATGTACCGGGAACTGATGTCCGGGTAGCAGCCGACAGCTAGCAGCCGTCAGCCATAAGGGAAACAAGCAGACGGCTGGCTTGGAGATCACGGTTATCAGTTTTCGGCTGCATCTGGTTCTGCCTGATGGCTGATAGCTGATGGCTGACCTAGGCTCCGCTTCGCTTCAGCAGCAAGCAGGTGATGTCATCGTGCTGCGGAGTGTTCCCCACGAACCGATCCAGTTCCGTGAGCAGGTTGTGCAACAGCTCTGCCGGAGCCGCCCCCGACCCGCGATCCACCAGCCGTATCAATTCCGGTTCGCCGTATTCCTCTTCCTTCGCGTTGACCGCTTCGACCACCCCATCGGTGAAAATCACCAGCCAGTCTCCGTCCTCCAGCCGCGTCGTTCCCAACTGGTAAGGCGATTCCGCAAAGATTCCTACCGGGATGCCTCCGGCCTCCAGCCGTTCCACGGCGCCCGATTTTTTCCGCAGAATCGGAACGTTATGCCCCGCGTTGACATAGACCACGTCTCCGGTGGCCACATCCAGTTCGGCAAAAAAGGCGGTAGTGAAGCGCACTCCGCCCTGGGTGTTGGAACAGGCATAGCGATTCACACCGGCCACCAGTTCCGCCAGCGCCGCCCCGCCGGTCGACAGGGTCCGCAGACTAGCCTGGAAAGTTGCCATCAGCATGGCCGCCGGAATGCTCTTTCCCGCCACATCCGCTACCACAAACAGAATGCGGTCTTCGCTCAATGTCCGGCCCGGTCGCAGGATCACATCGTAGTAATCGCCCGCCACCGTGTTTGCCGGACGCGTCGCGTAAGCGATCTGGTATCCCGGAATCTGCAGTGGCGCCCCCGGCAACAACCATGCCTGAATATCTTTGGCGATCTCCAGGTCGCGCTTCATCACCACGCGATCCGCCAGTTCCAGCAGCAGGACGACGAACATCAACAGCCCGCCCCAGAAATGCAAATCCAGTCCTTGGACCTCGACATGTTTGTCGCCGTTGGTGTAATTAAGACCGCCGCCAGGACCGCCGCCAGGAAAGAACAGCAGGATCAGCGCCACCAGCAGCAGCACCCGGCGCGCCGGGGTCAGTTTTTCCAGGATTGCCCAGAACAGCGCCTTCATGAGCAGCCAGGCTCGCCGCAATAAATGCGGTTCCTCGTGCAAGTGTTCCAACCCCGCCGAGTACAGCCGGTAGCTTGATCGCGCGTCTTTCTCAAACTGCGCCCAGAGCTGGTTCAGCTCCAACCCCTCGCTCAGCCGATGCCAGAACTGCCGGGCATTGCCCTTGACGCGGCCCGGGGGTGTAACAGGTTGTCGAGAAGAAGCCATGGCGGAGCAATCATTATAGATTGGCGCTGGCGCTGGCGGTTGCAAGCTGGTAGCGAATGGCCAATTTGGTGCGCTTATCGTCGGCTCCATCGCATAAAATAAAACGCATCATGCGCAAAGCTCTTCCCGTATTGCTGATCGCTGCCTGCTGCCTGACGGGCTGCAGCCAATCCAAGTTGTCCGCTCCTTCGGCCAGCGGCCCGGGCGCTGCCGTTTCCAGCGACGATCCGGTTCAGAAAAAACTCCAGGAACTCGCCGGCGCCACCGCGAAAAGCTGCGGCCTCTTCAAGTCGCAGGTCAGGGCCGAGTTGGACGCCGCCAGCCAGTGCGTGATGGACGCCTCGAAAGCACGGGCTCCCTTTTATGTGGAGTACGAATTGCCAGGTATGACGATTGCGCTGGCCGGGAATGCTCAAGGCAAGCTGTACTCCGTGCAGTCGCAAGCCGGGGGCGCGGGACTGGTGGCGGGGGATTGTCCGGCGGAACTCCGCGTGGCGCCCAGCGGCCGCGTGACCTGTTACGCCCCGGGCACATTCCCGATGGGAGCGGGATCTGGCTCCCACTCGAGCATGCCAATCCCTCCAATGATGGGAAAGGGAACAGCCAGTCCGCACGGCGCCACTGGCGCACTGCCACCCGGACACCCGAAACCGTAGAGAGGCGTTTTGCCGCGTCTCTACGCGGCGGCCGGACGCGCCCTCCTATGGATGCTCGCCCGGTTCCAGCATCAATCCGGGCGGCGGCGCGGGAATCGCAATATCCAGCTTATTCACCGTCCCCAGCGACGGCAAGGGCTTGTCGAATTCGCTCACATGGCCTACCACCAGCACCGCCATCTGCTCGCGGTGGAGGTATTTTGCCGCCACCCGCGCCACGTCTTCCTTGGTGACTGCTTCGATCCCTTTCTGATAATTTTCCAGAAAATCCAGCGGGTAGCCATAAAACTCGTAAGCCATTTTTTCCTGCAAGACCTTCTCTGGGGAATCGAAACGGAAGACAAAAGAATTCAGAATGGAGTCCTTGGCGCGCTTGATTTCTTCATCGTCGAGAGGACGCTTGGTGAGGTCGGCAATCTCCTCATCCAGCGCCGCAATCGATTCGAACGTGGTCTTGCTCTTCGTGCTCACCATCATCCGCAGCATTCCCGGATGATCCCAACCCGAACCCACTCCGCCGCCCACCGCGTAGGCGAGCCCGCGGGTGGTTCGAATATCGTTCACCAGTCGCGAAGAGAAGCCTCCACCGAAGGCCTCGTTGAACACCGAGATCGCAAAATAATCCGGACTTCTGCGGGTAATGCCCAGGGCCACCATTTGAATGTTGCTTTGATTCACGTCGGTCTTGTCGACCTGGTAGTATCCCGGCTTCGCAGGTTCCGGCTTGATCTCCGGAGCGCTTGCCGCCTCACCCCGAGGCCACGCCGCAAACGCCGCGCGCAGGCGAGCCTCCATCTTCGCCGAGTCGAAGTCGCCAACCACGCCGAGGATAATGTTATTCGGGTGCACATGCTTAACGTGCCATTCCACCAGATCCTGACGGGTGATCGCCGCTACCGTCGCGTACTCGGCGTTTCGCGCATACGGATTGTTGGCGCCATAGACCAGTTTCGCCGCTTCCCGTCCCGCAATCTGCCCAGGGTCGTCATTGCGCCGCGAGATGCCGTCGTACATTCCCTTCTGTGCAATCTCAATTTTGTCGGCGCGGAATTCGGGATTCTTCAGCACATCTTCAAACACGCGAAACACGTCGTCGAAGTCTTCTTTCAGACACGACCAGCTCACGCTAGTCGAGTCGCCGCTCGCGCCGGTCTCGACCCTGGCGGCGCGCTGCTCCAGATAGTCGTCCAGTTGATCGCCGGTCTGCGTCTTGGTCCCCCCGGTGCGCCATACTTCGCCGTAAATATCGGTCAGCCCCATCTTGTTCGACGGCACCGAGCGCTCGCCCCCGCGAATGCGAGCCGTGCCATCAATGATCGGCAACTCGTGGTCCTCCTGGAGAAAGACCACCATGCCATTCGGCAGCTCGATGCGCCTGGGCTGGGCTGGATGAAACGCCGGCAACTTCGGAATCGGTATCTGCTTCCAGGCTTGCGCCTGCGCCCAGAGTTGCGCGTTGCTGCCACTAGCCAGTACGACTGCAAACAGAAAGGAGAAAAAATAGGCTCGCTTCATTGTCCACCTCCTTGCGGGGGCGTAGCCATGGCCGGATGTTCGCCAGGCGGTGGAGGCTCAAACTCGATAATCCCCACCGTCCGGTTATCGGGCACGAATATCTGATTCGCGACTCGCCGGATATCTGCCTTGGTCACCTTTTCGATTCGGTCCACCGAGCGGAACAGCTCCCGCCAGTCGTCATAGCGCGCCTGATTCAGTCCCAGCGCAAACGCCAGACCCTCATTCGACCCCAGCGACCGGATCAGATTTGCCTTGGCCCGCGTCTTGATCATTTTCAACTCTTCATCCGAGATGTCTTCCTTCTTCAGTTTTTCAATCTCCAGGTGAATCGCGTCGGCCATTTCCTGGGGCTTATGTCCCGGAATCGGAACCGCGTAGAACGCGAACAGGTGGGGATATTTATTTCCCGGCAGGCCGGTAAATCCGGCCGAGTCCGATGCGATCTGTTTGTCGCGGACCAGCGCCCGGTACAAACGCGACGTCCGCCCGCTCGACATCAGGTCGGCGATGGCGTCGTAGATCTGGTCGTCCGGGCTGCGGTAGTCGGGCCGGTGGTAGCCTTCGAGGTAGAGCGGTTGCGACTGTTCGTGAAGCACTACGGTACGCTCGGATTTCTGCTCGGGTTCGGTGGTGGTCGCCGTGTCGGGTTTCGGACGCGCCGGAATTCGCGAAAAATATTTCTCGACGATCGGCATCGCTTCCGCAACCTTTACGTCGCCCACCACCGTGACCACCATGTTCGAGGGCACATAGTACTTGTCGAAGAAATTCTGCGCGTCGGTTGCCGAGAAAGAATTCAGGTCCGAGATCCACCCGATCGTGGGCCGGTGATAAGGATGGGCCGCGAATGCCTCCTCGGTGAATTGCTCCAGCAGCCGTCCGATGGGATTGCTGTCGGTCCGCATGCGGCGCTCTTCGATCACGACATTGCGCTCTTTGTAAAATTGCCGTAGCACCGGATGCAGGAAGCGCTCCGATTCCAGATAGGCCCACAATTCCAGGCGGTTGATGGGGAAGGAGTAGTGGTAGCCGGTCTCGTCGAGATTGGTGAAGGCGTTCATGCCCTCGCCGCCCTCGCCTTCGACAATCTTGCCGAACTCGTTGTTGTAAGGCGCAGAGAACTTGTCGGCGGCGGCAATTGCGTCTTTCCAGTTTTGTTCAAGTTGCTTGAGCTTCTGCTGGTCGCGGTCCACCGGCTGGTCGCGCTCGGCAATATAAGCGGCGTAGGCCTCCTCGACTTTCGCCAGGGCGGCTTTTTCGCCGGCATAGTCGCGCGTCCCAATCGTGTCCGTGCCCTTGAACGCCATGTGCTC
>PMBA01000164.1 GCA_003152795.1 Acidobacteriaceae bacterium | reverse complement strand
GGGCGGCCGGCGTTTGCGGCTGCGGCTGCTCATGTCTGCCCGGGCTGTAATCGAAGGCGGGCAAACCGCACAAACACGACCGGCCGATTCAAAACTCAGGCGCGGACTTCCCGGCTATTAGGTCTTCTGTTCGCTGAACAGGTCAAGCACTGGCGTCGCGGAACTCGCGCGGACTGGCGCTTCCGGAGCGGCCGGCTGTCCGTTGGATTCTTCGGCGCCGGTTTTCGTAGCCGGCGCTTTCTCGCCTTCCATGAATTTCCTGGAATCGAGGAGCGGGCGCCCCAACGACGCGTTATAGCTGGTCCACGGTCCTTCGAGTTGAGCCTCGCGCTCGAAGTGGGCGCGCATTGCTTCCATCTTGGAATCGAGATCGTCGAGATAGTGCAGCATGAGCGCCTCGGGAAACATCGGCAGCTTGGGCGATCCAAAATCGTACTGTCCGTGATGGCTGATGATCATATGTTCGAGCAGAATTTTCAGATCGGCGGGAAAGTCTGGCAGCTTGGCCAACTTCGCCTGCAACATCTCCAGTTCGATGATCATGTGTCCCAGCAACTGCCCGCGCGTGGTGTAGGAAAACGCCCGGTTGTAGGCCAGTTCCTGAATCTTGCCGATGTCATGCAGGAACGCTCCCGTTAACAGCAGGTCGCGGTTGACCTGTGGGTAGTTCCGGCACATCAGATCGCAGGAGCGGAACAGCGACACTACGTGATCGAGCAGTCCTCCAATGTAGGCATGATGAAGCGTTTTAGCCGCAGGCGCATTGCGGTAGCGCTCGGCGATTTCCGCATCCGCCATGAATAGTTCCACCAGCGACTTCAGGTGCGGATTCTGGAACGTGGCCACAAACTCGGTCAGCGTTCTCCACAGTTCGCCGATGTCCTTGGTGGTTTTCGGCAGGTAATCGGTAAAGTCGATGTCGGCTTCTTCCATGCGCCGCAGCTTGTGAATCGTGAGCTGGAAGCGATTCTTGTACTTGTTGATGAGCCCCTTGATCTTGAGAAAGTCGTCCTGTTCGAAGGCAAGGATGAATTCATCGACGTTGTCCCACATCTTGGCCTCGATCTGGCCGGTGCGGTCTGCCAGGACCAGCGCCAGGTAAGGCTCGCCATTCTTCTTGGCCTTCACCTGTTTCGACGCCACCACGAAGCTGGAAGTGATGATCTTGTTTTCCTGCTGGGAACATTCGGAGATAAAAAACTCTTTCATGAGCCTCCGCGAAATCTGCTTGCCGCATCCAGCGCCTTGCGGCGCATGACTTGCGCCACGGCTTGCCGGACCACAACCGAAGATTAGCCTAGAACACTCCAAGCTTCTTCTTCTTTTTCAGTTTCTTCGCATTAGCCTCTTTGGCCGTGGTCTCGACCGGCTTGGTTTGTTTTGCGCTAGCTCCCGAGTCGATGTAACCGGCCTTGATGTCAATAAAGGCTTCTTCGCGCAGTGTGGTCAGGTAACCCCGCAGCGCCGGCTGCAGCTTCTGCATGTACAGCGCATCCTGGATGCGCGGCTCCACTTCCTTCAGGGTGGGAATGCCGGCCATCTGATGTTCGACCGTCTGCAGGATCACGTAACCCTGCTTCGTGCGAACCACGTCCGTGACCTCACCCGCCTTCAGCGCAAAGACTTTATCTTCGAGTTCTTTAGAGAGCGTGCCACGCTTGAAATAACTGAGGTCGCCACCGTCTTTCGCCGACGGCCCGTCCGAGTATTTTTTCGCCAGGTCGGCAAACTTCGCGCCCTTGTGAATCTGGTCGAGCAGATCCTGCGCCTTCGCCTGCGCGGCGGACAGCGCCGCCTCCGTCTCCGCTTCCGATGCGGGCTCTGGCTTCGCGTCCGCGCTGGCCGGCGGTTTGGCCGGTGTTTTCGGCGCGATCAGAATTTCGCTCAGGCGAACCTGCTCGGGTTGTTCCATCTCCGCCCGGTGCTGTTCGTAGAACTTCTTCACGTCGTCCTTGTTCATGGCCAGGTGCGAGCCCACTTCCTGACCGATCACCCGTTGGGTCACGATCTGGTTGCGCAGGTTCTGCTTGAAGTCTTCGTACGAAGCGCCCTGCGCCTCCGCCGCTTTCTCCAATTCTTCCATGCTCCCCAGGTTCATCTGCTTGCGCATTTCGTCGAGGCGCTTGATCAGTTCGGTGTCGCCCGTGATCCCAAGGTCTTTGCCCTTTTGCAGCAAAAGTTGCTGATCGATCAGATCGCGGAGAACGTCGCGTTGCTTTTCGGCGAAAGTCCGGTCGGCGTTGGCGGCATCCTGCTGCTGGATTTCCTGCTTGAGCTGGTCCCGGCTGCGGACGTATTCCGTACGCGTGACGATTTCGTTGTTCACGCGGGCGATAATCTCTTCCACCACCGTATCGGCGGGCAAAACAGCGGGTAGCAACAGTCCGTAGGCAACGGCCAACAGCAAGGGAAGTCTGGTCTTCGTCATTTAGGGCTCTCTTGAAACGTTGTCTTGAAACCTGGGGGTAACCCCGAGGAAAAATTGTCTGTCTATTTTACGCCGCTAGCAGCATAGAGGCCAATTTGAGCGGGCGGGTTGGCTGGCTGGCTTCTGGCTAACTTGCTCGCGTGAGCGTCAGTGCGGTCACGTCGTTGTGCTTCGGAGCGGAGTGCATGAAGTCCTGCACCCGTTGCAGGATGTTCTGGGAAAGGTCCTTGGCCGAAGCAGGTCCCGCCTGCAAGACGCTCTTAACTCCGTCCAAGCCGAATTCGGCGTTCTTAGACTCGGCCTCCACTACCCCGCGTGAGACCACGGCCAGCAGACCCGTGCGTCCCAGGCCAACGATGCGGGCATCGGTCGGGGCCAGGGAGAACAGGCCCAGCGGCAGGCCGGTGGCGGGCAATTCGACGACGCTGGCGTCGTCGCGCAGCAGGCCCGGCGTATGGCCTGCGTTCACGTAGCAAACCGTGCCCAGTTCTTCGTTGTAGCAACCGGCGAAGGCGGGACAACTCCGCACTCCCCCGGCAGCGCGCATGATCTCAAGATTCAGACGGCGCGATAGTTCAATCATCGCTTCCGATTCGTTCAGTTCGGAGGCGGCAAAGAGTTGCTCACCCGACGAGCGGAAACAAACCTGCGCGGCTTGCAGCACAGGACCGCTGGTTTCGCGTTTTCCGGCCACATCGAGCAGTCCGAAAAGAAACCGGTGTGGACCGACGCGCAGGAAATCGTGGAGATCGCCCCCTGCGCGAGAAGAAAAATACGCGACCGCCAAATCAGCGCCCTGAAGCGTGGGGGCGTCTCCCTGGACGATCTCGGGAGTTTCCTCCACCGTCGACCCAAAACCGAGTTTCGAAAAGAGCGCTTTCATGAGCCGCGAAATTAACACAAACTCCGGGGCAGGGCAATGAGCAGGAAGTGGTGGGAAGCGGGCAGATGGTTTGGCCGGAGAGGCGATTCCGGCGAGTGTCGTCAAAATGCAGATTTCACGGATCTTAGCGCGGGCCGCGGAGTGGACAGGTGGCGTTCCTGAAGAAGAGAGTCCAGGCTGGATGTTCGTCGCTTCTCGTTTTAAAGTCTGAGGGATATTTTCTGACGTGACTGGATCTCTCCGCGCCGGCTCGGGCCGGGCGCCCAAGAACGGGCCCTCGCGCACGACTTCACCCCTCGGTTCCGGGTAA
Source organism: Acidobacteriaceae bacterium (assembly GCA_003152795.1). Lineage (GTDB taxonomy): Bacteria > Acidobacteriota > Terriglobia > Terriglobales > Acidobacteriaceae > Acidiflorens. Next base: position 10,544 of record PMBA01000164.1, on the reverse strand, counting down.
CCCGGGGGGACCCATCGCCATTTCCCGCTTGACACGGCGCTCGGGGTACATGGATACTTATGCATCACGTTGCATTTTTATTCATGTCGAAAACAGCGCGCCACAAAGCGATTCTCGACCTGCTTGACGGCGGTCCGGTTGAAAGCCAGGACCTGCTGCAGCACCGGCTCGAGCGCAAGGGCTTCGAGGTTGGGCAGGCGACGCTCTCCCGCGACATTCACGAATTGAAACTGGTCAAGGGTCCCGAGGGCTATCGGCGCGCCGGCGAGAGCCTNNTCGGCAGCGCGCAACCCGTTGCCGCGGCGCTCGACGCTTCGCACTGGCCTGAAGTCGTCGGCACGCTCGCCGGCGACGACACCGTGCTGGTCATCGCCACCGACAAAAAGAAAGCGCAGTCGCTCGCCCGTCGTATTCGCGAGCTGTCGTAGGGGTCTTCCGAAGCGCGGCACAATTTTTCCGGAAATGGAGTGTTACGAAACGCAAATGAGAACCGATCCCATGGCACTGATGAGCCCGCCAACCATGAAGACGAACCCGCCCAACCTGCTGTCCGAAGCGGCGGCGCCGCGCGATCTCGTCTCGATTCACGACCTGTCTCCCGCTGAGATCCTGGCGCTCTTTAACCTGACTTCCATGCTCAAGCAGCGTCCTGCTGACTTCCGGGGCGTTCTTGCGGGCAAGCAGATGGTCATGTTCTTCGAGAAGCCGTCCCTGCGCACCCGCCTTACGTTCGAAGCCGGCATGGACAGCCTGGGCGGCAGCACCTTCTTCGTCGACCAGACCGCCAGCCGCCTGAATGCCCGCGAGTCTCTCTATGACATCGCCCACAACCTGGAACGTTGGATCGACCTCATCGTGTTGCGCACCTTCAGCCATTCGGTTGTCGAAGAGATGGCCACCTACGCCGGCGTTCCCGTGATCAACGCCCTCAGCGAACTCGAACATCCCTGCCAGGCGCTCGCCGACTTCTTCACCCTGCAGGAGCATTTCGGCGATCTCTCGAAAATTCATTTTGCCTACGTCGGCGACGGCAATAACATGGCGCACTCGCTTCTTCTAGCCGGCGCCGCGGTAGGCGCCAAGGTTTCCATTGCCACGCCGGAGCGCTACGGCCTCAATCCTGTTATCGTCACCATGGCCAAGGCCATCGCGGATGAAACCAAGGCTTCGCTCCGCATCCTTATCGACCCGCGCAAAGCCGTGGCCGGAGCCGATGCTGTCTACACCGACGCCTGGGCCAGCATGGGACACGAACACGAAGCGGAAGAACGCGCTGCCATCTTTGCTCCCTTCCAGGTAAACGCCACGCTCATGCAACTTGCCAAACCCCATGCGCTTTTCATGCACTGCCTGCCCGCACATCGCGGCTGCGAGGTGACCGATCAGGTGATCGACTCGCTGAACTCGGTCGTCTTCGATCAGGCGGAAAATCGTCTGCACATTCAGAAAGCCATTCTGGTATGGCTGTTGGGCGGCGGAGTGGGCCGCTTCTCCGCCAGGAGCTCTCATGCCCATGCTTAAGACGAAGACGCCTGAAAAAATTGTTCTCGCTTACTCCGGGGGGCTCGATACCTCGATCATCATTCCGTGGCTCAAGGAAAACTATGCCTACGATGTGATTGCCATGGTCGCCGATGTTGGTCAGGGCGATGACGTCGCAGCAGTGGTGGAGAAGGCCTACAAGACCGGAGCCAGCAAAGTGGTAGTCGAGGATCTGCGCGAAGAGTTCCTTACCGGCTACGTCTGGCCCGCGCTGAAAGCGGGCGCGGTTTACGAGAACAAGTATCTGCTCGGCACCTCGCTGGCCCGCCCGGTCATTGCCAAACATCAGGTCGAAGTCGCGCTGCGCGAAGGCGCGTCCGCCGTCAGCCACGGATGCACCGGCAAGGGCAACGACCAGGTCCGCTTCGAAATGGCTTACCAGGCGCTCGCTCCCGAACTGAAAGTCGTGGCGCCGTGGCGCGAGTGGGATCTCAAATCGCGCGAAGACTGCCTCGACTACGCGGAGAAACGGGGCATTTCGGTGACCGCGAGCCGCGAGAAGATCCATAGCCGCGATCGCAATCTGTGGCACGTCAGCCACGAGGGCGGAGAGTTGGAAGACGCGGCCAACGCGCCGTTCGCGAGCACCTGGCAAATGACGAGGTCGCCGCAAGAGGCTCCCGATAAAGAAGAGGAAGTCGAAATTGGATTCGACAAAGGGGTGCCTGTGTCGGTTGGCGGCCAGACTCTGGATCCGGTGGCGCTTGTCGAACTCTTGAACGAAATCGGCGGCCGCAACGCGGTGGGACGCATCGACCTGGTCGAGAACCGCTTTGTCGGCATCAAATCAAGGGGCTGCTACGAAACACCCGGAGGCACGCTGCTGCTCGCCGCCCACGGCGAACTCGAAGCCCTCTGCCTGGACCGCGACTTGCTGCACTTCAAGCAGCACGTCGCGCTCAAGTACGCCGAACTCGTGTACTTCGGCCTCTGGTTCACTCCGCTGCGCGAGGCGCTGGACGCCTTCGTCGAAACCACACAACAAAATCTGACCGGCGCGGTGACGCTGTCGCTTTACAAAGGCAATGTCAGCATCGTCAGCCGCAAATCGGATTACTCGCTCTACCGCACCGACCTCTCGTCATTCACGATGGACGCAAGCTATGATCAGAAGGACGCCGAGGGCTTTATCCGCATCCTGGGATTGCCCTCGCGTTGCCGCGCCCAGTCGCAGGCGAAAGCAAAGGTGAAGGTAGAGGTCGAACAATGAAAATGTGGTCCGGCCGCTTCCGGCAGCCGCTTGACCCCGAATTTGAAAAATGGCAACGGTCGTTTCCCTACGACCGACAACTGCTGCCCTTCGAACTCGCCGCCAGCCGCGCCCACGCCAACGCGCTCGAACACGCCGGCGTGCTCTCCTCCGAAGACCTTTCCGAGATCGTGAAAGCGTTAGGAGAAATCGCTCGCCGCGCCGAATCCGAGCCAGAGTTTCTAAACGATCCGGAAGCAGAAGACGTTCACCACTTCGTGGAGAAGCAACTGGCCGCGCTGATTGGCGCGACCGGCTATAAGCTGCACACCGGACGCAGCCGCAACGAACAGATCGCGACCGACCTCCGCCTTTTCGTGCGCCAAAGCATCGATACCCTGCGAAACCTGATCGCCGATTGGATCGAGGCGATTCTGACTCGCGCCGAGGCTGCGGGCAGCGCGGCCATTCCCGCTTACACACACCTGCAGCCCGCCGAGCCCGTTTTGGTAGCGCATTGGTTGCTGGCCTATGGGGAAATGTTTCTCAGGGACGCCACGCGCCTCGCCGACTGCCGCAAGCGCGTGAACCTGTGTCCGCTGGGATCGGGCGCGGTCGCCGGAGCCACGCTCACCATCAATCGTCAAACCATGGCTGCGGAGCTGGGGTTTGACGGCCCCACCGCGAATAGCATCGACGCCACAAGCGACCGCGACTTCGCCATCGAATTCGTCGACGCGCTCTCGTTGCTCACGCTTCACCTCAGCCGCTGGGCCGAAGAGATGATTCTGTTCTCCACCCCAGCGTACGGATTCGTCGAGTTGCCCGAGCCTTACTCCACCGGCAGCAGCGCCATGCCGCAGAAAAAAAATCCCGACTTGCTGGAACTGGTGCGAGGCAAAGCCGCGCGCGTCATGGGCTGCGCCGCGACGCTGCAAACCTTGGTCAAGGGCTTGCCTCTCGCCTACAACAAAGACCTCCAGGAGACGCAGGAGCCAGTGTTCAATGCCTCCGACACGGTCATTGGCGTGTTGCCGCTGGTGACCGGGTTTATGAACACCGTCGAATTCAACGAAGCCAAGATGAATCACGCCGCGCAATCGGGTTTCATGAACGCATGGGCCGCAGCCGCATACCTGGTCGAACGCGGAGTACCCTCGCGCCTCGCTCACGAGGCGGTCGGCAAGGCCGTCCAACTCGGCGTGGAACGCGGATGCGATTTAGAGAAACTGCCGCTCGCCGACCTGCAAGCGATCCATTCCAGCTTTGACGCCGCGTTCTACTCCAGCCTGGGCCTTACCGAGGTCCTCGCGCTGCACGACGTCCCCGGCGGCACCGCGCCTCGTCACGTGAAGCGTGCGCTGCAGAATGCCCGGGAGCGCGCCGCATTGCTGCGCTTGCAAACGCCGGCCGCAATCCGCTAGACGCACATCCACTCGCGGCCGCGCACCCGTGACACTCGCATGTTGACCGACTGCTATTTGTCAACATGCCGGCGCGAAATCGTGTAAGATGCTCGCGCTCCCCATCTACACTCCGGTGCCAAATTGAAACTGATCTGATGTCGCAAGGGGTTGCGAACGCAGTTTGAGTGTGGGGAATCCAATCAATCTACTCAGGAAAAGAGGACACGATGAAGCATAGAAAATTATTGTCAGTGGCGGGGATCATCTTGTTTGCAGCCAGCTTGCTGGCCGCTCAGGAAAAGCCCGGAACGCTGCTCGGGCTGGAGTTCCAGAAACCAAAGAACGGAACGGTGCCGCAGTACGAGGCGGGACGAAAGCAGAAGGCGGCGTGGCATAAGCAGCAGAACGACCCTCAACCGTTGGTGGTGTGGGAGACCCTCAGCGGCGACAATACGGGGACGTACCTTGTCGGCCGGATCGGCCAACACTGGGCGGATATGGACAAGCCGGCGATTACGGACGAGGCCGACCTGGCGGAATTCCAGAAGGTGGTGGGAACCTACGTCGACTCCGTCACCACTCGCTACTATGAGTTTTTGCCCAAGATCAGTAATCCACTCCCCGGCATGACGTTTCCAAAGTTCTCGGAGATCGTCATCTTCCAGGTGCGCTACGGGAAGGGATCGGATTTTCGATCCGCGATCGACCGCATCTACGAGGCGTCACAGAAGACGAAGTGGCCGCTCAATTACTATTGGTACGTGTTGGTGAACGGCGGACAGACCGGAACCTACGTCCTGTCCCTGCCCCACAACAGTTGGGCAGACTTCGAGGATAAACCCGACGTGAAGCCCTTCCGCGACATGCTCAAAGAGGCCTTTGGACAGGCGGAAGCCGATTCCATTACCGATCGAATTGACCATTCCGTGGAGAAAGAGACAAGCGAGATTCTCCAGTTCCGTCCCGACCTGAGCTACCTGCCAGGCAAATAGCGGTTCGGGATCAGCCTGCGTGTTTCGCAAGGGGTGAGTTGTAAGCTGATATTGTCCAGCGTATCGCAACGGTGCTCCGGTCTTGCGGTTGTCGCAAGACGGGGCACCGGTCTTTAAGCCCGGCTCGAACCCTCGCCTCGCTCCCGAGTTGTGCTACTGATCGCGTAGANNTCACCCTGATTCTTAGCCGAGTTCTTTTCTTTGCGCTGTTTCTTTTAGCGGTCTACGCCGTCCAGCGATTCTGGTTTATGCGGGCGTGGAATTGGATTGGTTCGTTCTCGAATGCCAACTGGCGGTTCGGACTTCATGCCGGCCTGATCGCGCTGGCCGCTGCGCTGCTGGCTACTCTGCTAGATCCGCTGCTTGGGCACGGGGTCTCGCGGATCAGCGTTAGTAGTTCGAGCCTGGGCAGCTTCAATCTCGGCAGAGCGTTCACCACTGCTGCCCGCTTGTGGATGGTCGCTTCGTTCTTTGGATTCCTGGCGGTTGAGTCGGTGGGGGCGATGGAGTGGGTCACCAACGTCGCGGCCCGGCTTCTGCCTCATTCAGGAGCGGTGGCGGGTGGGTTCAGCGCCTCGCGCCGGACCTTCTTTCAATATGCAGCCGTGCTTGCTGGCGGCGTTCCGTTCCTCGCCGCCACTTATGGATTTGCCGCTGGCCGCTTGCGCTATACCATCGAGCGCGTGGATGTTCCCATCGCTAATCTTCCGCCGGAGCTGGATGGCCTGCGCATCGCTCAGCTCAGCGACATCCACATTGGCGACTACATGCCGCCACACGAAATCGCGCGCGCGGTCGACATGGCGAATGACCTGCACCCGGACATTTCTTTTGTTACGGGAGACTTTGTCTCCAGCGAAGGCGATCCGCTGGACGCCTGCATTACCGAGTTGAGCAGGCTGCGCGCTCCGCTTGGCGTTTGGGGATGCAATGGCAACCACGAAATCTATGCGGGAGTGGAAGAGGAAGCGGCGCGCCTTTTCCACGAAAAGGGAATGCGGCTGCTGCGCGCCCAGAGCGCAGTCGTCGAGCACAACGGAGGGCGCTTCAATCTGCTCGGTGTCGATTACCAGCGCGACCACATGGTGAGTGGCGAGCATACCGGGCCAATGTTGAAGGAGATTGAGCCCCTGATCCGCCACGACATGCCTAACATTCTGATGTCGCACAATCCGAACTCGTTCCAGCGCGCCGCAGAGTTGGGTATCGAGCTTAGCCTCGCCGGTCACACTCATGGCGGGCAGGTGAAGTTTGAGATTGTGGATCACAGCGTCAGCCCGGCTCGGCTGATCACGCCGTTTGTGGCGGGGCTATATAAGTTGCCGCTGGCTACGAACGGGCAGAAGGCTGCGCTGTATGTGAACCGCGGGCTGGGGACATTCGGCTTCCCGGTGCGGATCGGCGTGCCCCCGGAGATCACCCTGCTGACGTTGCGCAGGGCCTGAAAAAAGAGCCTGAAGTGCCAACGCCCGCCAGCCCTCTGCGCTCCTGAACGTGGTATAATTTCGNNCTGAGAACTGAGAACCGAGAACTGACTTCATGGCTGACGATCCCCAAAATCCCGAGCTTCCCTTAACTCCTCCGAACGGAGGCGACGGACAACCTCCCACGGGTCCGGGCGCCCTCAACATGCAACCCGTCAACATTGAAGACGAGATGAAGCGGTCGTATCTCGACTACTCGTTGTCGGTGATTATCGGCCGCGCCTTGCCCGACGTACGCGACGGATTGAAGCCGGTGCATCGCCGCATTCTTTACACCATGCAGCAGATGGGGCTGGCTCCGGGGCGGGCCACGCGCAAATGCGCACGCATCGTCGGCGAAGTGATGGGCAAGTACCATCCGCACGGGAACCTCGCCGTTTACGACGCGTTGGTGCGTCTGGCGCAGCCGTTCGCCATGCGCGCGCCGCTGGTCGATGGGCAGGGCAACTTCGGTTCGGTGGATGGCGACCCGCCAGCGGCCGATCGATACACCGAAGCCCGTTTGACGCGTGTCTCTACGGCGCTGCTCGAGGATCTGGACAAGGAAGCGGTCGACTTTTATCCGAATTACGATGGCACGGAAACGCAGCCGGCGGTTCTTCCCGCGCGTTATCCCAACCTGCTCGTCAACGGCTCGGACGGAATTGCTGTTGGCATGGCGACCAAGATTCCGCCGCACAACCTGACTGAGATTGTGGATGCCACGATCACGCTGGTGAATAATCCTGGCGCGCAGTTGCCGGAAATTCTGAAATTTGTGCAGGGACCCGACTTTCCGACTGCGGGCATCATTCACGGCCGCGCTGGAATTTTTGAGGCTTACCGGACGGGCCGCGGTCGTTTCATGATGCGCGCCCGCGCCGCCATCGAGAACGTTACCAAGGAAAAGCAGGCGATCATCGTTACCGAGATTCCCTATCAGGTGAATAAGGCTCGCCTGATCGAGCGCATCGCCGACCTGGTGAATCAGAAGACCATCGACGACATCTCCGACATTCGCGACGAAAGTGACCGCGACGGCATGCGCATCGTAATCGAACTCAAACGAGGAGCCGAACCTCAGATCGTGCTCAACCAGCTTTTCAAGCACACCTCGATGCAGGAAGGCTTCAGCATGATTCTGCTGGCCGTGGTCAACGGTCAGCCGAAGGAAATGGGGCTGATCCAGGCGATCAAACACTTCATCGACCATCGCGTCGATGTGGTGCGCCGCCGGACTGCGTATCTGCTGAACAAGGCGCGCGATCGCGAGCACATCCTCGAAGGCTACCTGACCGCGCTCGATCACCTCGACAACGTGATCGTAATCATCCGCGGCAGCGCCAACCGCGCCGACGCCCGGGAAAATCTAGTCGCTTATTTCGGCGGCAAGAAGATCGACATTAACACCACTGGACGCGCTCCGAAGCTCGCTGCCGACAAGCCCTTCACCGCGAAGCAGGCCGACGCCATCCTCGAACTGCAACTGCACCGCCTGACCAAGCTTTCAATCGACGAAATTTCGAACGAGTTGAAGCAGGTGCGCGAAGCCATCGCCGAATTCGAATCGATTCTTGCGTCGGAGACGAAGCTGCGCAAGGTCATCATCAAGGAACTGGAAGAGGTCAAGAAACTCTACGGCGACGCGCGCCGCACGGTGATCGAAGACGAAGCNNGCGGAAATCATGCTGGAAGACCTGATCGCCGACGAGCAAGTCGCGGTCACAGTCAGCCATTCCGGCTACATGAAGCGCACTCCGATCTCGACTTATCGCATGCAGCGGCGCGGCGGCACCGGGCGCACCGGTATGAAGACGCGCGACGAGGATTTCGTCGAGCATCTGTTCATCGCCTCGACGCATGCCTTCATTCTGATTTTCACCAACACTGGACGCGTGTACTGGCTGAAGGTGTATGAGATTCCCGACATCGCCGCGGCCGGCAAAGGCAAACACGTCGGCAACCTGGTGGGCTTGCAGCCNNCACAACGGCACGGTCAAGAAGACCGAAGTGAAAGACTTCTCGCACGTGATGCAGCGCGGCATCATCGCCATCAATATCGAGGAGGGCGATGAACTGGTCGCGGCCTCGCTGACCGACGGCAACCAGATCGTGTTCCTCGCTTCGCATGACGGGCAGGCGATTCGCTTTGACGAAAACGACGTTCGCTCCATGGGGCGAAACGCCACCGGCGTACGCGGCATGAACCTTGGCGAGAAGGATTACATCGTCGGCATGGCCACCACGCTCAAGCCGGAGGCGAAGGCGGCAGTGAAGGAGGGTGAGGTCGCTCCCGAGGTCGCGGACCTGGTTCCGGAAAAAGGCTCGCTGATTCTCTCCGTCACCGAGAACGGATACGGCAAGCGCACTCCCGCCGACGAGTATCGCCTCACCAATCGCGGCGGCAAGGGCGTAATCAACGTCAAGACCACGGAACGCAACGGCAAAGTCGTAGGCATCTCGCAGGTTTCGGAGAAATCCGAGGTGATGCTGATCTCGCAGTATGGGAAGATCATCCGTATCGAATCGAAGTTCATCCGCGAATCGGGACGCTCGGCCCAGGGGGTGCGGCTGCTGAACGTGGAGCCGGGAGACCGGGTCGCGGCCGCAGTGGTGATCCCGCCGGAAGAGCCGAATGGGAATGGGACGCTGCTGCAGTAAGGTGCACCGAGGTCAGAGGTTAGGGGTCAGATTGCAGAGGTAGAACACGCGAGAAGTGGCGCACCCCCAGTTATTCCGGTTCGGTGTTAAAAAACGACCGCGCTTTACTTCACTGCTAAGGTGGCCCACCCGACCCGCGCTCTTCGCCTACGGTTACGCGGACATCCTCTGATCGCTATCCAAGAACACCCCGGTTTCGTTTTCACACACCAGCGATTTTGCACTTTACTTACACATTGTAATGTGTAACTCTTCACACATGGCAACCAACCTCGCATTGGACGACCAACTCATCGAGGATGCCCGCCGCGCCGGGAGTCACAAGTCCAAAAAGGAGGCGGTCACGGCCGCTCTGGAGGAATACGTCCGCAAACGCCAGCAGATGCGCATCCTGGAAGCCTTCGGTACTTTCCCGGCTGACGCTAACTCGGTTGACCCTGCCTACGACTACAAGAGCGAACGGCAGAGGAACACCGGTCGCGCTTCCAGCAAAAGTTCGCGTCGCCGTCGACAAAGATGATGGTGCTGGTGGATACGCCCGTGTGGTCGCTGGCCTTGCGGCGCAAGCCCGAGCAACTCAGCCCTCGGGAACGGCAGCTCAGCGAAACCCTGGCCGAGTTGGTTCGCGAGGGACGCGTGCAATTGCTGGGGCCAGTCCGCCAGGAACTGCTTTCCGGGATTCGCGAGGAAGCCCAGTTTCGCAAGCTCCGCGACTACTTGCGGGCCTTCCCTGAGCAGCCACTCGAAGCCGCGGACTATGAGGAAGCCGCCCACATGAACAATCGCTGCCGCACCCACGGCATCGCCGGATCGGCCATAGATTTCCTGATCTGCGCCGCCGCCCACCGCCGCAACTGGACCATTCTCACCACCGATCGTGATTTCCAAAGCTACGCGTCGGTGCTGCCCCTGCGACTATACTCACACTCGGGGAGCGGCTAGTACCGTCGCCGCGTGATTTGTGAGGTTTGGTCACTGAGGGTAGCGCCGCCGCCCCGTCGTGCGCTACTCGCGAAAAGTGGCCACCGATCTTTTGCGATCTGACCGCAGAATGCCGCTTGCCCGCATTACCGCAGTCACTTCTAAACAGCTCCGCTTTCCATTACTGTTAACGGTAGTGATACTGCCTCCCCTCGTGTTTGCTTGCGCGGTTGCAGACTATTTGTGAGCGAGCGTTTGTGCACGATATCGCGAGACCTGAACCCGCGTACCAGGAACTTCTGAGCCGGCCGATTCGCGAGCTGGGGCTTACGCTTGCTGGGTCTCCGGTGGAGCGCTTTGTCGAACAGCT
>PMBA01000411.1 GCA_003152795.1 Acidobacteriaceae bacterium | reverse complement strand
TTGCCAGCCTTGATTTCATCCTGCGCAATGCGGCAGGGTTTGCGCGATCCGGTGTCGATCACCGGCGGTGCGCCGCCCTGCAGTTGCCTTGCACGCCGTGCCGCTACCAGAATGTAGCGGTAGTTGCTGTCGAACCCTTCTATCAGCTTCATACTATCTCCCCCGAAACTTCATGTTCCTTTTACCATTTGCGGGTTAAATGAAGCCAGAATCGGCTGCACCCGCTCCCGCGCCTCTTCCAACTGACAAGCTTGCGCGGTCCTGACCAACCGCTTCTCTTCTTCAGAGAGTTCCACCCCGCGGTTTCTTCTTAACCGCTCCGCCAGCACTATGTCCTTCAGTTCGTCCGCGGATTGCTCGAGCAGGTTGTTAACTAAAATGTAGTCGTATTTCGAGTAATTCTCAATCTCGCGCCGGGCGGTGTCCAACCGGCGACGGATAACTTGCTCTGAATCGAGACCCCGGGTCCGCAACCGCCATTCCAATTTGTCCCGGTCCGGCGGAAGAATGAAGATGCTCACCGCTTCCGGAATCTTCTCCTTGATTTTACTCGCTCCCTGCACATCGATGTCCAGTAACAGGTCGTTACTTCGGTTTTCCGCTTCGCGCAGAAAGCGCCGCGCCGTACCGTAGTAGTTTCCGAAGACGGTAGCGTGCTCCAGAAACTCATCCGCCACGATCATGGCCTCGAATTCTTCCCTGGAAACGAAGAAATATTCCTTGCCGTTCTGTTCGCTTCCGCGCGGCGGCCGTGTGGTGTACGAGATCGAAAAATCCAGGTTACGAACCATCTTGAAGAGTTCGTTCACCAACGTAGATTTCCCCGAGCCCGATGGCGCGGAAATAATGTAGACGATGCTCATTCCAGGTTCTGTACCTGCTCTCGCGATTTCTCGATCTCCGATTTCATCAGCAGTCCCATCTCGGTTATCTTCAAGGCCTCGCCCGCCAGGCCCGAGGTTTTCGAAAGCAGCGTGTTCGCCTCGCGGTTCATCTCCTGCAGCAGGAAGTCCATCTTCTTGCCCACCTCGCCACCCTGGTCGAGCAACCCGAGAAAATGCTTCACGTGCGCGCTCAGCCGGACCAGTTCTTCCTGGATGTCGCTGCGATCCACCAGCACCGCCACTTCCTGCAGGATCCGTTCTTTCTCCACGTGCGCGCCCAGCACCTCGAGCATGCGCGCCTGCAAGCGTTCCGAGTAGCTGCGCAGAATGGTGCTGCGGTGGGCTTCCACCCCCGCCGCCGCTTTTTCCAGATTCGCCATGCGGGCACGCAACTCCGTGCTGACGCTCTGGCCTTCTTCTTCGCGCATCTCATTCAGCCGGGAAAGCGCTTCTTCCACTCGCGCCATNNGTTCCCCCTCAACCCCAAATTCATCGGCCGCGGCGCGAAACGCCTCCACGTACCCGCCGATCAGTTGCCGGTTGAGCGCAACCCCGCTTGGTCCCGAACGATCGAGGCTGAGGATCACTTCCACATGGCCGCGAGCCAGTTTCTCCTTCAGGATCCGGCGTAGCTTCATCTCCAGCGCGTCGGTATCGGACGGCAAGCGGAAATGAAGATCCAGAAAACGATGATTCACCGATTTCAGCGACAGCGCAAACGCCAACTGAGTAGTGACCTGCCCTTTGACCTGCGCGAATCCCGTCATGGAGCGTAGTGGCATAGAGTTTATCTCGAAACACGCAGCGACAGCCGCCCTCGGCTGTCCCTACGTAGACACTGCCTTCGGCGCGTCGGCTTCTGCGAATTGCAATTCGTAAAGCCGCCGGTAGGTGCCCAGCCTTTGCATCAGCTCTTCATGCGCGCCAACGTCGCTGATCGTGCCGTTTTCGAGTACGACGATGCGATCCGCGTGGCGCACCGTCGAAAGCCGATGCGCAATCACAAACACAGTACGCCCACTGATAAGATTTTGCAGTGCCGATTGCACCAGCGACTCGCTCTCGCTGTCCAGTGCCGACGTCGCTTCATCCAGAATCAGGATCGGCGCATTTTTCAGGATCGCCCGCGCAATCGCGATGCGCTGCCGCTCGCCGCCCGAAAGCCGCACCCCGCGCTCCCCGATCATCGTGTTGTACCCTTCCGGAAGCGCGCGAATGAACTCGTACGCTCGCGCCGCCCGCGCCGCTTCTTCCACCTGCTTCTGCGATACATGAGGCTGGCCGTAGGCGATATTGTTTCGCACCGTATCGTTGAACAACACCGTTTCCTGGGTCACAATCCCGATCTGCGATCGCAGCGATTCCAGCGTCACATCCCGCACATCTTGGCCGTCAATCAGAATCCGGCCGCCACTGACGTCAAAAAAGCGAGGGATCAAGTGCACCAGCGTGCTCTTGCCGGCGCCGCTCGATCCCACCACCGCCAGCACCTCGCCTGCCTTCACCTCCAGATTGACGTCGTGCAGAACCAGCGGCAAGTCCTCGGCGTTTTCATTGGAATAGGAGAAAGACACATCCTCAAACCGGATCGCCCGCGCGAACCTCCCCATCCGCTGCGCTCCCGGCTTCTCCCGCACCTCGTCTTCGACATCCATAAAACGGAAAATTTCCGACGACGCCCCCACCGCCTGCTGAAAATTGTTGTTGAACATCGCGAACTTGCGCACCGGATCGTAGAGTTTGAAGACGGCAATAATAAATGTGAAGAAGGCCCCTTCGGTCAGCCCGTGCCGGTTGATCTGGTCGCGTCCCAGCAGCAACAGCAGAGCAATCGCAATCGCGCCCAGAATATCCATCAGCGGAGAACTGATCGCGAACGCCGCCACCAGCCTCAGGTTCGCCCGGAACAGCCTGCGCGCGGCGGCGCGGAAGCGCTCCACCTCCCAGTTCTCCATGCCAAACGCCTTGACGATCCGGTTCCCGGTAATCGTCTCGTGCAATATGTTCTGGATCTCGGCCAGTTTGTCCTGCCCGCCTCGCGTCGTAGTTCGCACTTGCCGCCCGATTTTTCTCGACGAGTACAAAATCACGGGAACGAACAGCAGCAGCACCCACGCCAGCCTTCCTCCAACCAGAACCACCACCGCCGCCGTGAAGATCAGAGTAAAAAACTGCTGCAGGAATTCCGCCAGCACGCTCGACATCGCGAACTGCACCTTCTCCACGTCGCTGACAATGGTCGAGAGCAGCGTGCCCGTGGTGTGTTTCACAAAGAACGCCGACGAACTCCGCAGAATGGCGTTATACAAATCGTCGCGCAGATCGGTGATCATCCCGAAACCCGCGTAGTTCACCAGATACGTTCCGATGTAGTCGAAGATCCCCTTCAGCACCGTCGCCGCCACCAGCGCAAACGCCACCACCGTCCATGGATTGTGAAAGTGCGACGGAACCAACTGCTCGAGATTGAGAAAGCGTCCGCTGCCCGGCAGTTTGAACAACTGGATGGTTTTTTCCTGGGATCCGGGATTCAGTACCCGATCGAAAATCGGGCGGATGAGCAGGACCCGGCCGGCATCCAGCAACCCCACCATCGCCATCAGCCCCACCGATGCCAGGAACGGCCACCAGTAAGGCAGAACGTAGCGCAACAGGCGGGTGATTGGACGGGGTGGACGGGGCCTGGCCGGTGTTCCTTCACTCCTCGCGCCCGCCTCTGTGGAGGTTGCCATGCGTGGTACTGCCAATTCTACATGCGATTTCCCGTAGAGACGCGGGCCGCCGCGTCTCCCGAGCAAAGCGAGGATCTTCTGGGCCGCCGCCCGTGGTTCCTCCGGTTGCCCAATGACTCAATGACAAAATGAGTCAATGATTCAATCGTCTTCACTTCGGGCTGTCCCGATGCGCGACCTTCACCTTGTATCCCGCCTTCCGCAGCCGCTTGCTCACATCTTCTGCGATCATCACCGAGCGGTGCTGTCCGCCGGTGCATCCGAAGCTGATGGTCAGGTAGCTCTTGCCCTCCCGAATGTAGTGCGGCAGCAGGTAGATGAGAAGGTCCGAGATGCGGTTGATAAACTCCTGCGTCTGCGGAAATGATCGAATGTACTTGGCAACGCGAGGATCGCGTCCCGTCAGCGCTCGAAACTCCGGAACGAAATGAGGATTGGGCAGGAAGCGCACATCAAACACCAGGTCGGCGTCATCCGGCAGGCCGTGTTTGTATCCGAAACTCACGCACGAAACCAGTATCGTCTGCTGGCTCCCGGACTGCTCTTTGAAGCGGTCGGTCAGGTGCGCCCGCAGTTCGTGAACATTGAATTTGGAAGTGTCAATCACCAGGTCGGCAAGCGCCCGAATCGCCCGCAGATGCCGGCGTTCGGCTCCGAGCGACGCCCGCACCGTCGTGCCCGTTCCCAGCGGATGCGGCCGCCGCGTCTCGCTGTAGCGCCGCAGCAGCGCCGCATCGCTCGCTTCCAGATAAATCACCCGCGTCGGTATTGCCCGCTTCACCGACTTCAGGATCGCCGGCAGCTTCTCCAGTTGCGAGCCCTCGCGCACATCCACCACCAGCGCCGTGCGCGGAATCTCTCCCGACTGCAGCGCCAGTTCGGCAAAGCGCGGAATCAGTTCCACCGGCAGATTGTCCACGCAGTAGTAGCCCAGATCTTCGAAGGCCTTCAGCGCCGAAGCCTTCCCCGACCCGCTCATGCCGGTAATGATGACCAGTTCCGCCGCGGCATGGGGTCCGCCCTTGCGCCCGCGAACCAGTTTTCCCGCTGTCTGCCGGACCTTCTTGAGTTTGCGCAGTGGCATGCCCGAAATCTTAGCATTTCGCGGGAGCGGAGGCACTCATGTGCGCTCGCTCACGGAACCCCGTGCGATCCATCACCGACCACCGAATTACAGGGATGTAGAAAACTACCGTCCGGCGCTGGAACCAATTGCCAACGCAGCAACGCGGGGACACTGAACGCAGATTGTGAGTATGAGAATTCGCGCTGTTTCGCTTTATGGTTGGTTTTTTCTGGCGCTGGCGCCCGCCGCACTCGTCTTCGTGCTTCTCGTCTGCTTCGCCGGTCGCTACGGATTTCATGCCGACGAACTCTACTTTCTCGCCTGCGCCCACCATCCAACGTGGGGCTACGTCGATCTTCCGCCACTCCTTCCGTGGCTTACCTGGATCGTCATCCACACGCTCGGCACATCGCTCACTGCTGTGCGCCTCTACCCCGCAGTGGCCGCGGCAGCCACCGTGCTTCTTGTAGCGCGACTCGCGTCCGAGCTTGGCGGTGGGCGACGCGCGGTCATCACTGCCGCCGTGTTGTCAGCGATCGCTCCCGTCGCTCTAGCCTTCGGACACCTCCTTAGCACCAACGCCCTCGATATGCCGCTATGGACCGCCGCCGTGCTGCTTCTCGTGCGCATCGAGAAGACCTCGAACCCGCGCCTGTGGCTCGCCTTCGGAGCAGTCGCTGGCCTTGCGCTGATGCACAAGTACAGCCTCGCGTTCTACCTCGCCGCGCTTGTGGCCGGGATGCTGCTTTCAGCATGGAGAAGGTGGTTCCTCAATCGTTGGTTCTGGAGCGGAGTCGCCATCGCTCTCGCAACCACTCTGCCCAACATCCTTTGGCAGGACATCGTCAATTCCCATTCCTCCAGCTTCAGCACAATATCAACGCCAATCACCGCACCGTCATTCTTCCGCCGCTTGAGTTCTTCTACGCACAGGCGCTGCTCGTCAATATTCTAAGCTTCGCTTTTGTCATTGCCGGAGCTGTTTTCTTCTTTACTCCGCCAATGAAACGCTTCCGGGCTCTCGGCTGGACGTTTATTGCCTACATGCTGCTGATGTACACGCTCCACGCCAAAGACTACCTCGTGACGCCCGTCTATCCAGTCATGCTCGCCGCGGGAGCTGTCGCCGCCGAACGCTGGTTCGCCAACACATCGAGCCGCCGCTTCGTCACCGCGTACGTCATCGCAGCCTGCGTCCTATCCGCACTCATGTTGCCGAGCTTCGTTCCCGTCCTGTCGATCGACGCCTACGCGCGCTATAACCAAATCATGACGCTGCACAGAATCGAGGCCGAACACAACACGCACTCCGCTATCCCGGACTACTACAGCAGCTGTTTCGGATGGAAGGAGCGCGCTGAAGCCGTTGCGCGCTACTCCAACGCTCTTCCCACAGAAGAACGCCAGAAGACGGCTATCTTTGGCAGTTTCTACGGACAGGCCGGAGCAATCGATCACTTCGGGCCTGCACTGGGATTGCCAAAGGCGATCGGCACTCACCATTCTTACTGGTACTGGGGAAAGCAGAGGCTACACCGGCGAAAGCGTCATCGTCCTCGACGCTGACATCGAGTACCTGCAGCGTCACTGCGCATCGGTCACTCTTGTCGCCGATCCCAAGGTCCAGTGGGCTCGTCCCGACTGGCAAAAGCCCATCTACCACTGTCGCAAACTCGACCGAGATCTGACCAAGGACTGGGACGCCTACCGCCACTTCGACTAGAGGACTCGCAGAAATTCAGAGCGTCGTGTTGAACTGAGGCGCGAAGCGCCAGAGCCCTTTCATTGACTTGCCGGTTTCACCCACGTAAGATTCGCCACAAAACCATCGGTCAAATGTAAGGCCGAGAGCCGTAATTGAGTCACAACTTCAAATAGATAGATAGAAGGAGGCGTAATGCAACTGCGCCTGGAGAGCCGCCCGGTCGGCGATGTCCTGGTCATTCAGTGTCACGGCCGGATTGTGGCCGGAAATGAAGTCTTCACCTTGCACTCGTTCGTCGGAGACTCCATCGTCAAGTACGGCGACGTCGTGCTGCAACTCGACCAGGTGGATTTTGTCGACAGCAGTGGATTGGGAGCCTTGGTGCGCCTGACGCAAGCCGCGCGATCCAAGGGAGGAGACCTGAAACTCAGTGGAGTGCCGCCCCGGATCCGCAAAACGCTGGAGATGACCAACCTGCTTTCGCAATTTGAGGCCTACGATTCGGTCGAAGAAGCGATCACCGCCGCCTACCTGGGCTCGCGCTATTCGCGAGGAAAAACCGGCGACGCCAGGCCCCGCATGCTTTGCGTTTACGAGTCGACCGATGTCTGCACCTTTCTGCGCGAGGTGCTGTGCAGCGCCGGATACAACGCCCTGACCACTCTGTCCATCGACGACGCCCGCACCCTGCTCAAGGCCACCAAGGCGAAACTGGTGGTCGTCTCCGCGCGCATGCAGTCCATCCATGGCAAACCGACCCGCAAGTCTCTGGAGGAAATCGATCCGGCGGTCGCGCTCCTGATTCTGGAAGAGAATTTTGCCACCCAGGATCCCGGAGAAGCAGCCGAGAAACTGCTGAGCAGCGTGGGCGGCCTGTTGGCGCCGGGCTAACGTGCGGTGGGGTATAGGCAAGCCGCAGCCATCATTTCCTAAAAGTGAAGGAATCGATCAGCCGTGAACCCGTTCTCGCTAGAGNNGACTTCCACCGTGTGAGGATGGCACTCTACCGCTGAGTTATGCGCCCAGTGATTGCGGTAAAACCATCATAACACGCACCTTTCCAGTTCGTGGCCGCCGGCCTTAAGCAGTGCAATTGCAGCGAAGGCGGTGGAACGGGCAGCGGCATAGGCTCCCACTCCGGGAAACCCGTCGCAACACCCACCACAGAGACGCAGAGACGCGGAGGAGTCTTTTGCAGGCTCATTGTTGGGCCGGTTGTTTTGCCAGGGACGAAATCATGAACTTACTCTCTCCATCCAGCCTCTTGACCGCCATCCCCGCTCCCGGTAGCCTCTTCCCAACGCCCTTTCATGGCCGCTTCCGACATTCCCGACGCTCGGTCCGTAACTGATTCACGGGAAAACACTTCCGCCCACCTTCCTGACCCCGAAACGGCGCAACTTTCAGCCCCGAACGGGGTTTCTACTGATGTGAGCAGCGTGGCTATCGATCGCGGACTGCTGGGTCGGGGGCTACCGAACTTTGCGGCAGCGTCGCCTTCTACGTCTGCGCCCGCTACTATGGCAACTTCCATCATCGGTGCAGACGCCGCCATTTCCGACGTCGACGTGATGCTGCGGGTGAAGACGGGCGACGAATCCGCCTTCGCTTACCTGGTGCAGAAATATCGCCGGCCAATGGTCGGCTTCATGTACCGCTTGTGCCACAACCCTTCGACGGCGGAAGAACTGGCGCAGGAAGTGTTCTTGCGCGTGTATCGGTCGCGCACCAGTTATGAGCCGAGCGCCAAGTTCACCACCTGGCTNNTATCGCATCGCGACCAACCTGGCGGTAAATCACGCGCGCGATACGCGGCACGAGCGTCCGGAAAATACCGTGCGTCTCGATGAGCCGGACCAGGAAACGGGCAACACGCCCGACTTGGCCGACGATTCGCTTTCGGCTGAAGAGCAGCTATTGAAAAGGGAGCGCCTGGCGGCCATTCGCAGCGTGGTGAATGCGTTGCCCGAGCGCCAGCGCGTGGCGGTCATCATGCACAAGTATCAGCAGATGGATTACCGCCAGATTGCGGGCGTGCTGAAACTGAGCGAGTCCGCCACCAAGTCGTTGCTGTTCCGCGCCTACGAAACCTTGCGCGAGCAGTTAAAAGAGTTCGTTTCAGGAAGTAGAGGGTAGCTGTATGAATTGCAATCAAATTCGCGAACTGTTGCCGGACCTGGCCGCTGGCATGGACGCTTCGACACCGGAGGTCGAACAACACATCGCATCCTGTGCCGCCTGTGCCACCCATCTCGGCGACTTGCAGAAGACCATGACGCTGCTGGATGAATGGCAGGCGCCCGAACCGTCGCCGTATTTCGACACCCGCCTGCAGGCGCGTCTGCGCGAAGAGATGGCGCGCCCGGCTGCAACCTGGCTCAATTGGCTGCGGCATCCGGCGTGGGCCATGTCGCTTGCGGCCGTAATGCTTGCGGGAGCCCTGGGCGTTGGAATTGGCAAGAAGTCCTATTTTTACCAGACCGAAGCCATCGCCACCAAGCCTCCATCGCTCGGTCTGCCGGTGCAGCCCGGAACCGCTGTCGGCGATCTGCAGGCGCTGGAGAGCAACGACGAGTTGTACGCCGATTTCGATGTGCTCGATGAAGTACAGGTGCAGGACGACGTAACCGCGACTCCGTAAGTCCGGAGACGGGGCAAACCCCGTCTCTACAAAGGGAACAAGTATGTTGGGCAGGGTAAAAATTGCGGGCTGTCTGGCGGCGCTTCTGCTGCTGACGCCGGCGTTCGCCCAGTCCCGGCAATCGCAGGCGCCACCGCCACGGCAACAGCGTCCGCAATCGCAACATGCGGACGGACAGTGGCACCACTTTCAGAAGGAAGGCCGTCCTGGCTCCGGCCGCCCCAATGAAGTCCGTCCCCCGCAGAACCAGCCTGGGCACGCCGGAAACTGGCTTCGCCAGTATAGAGATCTGCCGCCGGCACAGCAGCACCACGCGCTCGAAAACGATTCGCAGTTTCGGAAGCTTCCGCCGCATCGGCAGGCTCAGTTGCAAAACAGGTTGCAACATTTTTCCAGCATGCCTCCTCAGCAGCAGGAGCGCGTGCTCAATCGGATGGAAACCTGGGAGCATCTGACTCAAAATCAGAAGCAGCAGTCGCGTCAGCTCTTTCAGCAGTTCAAGCAGTTGCCGCCCAACCGTCGCCAGGCGGTCAACCGGGCGATCCGCGGCATGCGCGGCCTGACACCCGAACAGCGCGACCGGCTCATCAACTCCGTCCAGTACAGGAACGCCTTCTCACCCCAGGAACGCGCCCTGCTCGGCGGAGCCTCCCGCCTTCCGCTCGCCCCCGGTGACGGCCTGCAACCCCCACCGGAATAGCAAGCCCCTCAAGGGGCATCCCTCGCAGGGAATTGACGGTATCGCTGAAGCGTTACTCTGAGACCAACCCTTTGTTTATGGTCAGAACTNNCGCCGAATCAGCGCCATTACCCATCCCGCCAGGAAAACTCCCCCCACAAACATGGCGAAACAGTAGAGCCCGTACTTTACCTGCTCCATCGTCGAGTTGCGCTGCGTGATGCCGAAAACCACCGATGCGAACAACGCGAACACCACCGCAGCCGAGAAGTGCGACAAGTTGACGGTCACGGTTTTTTCCCCAGCGCAATGTGATGCGCATCCGCCGCGGCGATGAAGTTCAGCAGGCCGGCTACGATCAGAAACGTCTTGCCATAATCCGCCGCGGCATTCGCGGCCATCACATTGCCCCAATCCATAATCCGCGCCAGAAAATAAAGCGCGCCCGAACCCACGTCGCCCACAAAACCCAGTATGTCGAGAATGTCTCCGCC
>PMBA01000062.1 GCA_003152795.1 Acidobacteriaceae bacterium | reverse complement strand
ATTTCGCTGTTGACAAATTCGGGAAACATCAACTGATGGACCGCCGCCGCCGGCGAGTGAATCCAGCGGAGATTCTTTGCGGCGGAGACCTGGGCTGGACGAATCGACCAGGCGATGGCGATTTCAGCATCGACAATTTCTTCATCCACGCGCTTGTAGTCGGGCAGGTGCACAACACTGACTTGCGGAAATTCCTGCCGCAGGCGCTTCGGGAACCACGCCGGCGCGTTCCATTGATCAAATGGATGGTGAACGAAGATCAGCAGTTTCATGCGTCACACAATCCTACCCCGCGGCACGCCGGGGAAAGCGCGTTTCGTTGCCGACAGCGTGGAGTCCTAGCTTCGCTTCACGCGCAGATCGCTTCCCGTCATTTCCGTGGGTTCGGCGATACCGAGCATGCCAAGCATGGTCGGCGAAATATCGCGCAGCGAGCCGTCGGGCTTGAGCGTGTACTGTTTCGCGTCCTCCGCCATGACGATGAACGGCACTGGATTGGTGGTATGGGCCGTGTGCGGACCGCCGGTAGCGGGGTCGATCATCATTTCCGCGTTCCCGTGGTCGGCGGTAATGAGCATGGCGCCGCCCTTGGCGCGCACCGCTTTCTCAATTTCGCCGAGGCAGGCGTCGACGGTCTCGACGGCTTTGATGGTGGGCTCGATTTTGCCCGAGTGCCCAACCATGTCGGCGTTGGCGAAGTTTACGATGATCACGTCGAAGGTGCCTTCATTCGTGGCTTTGACGACAGCCGCGGCAATGCCGGCGGCGCTCATCTCCGGCTTCAGATCATAGGTTGCGACCTTGGGCGACGGAACCAGTACGCGCTCTTCTCCGGGGAACGGTTGCTCCACACCGCCATTGAAAAAATAGGTCACGTGGGCATACTTCTCCGATTCGGCAACGCGCAGGTTCCGCATATTGAGGCCGCCCATGACGTTGGCCAGGATGTTTGCCATCGACTCCGGCGGGATTACGACGGGCAGGTCGAAGTTTTTGTCATAGCGCGTCATGCAGACGTAGCNNATCGCTCCCGCCCTTCTGGTTCAGCGCGCTGTTGCGGCACAGGGCGCGCGTGATCTCGCGCACGCGGTCGGCGCGAAAGTTAAAGCAGATGCAGGAATCGTCATCGGCGATCTTCGCCAGCGGCTCACCACGCACATCCGAGCAAGTGAACGGCAGAACGAACTCGTCGGTCACGCCTTTGTTGTAAGACTCCTTCGTGCCATGCACCGCATCCGAGTAAGTTCCGCCCTCGGCCTTGCCCTCGACCATCGCACTGTAGGCCTTGGCAATGCGTTCCCAGCGGCGGTCGCGGTCCATGGCGTAATAACGGCCGTTGACGGTGGCGATCTTGCCCGAGTTGTACTCGCGCATCTTCTGCTGGAGTTGTTCGAGATAGCCGGCGCCATTGGTGGGCAAGGTGTCGCGGCCATCCATGAAGGCGTGCACGAAAACGCGATCGACTCCGTTCTGCCTGGCCATTTTCAGGAGCGCATACAGGTGCTCCTGCCGCGAGTGCACGCCGCCGTCGGAGAGCAGGCCGAAAAGATGAAGCTTGCGTCCGGCGAGGCGGGCATTCTTCATCGCTGCCAGCAATACAGGATGCGCGAAGAATTCGCCGTTGAGGATCATCAGGTCGATGCGGGTGATGTCCATGTGCACGATGCGCCCGGCGCCCATATTCAGATGGCCGACTTCGCTGTTGCCCATCTGGCCCTNNCCGACAAAGGGGCCGCTGGTGTGAATGAGCGTGTTGGGATACTCGCGCAGCAGCCGGTCGTAGATGGGCTTGTGGGCGAGCGCGATCGCATTGCCCTTGGTTTCGGCCCGGTATCCCCAGCCGTCGAGAATGATGAGAACGAGAGGTTTAGGACGGGACATAAAATGGCTTTTAGCTCCTGGCTGTTGGCTGTTGGCTGGTCGCTTCCGAGAACAAATTCACCACGGAGGCACGGAGACACGGAGAAAAACAGGTAAAAGATGAATCTATAGGAGGGTACGCCGCTTTTCAAATCAGGAGCAGTCGGGAGCAGCTGGATATTCGCTTCCGCCGGCCAACTCGGCGTCTTATACTGTCGCCTACTACATCGCGGAGGATCAACATGCCCATCAGTGAACTTCTTCTAGTCGAATTCGATGAAGAGATGAAAAAGACGCACACCATGCTGGAGCGGGTTCCGGAAGACAAGAAAGACTTCGCACCGCATCCCCGATCCATGCCGCTGAACAAGCTCGCGCCTCACGTGGCGCAGTTGGCCGGCTTTGGCCTCTCGATCCTTACAACTCCTGAACTTGATTTCGCGAAAAGCAGCTACAAGCCTCTGCCCTTTGAGTCTGCGGCGCAGTTGGTGAGCGCTCTTGATGAAGGCGCTGCCAAGGTGCGGGCTGCGCTCAAGAACACACCGGATGAAGCCTGGACGCAGAATTGGAAGCTCAGCTTCGGGGGCAAGCCCATCTTCGATGGGACGCGCTTTCTCGCCTACCGCGAGATGTTCCTGAACCACATGGTCCATCATCGCGCGCAGCTCGGCGTGTATCTGCGACTGAATGAAAAGCCGGTGCCGGCGACTTATGGGCCTTCGGCGGACGACACGATGGGATTTTAGCTGTGAGCTCCCGAGACAAAATCCACCACGGAGACACGGAGAAAAACAAGAGAATTACCAGATCACATCGACCGGATAACGCGCGAACCAAGGATCGGAGGTGATGATTGGCCATCCCTCTTCGATACTCTGCGCGATGATCAGGCGGTCGAAGGGGTCGCGATGATGGAGGGGCAAGGATTCAGTCCTGAGCGCGTGGTCCAACGTGATAGGCAGAACTTCGATCCGGTTCTGGGCTAGCTTCTTGACCAGATACGGTCCTGAGGGCTCAGGCAAAGGAAGTCTGCCAGCTTGCACCTTAATCAGAATCTCCCACACGCTGGCGACACTCAGGTAGAGATCATGCGAACCGGTATAGATTTGTTGGGCCCGGCGAGAGAGCTTTCTTTCCTCTGCGATCGCCCACAAGAATGTGTGCGTATCGAGAAGCGCTTTCATTCGTAGAAGAGATCCTCAATCTCCTTGGGCAGCGGATCGTTGAAATCCTCCGGCACGGTGAATTCTCCCTTCGCCGATCCGAGCACGCGCCTCTTCGGGCGAACTTTTAAAGGCACCAGCTTGGCCACGGGTGTTCCGGCCTTGGCAATGATAACCTCTTCGCCCATGGCAACCCGCTCCAGCAGGCGGGAGAGGTGGGTTTTGGCCTCGTGGATATTGACTTCCATGGGCTTATTATAGCTTAGTCATGGACTTAGTCAATCCCCAGCAATTGCACTATTTCCCGCCGGTTGCCATGTTTTCCAATCGATCTGTCATGGTCTTCATCATCGCGTCGATCCTGGGTTGCAGATGAGCGAGCGAGACACGCATACCCTCCGCCGTCATGGCTGGCATTTCCCGAATTACCTTTTGTCCGACAGGAGAGGAATAGAACGCGACGATCTCGCTCAAATCGGATTCGCTGAGGTGACTTTGATAAACCGGCACCATATCTCTGAGGATGTCATCAATCGGGTAGTCAACAAACACACCATTGATTGCGTCGTTGACGATGCTCTTGAACTGTGCGCGCTGCGCCGCAGTCGCGTCTGGCATTCGCTTATTGAATAAATCAGTGATCATGGCATCCGACTGCTTCTGCTCCATTTGAAGCATCGTCTGCATTTTCTCGCGAAGTTGCATAATGTCGAAAAACTTCATCACCTGGTCCACGGAAGGCGGCCTTCTCTGGGCGCTGGAATCTTGCTGGGCAAACAACGGGGAAGCTACGATGACAACCAGCCACGTAAGCAACAGAAAGCGTTTCATAAGTCTCTCCCTGGAAAGCTATACTCCCTTGTAGTTCAGCGCCTTCACGCCTAAAAATCGCGCCGCGCCGCCCAACTCCTCTTCAATGCGCAGCAACTGGTTGTACTTGGAAATTCTGTCGGTACGGGAAGCCGATCCTGTTTTGATCTGTCCCGCACCGGTCGCCACCGCCAGGTCGGCGATGAAGGTGTCTTCGGTTTCGCCGGAACGGTGCGAGATCACGGAGGTATATCCGTTGCGGCGGCCGAGGTCGATGGCGTCGAGCGTCTCGCTGACGGTGCCAATCTGGTTGAGCTTGATCAGGATGGAATTGGCAATTTTCTTCTCGATACCCTTGGCGAAGATCTCGATGTTGGTAACGAAGATGTCATCGCCCACCAGTTGAATTCTGCCGCCCAGCTCTTTGGTCAACAATGCCCAGCCATCCCAGTCATTTTCGGAGAGGCCATCTTCGAGCGACACGATGGGATAGTCGTTGACCCACTTGGCATAGTAGCGAATCATGTCTTCGGAACTCTTGGCCGACTTGTCCGACTTCTTGAATACATACTTGCCGTCCTGATAGAACTCGCTGGCCGCCGGATCGAGGGCGATCCCGATCTCCTCACCCGGTTTGAAGCCCGCCTGCTGAATGGCCTCGAGCACGACTTCAATGGCCTCCACGTTCGACTTCACTGATGGCGCAAAGCCGCCCTCATCGCCAACCGCCGTGTTGTAGCCGCGCTTTTTCAGCACGCCCTTGAGGGTGTGGAAAACTTCCACGCCCCAGCGCAGGGCCTCGGAAAACGACGGCGCCCCGACCGGCATGACCATGAACTCCTGGAAGTCGACGTTGTTGTCGGCATGGGCGCCACCGTTGAGGATGTTCATCATGGGCACCGGCAAGACGTTCGCGGCGGCACCGCCAAGGTAGCGGTAGAGCGGCAGTTCGCAAGCGTTCGCGGAAGCTCGCGCCGCCGCCATGGAAACCGCGAGGATCGCGTTCGCCCCCAGTCGGGCCTTATTGGGCGTGCCATCAAGCTCGATCAGTCTGGCGTCGAGGGTTCGCTGGTCGGCGGCGTCCACTCCAATGAGGCCTTCGGCAATCTCGCCATTGACGTTTGCAACCGCCTGCAGAACGCCCTTGCCGAGGTAATGGGTCTTGTCGCCGTCACGCAATTCGACGGCTTCATGCTCGCCGGTGGAGGCGCCACTCGGCACAATGGCCCGCGCGCTGGCGCCGCCATCCAGAAGAACTTCAGCTTCAACGGTCGGATTGCCACGGGAGTCAAGCACCTGGCGTCCGCGGATATCGGCAATGCTGGTAAGAGGCATAAGTGCATCCTTTAGTCGTCTTTTTGATTTAGAAACATCATCGCTAAACGCGTCCCGTAAATTCGCGACATAAGTTTGGGCTGTCATCTTGAGCGAAGCGAAAGACCTATGCATTGGGGCGGATTCAAGTTCATAGGTCCTTCGCTTCGCTCAGGATGACAGTGCAGATTCATGCCGCAACCTTTACGGAACGCCACACTAGCTGCAAAGCGGAATTATATCGGAGGTGGAAGGACGCGGTCAGTGCGCAGGGACGCGCCCCATCGAATTGTCTCCTCAAAGCCCATCCCCGAACCCCGTCCGTTATTGTTCCCGACTTCCACCTGGCTTAGAGTCGAACTCAACATGCGGAACCGCACCGAGACTCTGGAGATCGGTTCGCGAGCGCCGGATTTTTCCCTGGGAGCGGCCAACCGCGATGGCACTTTCACTCTCGGTGGCCTGCTGGCGCAGGGTGCGCTGATGCTTGAGTTTCTACGCGGCACCTGGTGACCGAACTGCGTGAAGCGCATGACTCAGTTCGAGTCGCGGAGAGCGGAAATTGAAGCAGTGGGGGCGGATCTGGCGTTCGTGGCGGCTGAAAAGCGGGACGGCGTGTGGAGGCCGGGAAGATTCCTGGAGAAGCATCCTATCTCCAGCGTCTTTCTGCTCGATGAGGATCGGACTGTGACAAAGAGTTACGGACTGCATCACGCGCTCGGTACCGACGCATTCAACATCGCGCACCCGGCTACGCTTGTAATCGACCGCGGCGGCATAGTGCGCTACATCTATCGCGGCGACAGCCAGCTCGACCGAGCGCCGCTGGATGAGGTCATACGAGCTTTGTAAGAGTAGGGACCAATTTCTTGACGAGGCGCAAGAAAACCTTGAACCACCAAGGTCACGAAGTATCACGAAGGTCTCTGTCTCAGGAATTTCCTTCGCGTAACTTCGTTACCTTTGTGGTCAAGGTTTCGCGCAATTGAGTTTTGGAGGTAAGACTTAACATGAAAAAATCACTTTTGCTGACATCGCTCATCCTGATCGCAAGTTTCGCCTGGGCACAGACTGCCCTCCCCACCGGCACCGCGGTCAAGATGAAACTCGAAACCACGCTGGCGACCTTCAGTTCGAAAGCCGGAGATCCGTTCTCGGCGAGAGTCACGGAGCCGGTTGTGGTGGACGGGAAAACCGTGATTCCGGTCGGCGCCACGGTCGAGGGACGCGTCACCAAAGCGACCGAACCGCGGCGCGTTGCCGGCAAGCCCACGATCGCCATCTTTCCCGAAAACCTGGTTCTACCGAATGGAGACAGGTTCGCGTTGAATGCTTCGCTGGTTGACACCAACAGGGGCCACGGCACTGACGTCAACACGGAAGGGCAATTCAAGGGCGCGGGCCACGACGGCAAAGATCTCACGGAAGTGGGCATAGGTACGGGCGGGGGCATGCTCGTCGGCGGTCTGGTGGGCGGCGGCAAAGGCATGCTCATCGGCGGAGCCGTCGGCGCCACGGCGACAGTCACGCATTGGCTCGGGAAGCACCGTTCGGCGATGCTGCCGGCTGGCACAGAGCTGGTGATGGAGTTGAACCGGCCGATGACGATGACAGGAGCCAGCGGAGGACAGTAGGAACGGAGCCCAGGTTTCAAAGTCTCAGGGTTTCAAGGTTTCAATGATTCGTCGCGGTTTAGACCGCCAGCCTCCTGGTCTCGTTGAAACTTTGAAACCTGGCTTTTTTCACCCGCCCAACGCCAGCAGATCCTCTTCCGCCAGCAACTCCAGGTCGATCCAGCCTTCCACCGGCAAGGCGTCCACGGGCAGGTGGTTCTGCCACAGACTAAAGCGCAGGCGTAACCGGACGGTGAGCAGATCCGAGCTTTTCGGTCCTCGCACTTTGTCGATATGAAGCGGAGCCGCGAGCAGCCAGGTGAGGGGCAGGCGAAACTCAAAATTCCGGACCAGCGCCACCCGCGCAATNNCGACACCCAACCTCAGTTCGCGGCGCGGCTTGGAGGCATGATTGGCCCACGACTCCAGATTCACCACCACATCAAACCTGTCTTCCGGCACTTTGAGGACAAAATCCAGCCGGCCGTACACAAACTGCTCGTCGATGCCGGCAAAGACTTCATCCATTAGAAACTGCTTGCCGTGCATGGCGCCCGAGCGCTGGTCGGCGGTGTAGCTCGCCGCCCCCATCCATTCGAAGTAACGCACCATGTCACCGGAGACACGAGGATGGATGTAGGCGGTCTGGGGAGTGAACGAAGGCCGCGTCACTCCCCCGGCGATGGGCTGCGCCAGATAATCGGGCGGGGTCCCGCCCAGGGCCTGGTAAACGTTCGACAAGTGTTTGCGGTAGAGCTCATCAAAGTCGCGATCGTTGGCGGAGTGGTGCTCTGGTCCATACCACCAGTTCCAGTCGCTGCCTTCGGCGATCATGATCTCTTCAAACGCCAGCTCGCGTTGTTTCTGGGTTGCGCCGGGCGCGGCCTGGGCATAGAAATTGCGCGCGTGATAGAGGTAATCCCATGCCTTGTTGTCCTCCGGCGCGCCAATCCAGACATTGAAGTTGGCGCTGATCCACGACCCCGGCACCAGCGACTTCAGATCGCTGGCGGTCTTGTGGCGCGCAATCGCCTCGGCCACGGTCACGGCTTCCATGCCGGGCTCATTCTGCAAAGCGTCATAGAATCTCCGCAGGAATTCCCGGCCCGAACGCGGGTAGTATTCCCAGGCATTCTCTCCGTCCAGAATGATAGGGACGACGGCGTCCTGTCCGCTGGCAAGAACCGGCTTCGCGGATTCTTTAATTTTGTGGATGAGATTGTTGGCAGCGTCTTGCGGCGGCATTCCCGAATATACGAACCCGATCAGGTCGGAGAGCGTGTGGTCGCGGAACAGCAGATTCATGCGGGTATCGGCATTCTCGTAGCGGTAAATCGTATAGAGCCGGTGGGCGAGGTCNNGCTGCCTTCCGACGGCCACGCTCCCTGCGGACGCACCCCAAAGACCTTTTCGTGGAGATCCATTCCACGCAGCAATTGCTGGCGCGCATCCTCCGGGTGGCGAAAACGGTTTTGCGGCAAGGGCAGCCCGGGCGAGGAGACAGCGCCCATATCCGTGTCGCACACCAGGGGCAGAATCGGATGATAAAAGGCGGACGTCGAAATCTCGATCAGGCCCTTTTTTGCGGCCTCGGCATGCACGGGCAGCACGCGACCGAGCAGTTCGCGCTCCAGCGCAATCACGAACCGCTGGTCTTCGAGGGAGTAGTTGCGGCCTTTGCGGATCAGTTCGGCGACCTCGGGCTCGGCTAGAAAATACTCGTCGAACCATCCGATCTGGGAGAGCACCTGCAAGTCGGTGAAATCCTGAGTCTGAAAATATTTTTCCGCGCGCTCGGGGGAATCCCCGGCCCCGCGAAATCTCTCCCAGAGCTCGTGGTATCGCGGGTAGCGCCCGATTACATTCACCGGGTTCGCCTGAAACAAATACTGCAGCGCAAAGCGCCGGTCCTGCTCGGTCAGGTCTTTGGCGGGCTTCGCCGCCACTTGCAGAAAAGGGTCCTGGGCCTCGCCCGAAACGTAGTCCTGAATCTGGGTCACCAGAGACGGAACCAGATTGAAGGTCTGATGGACCCGCGGAAACTCGTCCAGCAGTTTCACCATGCCGTAGTAGTCTTTCAAGGCATGGAGGCGCGTCCAAGGCAGGCGATACTGCCCCGTCACCAGGTCCTTGTAAAAGGGCTGGTGCTGGTGCCACAGGACGACAACTCGCAGTTGAGGCATGGCTCTGATTCCACCTAGTACATCGGCAGTTTTTCAGTTTAATTCATTCGGCAATCTACAGCATGGAAACGCCGGGCGGGGACCGGCCGTCCAGCCGCACGATTCTCAGACGTTACAATAACCATCTCATGAACTCGGACATCAAAGTTATCTTCTTCGATGTTGGGAACACCCTGCTGTTCCCGAATCGCGAGCGCATTCACGCGCCTCTGACAGAACGCGGCATCGTGCCCGATGCCGAGCATTTGCGCGATCTGGAATGCCGCACCAAGAATCAATTCGATGGGATGATGACNNGGCAACTGGGACACGATTCGCCCCGGCACCGCCAAGCAGTTGCATGAGATCGGCGAACGTTACCCGATGGCAGTCATTTCCAACGCAGACGGCAAAATTGAGGACGTTCTGCGCCGGCGCGACATCGCGGACTGCTTCCGCACCATCACCGATTCCGGGCTGGTCGGGTACGAGAAGCCGCACCCGGAAATCTTTCGCCAAGCCCTGAAAAGTATGAACACGACGCCGGAAGAGAGCCTGTATGTGGGCGACGTGTATTCCGTGGATTACCTGGGAGCCACGAGCGCGGGCATGCAGGCGGTGTTGATGGACGTCCCCGGCGCATACCGCGACAAGGGAGTGCCGCGCGTGGAATCGCTCGCAGAGTTGCAGACGGCTCTGCGCGGCGAAGCATCGACCGAGCGTTAGCCGCTTCGGACCGCTGTCGGTACAATCATCAGACTGCGTTGGCTCAAATCATGTTCGCTCAAACCATGTTCGCTCATATCATGTTCGCTCATATCATGTTCCACCAGACCGTATTCAACTCGGCTCGTTTTCCTATTTTTCTGAGCGCTGCCATTTTGCTGGCGGTCGCTCCCGGACCAGGAATGCTTTACGTTCTCGCCCGCACGCTGGCCGGCGGACGCCGCGAAGGCATGCTTTCCGCGCTCGGCACCTTGTTCGGTGGCTTGGTGCACGTGTTCGCAGCGGCTGCCGGCATCTCCATCATTCTGGCGCAATCCGCCGCAGCGTTTGCCCTGGTGAAGTATCTCGGCGCGGGCTATCTTTGCTTTCTGGGGATTCGCATGATCCTCGACGCCAGAAAGAATGAGGGCGTTTCTCTCACCACTTTCACTCGCGGAAGGAATCCTTTCTGGCAAGGCGTCATGACCGAGGTGCTGAATCCCAAGACTGCCCTGTTTTTTCTTTCTTTCATTCCCCAATTCGTGAACCGCGAGCACGGACACGTCTTTCTGCAGTTTGTTCTGTTGGGAACGCTCTCGGTGACGCTCAACACTGCGGCCGATCTTGTTGTGATCCTTCTTGCCGGCCCACTCGGCCAGCGCATTCGCGGGTCGGCGCGCATCCGCCGGCGTCAACGCACGCTGACCGGCGCAGTCATGATTGGCCTGGGGAGTTATCTGGCTTTCGGCGATTCGAAATAAGCCTGAACGATTTCTACTGTAGAGACGGGGCTTGCCCTGTCACTACAAGCGGATTACTGCACCTCAATCACCTGGTGATCGTGGCAATCGGGATCGATTTTCTGATAGAGATCCGACAACAGTTCCGGCCCATAGCGGGCTACAAAGCTGACGCCTGCGACCTCGCGCTCCTGCAGCGCCTTGTGCGGAAACAGGGAGAAGCTCAAGGCGTCCGCATGACGAGTGATGACCTCGTTCCGCAGCAATTCCGCCCGTGACGCCCGCCGATGGAGACGGTTCATTTGATACCACATTCTGGTGCGGGCACGGTCGGATGCCGGGATGAGAGTTGGATCCAGTTTGCCGAGCGATTCGCGAACCGCAGCCATCGACTTCTCCACGCTCGCGTAGGCTTCGGAAAAACGGGCCTGCAAGCCCGGCGGCAGCGAACGAGCGGCAATCGCTTCCCGGACTTTTTCCGCGCCGAGAAGCACATCGGCCAGGCCGAGTTGGTAGCGGTGCAGAATGCGCTCGGCCTTCGCGTCTACCAGGGTTGCCGAAAACCGGGGCAGGATCGGAGTCACTCGTCCCAGTAATTTCTCGTAGACAACCGCGGCCTGTGCGAAGTAGGCGACTTCGGCCGCTCCGCCGGCGTAAGCGAGTGTCGGCAGCAGAAAATCCTGCACCACGGGACGAAACAGCACATTCGGACTGAAGGTCTCCGGAGATGCGTCAATCCGGTGGAGCAGATCCGCCGAGGAAAGCCGCTCCTCGCCTGCGGCGAAGTCACCACCGTTGCCGTTGGCGGCATGATTCCGGCGGCGCACCACGGTGCGCGCCCCATTCTTCACTTCAAAAAGCAGCGTGCTCGCCGGCGTCACCTTCACTTGCTGGTGATATCCCGCAGCCTCGATCGCCTTGCCCCGCGCCAGCAGCGCGTCGTCGAGTTCAGAGGCGCGTTCGATCGCGGCGCGGAACAGGGGCTTTGCGAGATCGTGGAAATCCTTGCCGGAGGGATCGAGCAGGACGACGCCCCAATCCGCAAACAGCCGCGCAAAGAGCAGGGCAAACGCGCTGCCCAGAGTCTGGCCCGGACGATACGCCTGGCGCAGCCACGCCGTGACCTGAGAATCTCCCAGCAGTGATGCGGCGCGCTCGACCACCGGCTCAATCTCTGGCCCGAAGCTGACGGCCCCGACGGGAGCATCGGCAACGCCGTGGCTTTCCACCGCAAACGGTTCGGGAAAGCCGTGTTCGGACAGCAGCGCGACGTGATTGACTTCGGCCAAATCGTGATCCTCGGTGGCCAACCAGAAGACCGGGACGCAATCCACACCGGCCGCGGTAGCCTGTTCGGCCAGCCTGACCGCCGTCAGCGCCTTGAAGATGGAAAACAACGGCCCGCCGAAGAGACCAACCTGCTGTCCCGTGACCGCCGTCAGCGCTCCTCGTTTGAGCCGCTCAATATTGGCGAGCGTTTTCGGAGAGGCACCCCACGCGCGATTCTGGCGTTCGAGAATTTCGCTTACGGTGGCGCGGCGCGCGGCATCATAAACAACGCGTTGCGATTCGTCCTTCACCCACTCGGAAAAAATCGGCGAGCGCGGATACATGCCGCGGACGGAAGGAGAGTAGGAAAGGAAATCGAGGAAGAGGCGGGTGGTGTGCGGAATCTGCTGGAACGGTAAACACTGCGATTTCATCGGCAGCTCTCCGGACAGGTCACGATACACCGGCGTGTTCTTGCGATCCGCATATGTTCCCAATCTCTCGGAAGCCAACGCGTGGGAGTGCTCGAGAGCATTCAAAAGTAGCACTTCCCGGGCAGCCAGCGCCAAACCCAACTACATCTGATGACGCGGAAGCGCACAGGTTGCAGAGAGTGGGGAGGAATTCGGGGAGGCAATACGAAGGGCAAAATAATGATGCAGCTCTGGTTGCTGGTGAATCGGCAGCCGCCGGCTCACCGTGTTTTTGCGACCAGCGCTCGCAACGCCCGTTTGTTGCCTCGCTCACAACATGAGCTATTCTGCACAGTCTTGCGCCTGGAGATCAGCGAAGCTTATTGGTGTTTCAAGGACCCAGTTTCGCCACGGCCGGAATCCGTGCGGAACTTTCTTCCGGTATCAAGTTCCAGGAGATATATCAAGGAGAATCAAATGAAATTCAAGAAACTGCTTGCTGTTGTCTTCGGATTGCTCGTCGTGCTTGCACTGTCGCTGCCGGTAATGGCACAGGACACCACGCAATCCACCACCACGACGACACAGACCCCGGCTCAGCCGCAAACCCAAACCACTCAAACGAACGAGAGCACCACGAAGTACAAGAAACATCACAAGAAGGTGAAGAAGGAGAAGGAAACAACGACTACGACCACGACCCCAGCCCCACGGGAGCATACTGAGACAACGACCACTACCACGACTCCGCCGCAGTAATTGAGGGAAGCCGGTCTGAATGCTCATTCACTCAGGGTAAGAATACGTGCTGGCGTCCACTGTTGTTTAGCAGCATAGTGTGAGCATTAATCCGCGCCGCCATGAGAGTCGTGGCGGCGCGCATACTTGTCGCCAACTAACGCCTTTCAAACACCACTGCAACTTTGTCTTCGTACGCCACCCGCCAATCCCGCGGAAGTTCGCGGAGCAGGTTCGCCAGCGTCGAACCGGTGGGCAAGAGTGCGGTCCGAATCTGCCAATCTTTCAGCACGCTCTGCCATCCCGGCTCTACCTGCGTCAGGATCAGGTACTGGCGAATGCGGGCCGAGCCATAGAGATCGTGACGGTCATCGACTACAACCTTCCGATCGGGATACATGCGGTAGATGAGATAGCCTCCCCATGCGTCGGTCGAGAAAACCGGGGCGTTCGGATGAGCGTTCGGGGCCTCCCCTTGCAATTCTTCTTGCAGGAAAGTCACGGCCGCAACCGGCACTTTCCGCGGATCGAACTGAGCGTGAATGAACTGCCGCGAGCCCAGCCATCCCCCGTGAAGACAGATTGCAGCCGCCAGGGCCACCGCAGCAAGAGCCCATAAGTGCCCGCGAAGCTCGATTTCCTGCGCGCCCATGCGATCGGAGAAGTTTGAAAATCGGGCCGTGCAGTTGCGCAACCATCTCCAAGCGTCCGGCTTATCCGCCAGTGCAACGAAATTTTCCCACAGGATGGGGCCGGCCACCAGCACCAGCAGCATGGAAGAAACCGGAAGATTGCGCGATGAATAGAATCCTGCATACGCCGCCAGCAGCACGACCAGCAGTTGACTGAGCCGCAGCTTTCCAATGCCCGAAGGGCGGTTGCCTGCAAACGCGACCAGCGTGAGCATCAGGATGGCAGCAAAGCAGCGCTCGGCCCAACCGTGAAAATTTGGCGAGCGGAACTCATCGATCCGGTTCATGAGGTAGCGGTCGCTCAAATAGGCGTAGATGTGGGTGTGCAGTCGCCAGCCAAATGGATTCACGAGGGACGCTGCCGCCGATGCCAACCACGCCACAGCCATGGCACGAGCCCGATGCGCGGCTCGAATGGCGGCAAAGGCATCATTTTTTTGCGCTCGAACGCTCTCGACCAGCGCAGCGAAGGTGTAGATTCCCAACAGCGCCATTCCAAAGAGCCATCCGCCATGCAGGTTTACCCACAACAACACCGAGGCGGGAAAGAACCAGGGGATCCATCGAGGAACCTCTGCGTGGCCGCATCGTTGGACGCTGGTCGGTCGCTGCCATCGTTCCCAGTATTCCAACAAGACAAACCAGAGCAGAGAAAACAGCCAGCTGACAATGTGCGGACGGGAGTAGAGATGAATGGTCGAGGCGGCCAGCGCCAGCAGCATCAAGGCAATCGCCAGTGGCAGGCCGGTGCCGCGCTTCACGAGTTGCGAAAGCAGCAGGGTGAAAATCGCAGCTGCCAGCACGGCGCACAGCCAAACCACTCCGTTCAGTCCGCCGGCGCGGTGCAGAATTCCGAGCGCGATGTCGTACAGCCACTCCCAGGCAAACCAGGGCTGACCTTGCATGGTGGAGGAAAACGGATCGGTGCGGGGAAGCGAGTGCGTCGCGAGAATCTGTTCGCCGGTCCGGATATGCCATCCGATATCCGCATCCGCCAGCGGCCGGTTCGAAAGCGGCCCCGCCAGGAGCGACCAGAAGAGAAAAATGAAAACGACGTCGCGAACCGAAGGCACGAGCAAACGCAGGGCTGACGAACTGGACTGGGCGGCGGGCATCAAAGGGTGAAGGAGAAGTGTATGCGGAGGCTGGTCAATGAAGCCAGAGGAATGCTGTGGCGGTGATGGCATTCGAGGAGAAGGCGAGCGGCGCCCGGATTGGACGGGCGGGGCGCCCGCCCTACACAAGCTAGTAAAGCAGAAAGCCAATCCCCACGCGCATATTGTGCAGCAGGCTGTCCGGCATGGTCAGGACAAGGGTCAACCCAAGCGCTGCATGGACGATGCCGATGGGAAAGATACTGCGGTAGCGCCGGAACATGTCGCAGAAAAACAACCCTCCGGCGAGGGTGAAAGTCGTGAGGATGGGACTGGGGAGATGAGCGGCGGCAAACAGGGTCGCGGCGATCCAGACCGCCGCCGAACTCCCGAACAGATCTTCGCAGCGGGTGAAGAAAAACGATTGCAGCATGAATTCCTGGACCAGCGCCCAAGCGATGTATTGCCAGGTCAGGTGAAGACTCGGCCAGGTGGGATTCGACGGAATCTGGCCGCCCGCCCAGCGCACCATGAGGACCAGAAAGACAGCCGTCGCAAAACTAACCGCCAGCACCAGGCTGGCGCCAAAACTGGTGGGCAGGCTCAGGCCCATGCGCTGGAGCGAGGGACGATCCACCAGCACGAAGATAAAAACCGTGATGACCGCAATGAAGGCCCACCGGTTGCGGAATGCCAGCCGCGAGGACCACAGCGCGCGCTCCATGAACACGTAGGCAACAATCAACTGGAACCAGGTAAAGTAACGCCGGTAGGCGAGCGGGACCTCGAGGGCCGACAGGCGAACGTCGGGTATCGAAACCGGGGCGACAACCGGGGCAGCAAAAGTTTTCGACGGAACAGCCATTTGGTGAATCTCTATAGTAGGCCAAGATGACAGGGCAAATGAACGGCAAGCCGAGACCCAGGGTGCTGATCGTGGGAGGTGGTTTCGCGGGCCTGACCGCTGCCCGCCGGATCGCCCGTCTGCCGGTGCAGGCTACCGTGGTTGACCGGAAAAACCACCACACCTTCCAACCGCTGCTCTACCAGGTCGCGACCGCCGGCCTGTCTCCCGGCGAGATAGCGGCGCCTATCCGCTGGATCCTAAGAGCCAACTCCAATGTTGAAGTGTTGCTTGAAGAGGTGGTCGATTTCAAGTTGGAACAGAAGCAAGTCATTACCAAGGAACAGGTGCTGGATTACGACTTTCTGGTGATCGCGTCGGGGGCTAGCCATGCTTATTTCAGTCACCCGGAATGGGAGCCACTGGCGCCCGGTCTGAAGACGATTGAAGATGCGCTGGAAATCCGCCGCCGCGTTCTGCTGGCCTTCGAACTGGCGGAACGTG
>PMBA01000083.1 GCA_003152795.1 Acidobacteriaceae bacterium | reverse complement strand
TGATGGCCAGCGAACCCAGGGTGACGGCGACCTTAGCCTTAGTCTTGCCGCCGAGGAACCTCCCCATCAAATCGGCGGCCAGCGACCCGCTGGCGCGCGCGTCGATCGAGACCACTGCCAAGCGCCCCGTGTTGGGAGCATCGGTGGCCACACACACCACAGGAATGCTGCTGCGTGAGGCTCTGCGCACCCAGGAGCGCAATTTCTGCGGCCGGCTGGGGAAAGTGATGATCCCNNCGGCTTCAAACGCCTGCTCCTCGCCCTCGCCCAGAAGCGGATAGGTTCGGTACTCGATCTCGACGTTCTCCATGACCAGCGACCGGGCCTCTTCGGCAATGCCCGCCCGGACTTCGTGCCAGAAGGATGCAGTGCCCTGCAGAGTATTTACCGAGATACGCAAGTTCCGCTTTGTGGAAAGATAGCGGGCCGCCAGATTGGGCCGGTAACCCAGCGTCTTGGCCATCCGCAGCACCCGCGACCTGGTCATCGGGCTGACGCCCGGATGGTCGTGTAATGCCCGATGCACCGTACCCGTGGAGACTCGGAGAGCTAGCGCAATGTCGAGAAGCTTGATTCTTCGATTCATGCTGTCACACTTCTAGCATAACCGACTAGCGGCATGAGTANNTATCCATTCTTGTAGTTCATGCGTCCCCAGATCTGTTGGTAGTTCGTACAGCCGGGAGCCTGACCGTTGTTTGAGCACAAGTTGTTTGAAAGCGTGTCTGTGTTCAGAGAGATTGCCTTCGTGGTGTAATCCATGTTGTAGGCCAAGGCCAACTGGTTGCCACCGGTGAATTGTTCCAACGGGTGATTGAGCCAGTTGAAGGCGGCCAGCCGGAACTGCACATTCTGTCTCTCCGTAATGTGGAACGTCTTATAGATGGACAGGTCACTGTTGAACCAGATGGGACCATGCAGATACGGGAAATCGCGCACGCCATAAGTCTGGTAGGCGGGTGCGGTGAAGCAGTCGAAGTTGGCCCGTTGCAGGCCATGTAAACCACTTCCCGGGTTACAGGTTAGCGCGGGCTGAATCAGGTTTCCATTGCTGGCGTCGGTACCATAGTAGGATTTCGTGCTCACGCCAGTGGAAAAGCAGGGGGCAGGTTGCCCACTGCCATCGACGCAATTTTTGGGCAGGTTAATGTAGTTAATGCCGAGGCCAAAGTTGGGACCGTTGGCATTGTTGATCGCCTGCAGGTCGCCGCCGGCTTGCCAGTTGGTGGTTCCCGAGATTGTCCAACCGTTGGCGAAGCCGCCCAGCACCTTGTTGTCGTGAATGAAGGTGGGCAGACTGTAAGCGTAGGAAGTGTTGATCACGTGGGGATGATCAATGCCCTCGACGCCGTAATTGCCACGGAGAGAGAAGGCGTCAATACCAAGATCAGTGCCCAGGGCCTTCGACCAGGTGTAGTTCAGGTTGAAGGTGAGGGCTCCGGCCTGCTTGATCCAGCTCGCCTGGAAAGCATGGTAGTTGGAGTAACCCACGTGCGTGGGAACGTAAATGTTATGGGTTCCATAGATTTGCTGGCCGAAAAGCGCGCCCGGGACCAGATAGGCTCCGTAGGGATGGTAGTCAGCAAAGTTGTTGCCAAATGGGTTGCCGAGCAGATCATGGTTTACATCCTCGGGATTGGGCGCCACCAGTCCAGTGACCGGATCGGCTTTAAACAAGGCTCCGAGTGGAGTCTTGTTTACGTTGATGAAGTCGGTGTTCTGTAGGCCAGCGCCGCTCTGGCCACCCATGAACACGTGCTCGCTGTCGTTGCCCACATACGCCAGTTCGAGCAGAGACCTTCCCTTGAGTTGATGAGAGATAGTCATGTTCCAGCTATAGGTCAGCGGGACGTTATAATCGTTCGCGCTCAGAGCGGTGACGTCCTGAGGTACCCACTGAGACGCGGGCACGGAAATGGAACTGAGTTCGGAAAGCATCACATTGTTAGAGCCTGGGCTTTTGTAGGTGACGATTCCCAGCCCGGGCGAGAGTGCGCCGGTGAAGTCGTTGTACTGGTCGTTCCAGCGGTACATGCCCCAGCCACCGCGCAATACGGTTTTACCGGTTCCAAAGATATCCCAGGACACGCCGAACCTCGGCGAGAAGTTGGCGATGTGGTCGGGAGCGCCGCTCATGGGCACACCAGGATCATTGGCATGCCAGCGCAAACCCGGATAGAGGGCGCCGGCCGCGAAATCGGGATTCACGAGGTTGGGTAGAAACACGGCGATCCCGTTACCGCTCCGGTCATACCAGTGGCCGATGTGTTCCCATCGAGCGCCGATTTCCACGGTCAGCCGCCGGTTCACTTTCCAGTTGTCGTTGACGTATCCGGCGATCGTTTTGGCACCGATGTTGTTATTGGGCAGGCTGTTCGCCTCTTCGTACTGGTTCGCAACACCCATTACGAAATTGGCAACCTTGTTATTGGCGGATCCGATCAGATGGCCGGTTATAAGATCGGTGTTCTGGCCTCCCCATCCGTCAATGCTGCCATTGGGGTAGCCGGTGTTTCCTTGATACTTTCCAACGCGTTCGTAGAAGCCGCCGAACTTCAGGGTGTGATTCTTGTAAACCTTGGTTACGTTATCGGCAAACGAGGGGTTCTCGGTACGAACATAGAACTCGCCGCCGGTTTCAAATATGTCGTATTGGGAAAAGTCGGGCAGCTGGTTAGGTCCGCAGTATCCGCAGCCGAACGACGGAATCATCTTGATGTTCTGGTTGCTGGCAAAAACACGCGCATAGCTCGCCGGGTAGCCAAGGCCGGACCGACTGACCGCGCTCGTATTTGCCGTCACGGGAGAGTTGCCCCACCCCCAGGCGGCAATGAACTCGTTGGTGAAAGTCGGGCTGAAAACGTGCACGAAGTGGGCAGTTGCGGTTTTCGAATAGTCAACCGCTTGCAGACCACCGCCCGGGAACGGGATGGAGTTGCCGGGAGTCCACCACAAATGAGCACCGTTGCCATTCTCCAGCTGAGAGTCGCCACCTTGCTGGAACGAAATGTAAAACTTCGTATTGTCGCTGAAATCGTAGTCGACTCGGGCGCGCACCATCCAGCCATTGTGGATCGACGGGAATACACCTCGGTAGTTGAACCCGCCGTTGGCAGCGATGGCGGTTGGGTCGGTCAGGACGCCCGTGGGGAAAACTTTGGCCAGGGCCGCCGATCCCGGATCGATGAACGCTCCTGGAATCACGTACCCTGCCCCAGCGTTGTCTGGCACGATCGTTCCATCCGGCAATACCGTGCCGGCAAGATTGTTGCACCAGTCCGTGACGGTCGAAGAGAATCCGTCCGGACACACGGCCGCATTGCCCTGGCCGTTCGGAGTGAAATCACCACTCAGCATCCCCGGCGTGGGAATCGAAGACTGCAACACGGACGCGTTACCGGTGTTTTGGAGGAAATGCTCGTAGCCAACCCAGAACAAGAGCTTATTCTTCGTGCCCGGGACCGGGCCGCCGATATTGCCGCCTGGAAAGTAATAGTGATCCCGGCTTAGGGGAGCCTGGGTGTGATTTGATTGCCAATCCCTGGCGTTCAAATTGTAGTTCCTGGCGTAAAAGTAGCCCTCGCCATGGTAGACGCTGGTGCCAGACTTACTGATGTTGCTGACGACCACCGGCCCCTTGGGGTTGTCGGCGCCGAAATTGGTAGTCGAGATCTTGACTTCCTGCGTCATGTCCGCATTCACCGCGGCCACCGAGGTGCAGTTGCAGCCCGGGTCAATGATGTTGGCGCCATCCAACAGGAGGGTGGTGCCGCCGCGGTTCGGAACACCATTCGTGTCCAGACCGTTGCCAATCGCACTGCCCATCGATCCCTGGTTGAGGAACAGGGTGCCCGATCCGCTTCCAGCGTTGAGGTTTTGGCCGGTATTGGTAACGCCCGGTAGGGTTTTAAGCAACTCCGAGACGTCCCGTCCCTGGATGGAGAGCCGGTCAATATCCTTGGCCGAGATTACGGACGATCGCTCTCCTGAATCTACGGGCGCTACTTCGCCGGCCACCGCTTCGACCGAGACGGTCTCGGTGGCAGCGCCGACTTCCAATTTGATATCGGACACTTCACGAACGTCGCCAGCGTTGAGCGTGATTTCCTTGCGCTGCCAACCCTTGAAGTTGGCCATCTCGACCTTGATGGTGTAGGTCCCAGGCAACAAGCCAGTAAACGTAAAATAGCCGGACCCATTGCTGAGGGTGTGGCGCGCATCATTGCTGGCTTGATTGACCAGCGTGATGCTGGCCTTGGGAATCACGGCACCGGCCGAATCGGTAACGGAGCCGACCAGCGTGCCGGTGATTTGAGCTTGGGCGAGCGGCGCGAGCAGAAGCGCGGCCATGATCGTCATCAGGGAGAAAGTGAGAGTAGCCGGAAATACGCTGCGGAATCTGCGGTACAAGAACGACGTGGGCATGTACCCTCCTAGATTGTAGGCCGTCTCCCACCGGTTGATCGGGAGCAAACCGGGCTCGCCGGGTGAGTAAACGTTACCGAGAACGATTACGGTGTTTACGTAAACGCTACCTTCGGATGTCCGCACGAATAAATAAGCCGAATCAATTAGCTTGTCAAGGTTTTAAATCAGAAAAATCGATTTTTTTAGTGCTTTCAGGTAGACCTCGTCTGGCCGTTGCCGGATTCCAACTGTCATAGATGCCTCCGTAATACCGTAAGCGATTACGGCAGTAGGCTCTATTGACATTTCGTTACAATTGGTGGGCTTGGGATCCAGTTTCTGGTAGATTCCGCCGCGCCGTTCTGCGTTACTTGCCTTGCGGTCTCTGCCGCAAAATCGAAATCTCCCGGGGCTGGCAACATGGTACGATGGCCCGACTTTCATGCGCTTCGCCGCCGTCTTTTCCCTATTGCTCACAGTCTGTGTCTGCCAGAACGCGCCGACCGCTCCAGTCCTGCGATTCGAAGACGTTGCCCGGCCAGCGGGACTGACGGTCGCCCACATTTCATCTCCGGAAAAGAAATACATCCTCGAAACGGTGAGCGGCGGCGTGGGCTTTATCGACTGCGATAACGACGGCAAACTGGACATTG
>PMBA01000093.1:6571-18548 GCA_003152795.1 Acidobacteriaceae bacterium | reverse complement strand
AGCGCTCCCGCCGCGACCGCAAGCCCATCGGAGTGATTCTTGGCGACGTCGATCATTTCAAAAGCGTGAACGATACCCTCGGCCATCTTTTCGGCGATGAGGCGCTCCGCGAGATCGCCCGGCGACTGCGCGCCCAGCTCCGTGTCTACGACGGAGTCGGCCGCTATGGCGGAGAAGAATTCCTGATGGTGCTGCCCAATTGCGATTTACCCAACACTCTGCTGCGCGCTAATGAACTGCGCGAATGCATTGCCCATACACCCGTGGTTTGTTACGGCGAAGAGAAACTCGTTACCATGAGCATGGGTGTCACCGTCTCGAATGTCGATGAAAAAAACGAACTGGAAGCGTTGTTGAATCAGGCCGACGCCGGCCTTTACGCGGCCAAGGGAAAAGGCCGCAACCGCATCGAGCACTTCACCGGCAAGAAAACGGCTTCTGGGCGAGCGCGCAAGAGCTAAGGAACCCTGATTGAATTCATTCCCAGATCGCTTTGCATGGGCATGGCTTCAGCCATGCCGTTAAAGCCCGCCACACAAGCGCGGTTTCACTCAGGGCCCCGCCGCCTGCTAAATCCCGGTTCCGCTCTTTCGCC
This sequence comes from Acidobacteriaceae bacterium, assembly GCA_003152795.1. Taxonomy (GTDB): domain Bacteria; phylum Acidobacteriota; class Terriglobia; order Terriglobales; family Acidobacteriaceae; genus Acidiflorens. The sequence continues at coordinate 17,953 of PMBA01000093.1, read as the reverse complement.
GGCGTGGTAGCCTTTCGGAGGATGTGAGTGCATCCGGCGGCCAAAACTGGCCCCGAGCGCCTGCCCACGTGTCTCCCGACCTTCCAACCCGCATCAAGCAGTGCGCGCGTGACGCCGGATTCGATCTCTGCGGCATTGCTCCGACCCGCGACTTCGCCGAGTTGCAAGTCTTTCCCAAATGGATCGCGGATAGAAAGCACGGCGAAATGAAGTACATGGAAGCGCGCGATGAGACCGGGGAACTCAAGCGCGCCGCGCTCGCCCGAGTCGCTCCCTGGGCGCGCAGCGTGGTCGTGTGCGCCATCAACTACAACACCGCGCATCCCTACTCGACCCAGACAGAAGCTACGAGCCGAGGCTGGATCTCGCGCTACGCCTGGTCTCGCGAGGATTACCACGACGCCGTGTTGCGCCGCCTGAAGCAGGTAGAAGACGGTTTGCGCGGACTACTCGACTCCACTGGCAACTGGCCGCTGGCAACTGGCAACTTGCACTTCCGTTCCTATGTCGACACCGGCCCGCTCATCGAGCGCATATTCGCCAAGTACGCTGGCGTCGGCTGGATCGGCAAGAACACTTGCATCATTAATCAGCAGCTTGGCTCGTGGCTGTTTCTAGGCGTAATCATTACCTCGCTCGATCTTGCCGACCATCACCTCACCGCCGACCTGCCTGCGCCCGATCGTTGCGGCACGTGCACGCGCTGCATCACCGCCTGTCCCACGCAGGCGATTATTGCTCCTGGCGAATTGGACGCCCGGCTGTGCATTTCCTATCTGACCATCGAAAAGCGCGGCGAGATTCCAGACGAACTGCGCGCGGCCATGGGACGCCACGTCTTCGGATGCGACATCTGTCAGGACGTTTGCCCATGGAACCGCAAAGCCCCGGCGGCTTCCGCCGAGGAGTTCGAGCCGCGGGAAGGACTGGTAAATCCCACGCTAGACTGGCTGGCCGAAATGCAGCCGGAAGAATTTCGAAAAGTGTTTCGCGGATCTCCGGTCCGGCGCGCCAAGCTTTCCGGCCTGCGTCGAAACGCGACAATTGCGATGGGCAACAGCGGCGACAAGAAATTTCTGCCAACGTTGATAAAACTCTGCGAAGATTCCGACCCGGTAGTCGCGGAACACGCTCGCTGGGCGTTGGCAACCCTGACGAGCGAGCGCTACTCGCCACCGGGTTCGGAAAAAGGGAAGGACAGGACTTCAGTCGTGCCGTAAGCCGTTTAACACCTGTCGCGCCTGCGGTCAGCTTCTTACGAACCTCATGGAGTTTTTCCGGCAGTGAGTAAGTTTCGCGCTGTGACCGGCAAAACCCAGAAACCACCAAGNNAGGTTTCGTTCAACTGAGACACTACCGTTTTTCCGCCGACCGCGAAGTCGTTTTCCATAGCCTGTACAATCTTCGGTTCGCTTCATCGGAGGAAATTCATCATGTTCCAGAAAGATCTGCTTCAGGGCAAGCGCATCCTAATCACCGGCGGCGGCACCGGTCTGGGCAAAGCTGCTGCGCAACGCTTCCTGGAACTGGGCGCCGAAGTTTACATCTGCGGACGCCGGCAGGAAATCCTGGCGGCGACCGAGCAGGAGTTACGCGAGCGCACCGGCGGCAAGATCCACTCCCTCCCCTGCGATGTCCGTGACGCCCCGGCGGTCGAACAGATGATCGCCGGCATCTGGGCCGAAGCTCCGCTTGATGTGCTCATGAACAACGCGGCGGGAAATTTTCTGGCGCGCACCGAAGAACTTTCGCTCGGCGCGTTTCAGTCGGTGATTGGCATTGTCCTGATGGGCACGCTGCACACGACCATGGCCTGCGGGCGGCGCTGGCTGGCGGCAGGGCGCGGAGGCGTGGTGCTGAACGTGACCACTACCTACACGACGACGGGCTCGGCGTATGTAGTGCCCTCCGCGGTGGCGAAGGCAGGCGTGCAGGCGTTGACGCGAAGCCTGGCCGTCGAGTGGGGCGATCGCGGGATTCGGATGAACGCCATCGCGCCCGGGCCCATTCCCACCGAAGGCGCATTCTCCCGTCTGCTGCCGCGTCCAGAGCTTGAGGTGGCGGCCAAGAAACGCATTCCCCTGGGACGCTTTGGCACGACCGAAGAGTTTGCCAACCTCGCCGCATTCCTGGTCAGCGATGGCTCCGGATATGTCAATGGCGAAGTCGTAACCATGGATGGCGGTGAGTGGCTGCAAGGGGCTGGTGAGTTTACGGCGCTGGGACGAGAACTGTCGGAAAAAGAGTGGGCGATGTTGAGGCCAAAACCAAAGGCGGGCGCGCCGAGGCCTGACGCGACTGGGTCAAGTACACCCCAAAAAACGAAAGCGCCCGGACTCGGTTAGAGTCATCGGACGCCCGTTTGAACAGCCCTCCCCCGAAGTCTGCTCACCACCTACTCTACGTACTAATCGCGAAGCGCGGAATGGCACGAAGGGGGGATTCCTATAGGACAATCTGGTAGGCCCGGCAGGAATCGAACCTGCAACCCTCGGATTAGAAATCCGATGCTCTATCCGCTTGAGCTACGGGCCCGCTTATTAGTAAAGACCACATTGCAAAGCACTTACAGCCAATTACCGAACTGGTTCCAGACAAAATCCCATGATCGGGTTCGAGATCGTCCCAGTCGCGTCATACCTTGGCCACCCAGCTTTCCGGATGCCCATCCCACCATGTCCCATAGCGGCCTGTGCATAGGCAGGCGGACGATCACGAGTCCCCTATCCCAAATAATAGCAAGTTCTCGATTTCAACAGGAATGCTGCCTTCGCCGCGCGTGCTCCGGAGCCCACTCCCCATCAACACAAAGAGCCCGCCCCCGGAGGGACGGGCTCCTGAATCCGACAGATCAGCCCAACTCTACTGTCCCGGGCAGACGTGGGACATGTCGTTCTGAAAGGCGTACCAGCTGTGCACCGAGGTACTTTTCGGCGCTCCGAAATAGCCGATGAAAACCAGCGACTGCAGGTTGTAGGTGAATCCGCCGAGCGAGTACGGGTAAGCTCCGTAGTTGGCGTTGCCTTCCAGCGGATCGCCCACTTCAAGAATGCCGTTATCCTGACAGTTGACCCCGTTGTCCACAAACGGATCGTCCAGCCACTCCCCGATTTCGTGCGAGAGAGCGGACACATCTTGCGAGAAAGCTCCCGAGCTATCCACGTAGGTGGAGTACGAATAGGTTTGCCCGCCGGGTTGAGGACCGTTGGCGCTGTGATAGCCTCCGATGCAGCATCCCCCCCCTTCCGTCAGATAGATGTTATAGGTGATGAACAGAGGCAGAACGCCCGGGTTGAGCTGGGAGAATTTTTTCATGTAGGTCTGCAACTTCCCGTCAAAAGCGTTGATATCGTAGGTGCCGACAATCCCGCTGCCAAATGGGTTGTTGACGACTTGCCCCAGCGTCGCTGAAACCGTAATGCTCTGTTCCTTCAATACGGTCGGCGTGCCCAACAGAACGTGGTAGCCGGAGTTCGCTTTCTTGTGCACCGACTTCCAGAAGTTGCCGCGCTGGAAGGCATCGATATACTGCGTGGTTCCAAGGTTGGTGCCGCCCTGGGTGAAGTTGACACCCGGGTTAAAGATGGGCGAGGCAATCACGTTGTTGACTACCGTCAGCCCGTTGGACACCGTCGTCTTCACCGGATCGAACGTGTGATTGCCGTTCGCCTTGCCGTAAACCATCTTGATCGGAATAATGTACACCGGCACCGTGGTCGAGACGCCGCCCGTGGAGGGATCGGTCCCCACCATGGTGTACGTAATCTTCTTTCCTGTCAGATCGGTGAAGCTGCCATTCCACTGCGTGAGAGTGGCGGCCGGCGCGGTCGGGGCCAGTTCCGTATGGTTGGGCAGGGTCTTGAACCTCGGCTTGGCATCGAGAACTTCGGGATACTTCTTTTCCTGAGCGAAACTGCCGCTGGGACATGCCATGAACAGGGCAGCAAGCAAACCGGCTACGAGACGTTGCGTCATATTTTTCCACTCCTGAAAAATCTGGGAAATGCCGAGGGACCCCAGGGAAAGCCTAGAACACTGCGCTGCGAAGCATTCTGGCGGGGTGCGACCGGCGTGTCAAGCCCGGTGATTGTAAATTCTTTGCACCCGGTTCTCATCGGGTTCCCTTGCCAGCGGATCATAACTGCAAGGAATTGCAATTTTGCGAAAATTAAAGAGCCCGCTCCCAATGGAACGGGCTCTTCCTCAGAAAACCCTGCTGCAACGAGCTTATTGGCCCGGGCAGACGTGGGATTCGTCGTTCTGGAAAGCCAGCCAACTGTGAACCGAGGTTGACGGTGGTGCGCCGAAGTAGCCAAGGAACACCAGCGATTGCAGGTTGTAGGTGAATCCGCCGAGCGTGTACGGGTAAGCTCCGTAGTTGGAGTTGCCTTCCAGCGGATCGCCAACTTCAAGAATGCTGTTGTCATTGCAGTTGACCGAGTTGTCCACAAACGGGTCGTCCAGCCACTCGCCGATTTCGTGCGAAAGAGCCGACACGTCTTGCGAGAAGGAGCCTGGGCTATCCACGTAGGTGGTGGTCGAGTAGGTCTGGCCACCCGGTTGGGGACCGTTGGCGCTGTGATAGCCACCGATACAGCAACCGCCGCCCGAAGTCAGAAAAACATCATAGGTGATGAAGATCGGCAGAACACCCGGAGTAATCTTCTTTTGCGCCGCCATCCAGGTTTGCAGCTTCGCGTCGAACGCGTTGATGTCGTATGTGCCGACAACTCCACTCCCGAACGGGTTGTTCATCACACTGCCGAGCGCGGCCGTGACCGTAATGGTCTTCTCAGCCAGCACCTTCGGCGTACCCAGCAGAACGTGATAGTTGCTGTTGCTGGCAACCGTGGACCAGAAGTTGCCGCGCTGGAAGGCATCGATATACTGCGTGGTTCCAAGGTTGGTGCCGCCCTGGGTGAAGTTGACACCCGGGTTAAAGATGGGCGAAGCGATAATATTGTTGATCACCGTCTTGCCGTTACTGAGCACGGTGTTCTGCGGATCGAAGGCGCGGTTTCCATTCGACTTGCCATACTTCAGCTTGACCGGAATGATGTACACCGGGATGGTCGTGGTAACGTTTGTAGAAATAGGACTGGTGCCCACCATGGTGTAGTTGATGGTGTGCCCCAGAAGATCCTTAAAGCTGCCATTCCACTGCGTCAGAGTGGCGGCCGGCGCGGCCGGGGCCAGTTTCGCATGGTTGGGCAGGGTCTTGAACATGGGCTTCGCATCGAGAATGTCGGGGTACTTGGTTTCCTGGGCGAATGCGATGCTGGCGCACGCCAGCACAAGGGATGCAACCATCACACTGACAGCAAAACGCTTACTCATTTTTATCCTGCTCCTGAAAGATTTGAAAAAACCCTGTGATCGTCAGGGAAAACGGGGGAACGTGCGGGGCTCTATTGAAACATCAGCATTGTCGAGCATTTTGGTGGAGTTGAGTCAGCAAGTCAAGCGATTTGCGTAAAATAGTCCGTCTAGTCCTTTAGCGGCACCATGGTTCGATCGCCACGGCAAAAAGTTGCAACTTTCAACCAGCCCCCTTGCGCCTGGGGCATGGTCATCACCGGTCCATAGCAATACACGGCGTGGCCGGTGGCGGCGAAGTACCAACGCCCTCCCTTGCGCGTCGCCGGTTGCTGCGCCGGCGTCGGGGTGCGCTGAACTGGGGGCGCCAACCTGGGGACGGGAAGAGACAAGATTAGAGCTAGGGCTAGGGCCTTCATAATTGGGTCTCGTTTGCATCGCGGCCCCCACATAAGGCCGCACCTCACAGAACCGTTGTGTCTTTTTTTCGCGAAGTACTTCTAGCCAAAAACCGAATCGCTGCCGCGGTCCGCCTCCAACTGGTGCGACCGCTAGATCACTCGAGTGGAGCGCCGCACATCCTCTAAATCTGCGGCCGGCTTCCCGGGCGCGTCTTTCGTGGAGTGCGCCGATTTCCCGGTTCGTTTCGAATCTTTGTCCGGTCCTTTTGGCCCTGCTCCGGGATTGCCGGCATCCACGCCTTTCTGATCCGGCGCCGCCGACCCATTGTTCTGAAGCCGTTTACTGTCGTCGCGGGCCAGTTTGCCTTTCAGCGCTGCCAGTTGGCTGCTGTCCTTCAACATCTCGCGAATCAACGTGCGCTGCGATTCGATGGTCTGGCCTTGCTCGAAAACCAGCATGGTCAGAATGCCGTAGGATACGATGAACAAAATCACCAGCAGTGGCAGCATCGCCGCCGGCCGCGTCGTGGTTCGAGGAGCTATGCTCTCAGCGCTGTATACGACGGTCAACGTTGCCACCCCGCTCGCCCCATACTCTCTGGGCTGCATCCATCAATAGTGCACCCGTGAAACCATACGAAAGGGATAGCGTAAGCGATTGTTGTGAATGGACTTAGCTGGAAGAGTTCGGATTGGGCTGAGCCCGGTGGTGCAAGCATCTGCACTTTATGAGTAACGAACCCAGCGTTATCCCCGGAAGCTCGCCCCGGCCATCCAACCGGAAACCCGCACTGGCCAAGGACTTTGGAGGTTTGCCCTTGGCTCAGAGGATAAGCAACGAGGAGTTCGCCGGCGCGGAACCCAACCCGGATTCTGTTGCGGAAAGCGGCTTGCCCATCGCCGAATCGCCGAAAATGATTGCTGGTGGAGAACCGGGCGCCCCGCCCGGCCCAAGCCCGGGACGCCCCATTTCACTCTGAAACCCTCAAACCTGTCTCAATCCGCCTTCACGACCACATATTTCCGCCCGGCATACAGCCTGTACGAGGAGCCGTCTTTTTCAAGTTTCAACGGAACCGGATGTTTGACCTGATCGTCGTTCTGGCTGGCAATCGAGAACAGGTCCATTGACGCCACGTTCATCACCACGAACTTGCCGTCCTTGAAGCCGAATCCGTAAGCTCCCGCCTCCAGCGTCGCTCCGTCAAAGCTGAGTTTGGTTTCGGTGATCAGGAAGCCCTGGTACTTCTCCGCGATCGCGGTGGAATATCCCGCGGTGTCCACCAGTCCCGCCAACACCAGCTTGCCCGCGGAGTTCTTCAAGCCGGCCGTATTGCGCACCTGCACCGACGCGCTCTGGCCGCCAAAGAAATACGAACTCGGCGCAGCTTTCTTTACTTGATCGCCCGTGAGAATTTGCGCGCCGGCCTGTCCCAACGCGATCGTCGCCAGCACAACCAGCCAAATCATTTTGCGATTGCAGTTCATAGAGGGTCCTCTTCAGTTCTCCAGTTAATTTTAGTTGCAACCAGTTTGTTCCCGTTACCCGAGTCACGAGATTCGAGCGGCNNCAGGCCCTATGTTACCTGCATGGCCACCAATGCGATACTTGCAGAGGAAGAAGCGATGAAGCCTACTCCACAACCAGTTCCGGAACAGATCGAAGACCGGCGCTGGCAAGCCGTGCTTGGTCGCGACAGTTCGCTCGACGGCGCCTTCGTTTTCGGAGTGTCAAGCACCGGAATCTTCTGCCGTCCTTCGTGTCCGGCGAAGCGCCCGCGCCGCGAAAATGTCAGTTTTTTCGATCACGCCCTGGAAGCCGAGCAGGCTGGCTATCGAGCCTGCTTGCGCTGCCGTCCGCAGGCTGTCGACGGAAATCCTCAGTCCACGATGGTGCGGGCGATGTGCCGCTACATCGAGCGGCATATCGAAGACCGCCTCACGCTCAGCCTGCTGGCCAAAGAATTCCGTCGCAGTCCCTTCCACCTGCAGCGGACTTTCAAGGCCATGCTCGGCGTGTCGCCCAGGGCCTACATCGACGCCTGCCGCCTCCGCCAGGTGAAACAGAATCTACAGGCTGGCCACTCCGTCACTGCCGCGCTCTACGCCGCCGGATACGGCTCCAGCAGCCGTCTCTATGAGCGCACCGCCGCCCAACTCGGCATGACCCCGGAGAAGTACCGGCGCGGCGCTGTGGCTTCGGTCGTTCGCTACACCATCGCGGCCTCGCCCCTTGGGCGCATGCTGATCGCCGCCACCGACAAGGGCATCTGTGCCATCCAGTTCGCCAACTCCGATCAGCAACTCCAACAGGGCCTGATTCGCGAATTCCCTTTCGCGGTGCGACGCCGCGAAGATGCCACCATGTCCCAGTGGCGCGAGATCCTCACTCGCCTCATCCAGGGACAAGAAACCAACCCCGCGCTCCCGCTCGACATCCGCGCCACTGCTTTTCAACGGCGAGTCTGGGAGGCTCTGCAACGAATTCCCCGCGGAGAAACGCGCTCCTACAGCGCCGTGGCTAAGAAAATCGGCATGCCGGCAGCAACCCGAGCCGTCGCCCGGGCTTGCGCCACCAACCCTGTTGCCGTCGCCATTCCCTGTCATCGCGTAGTGCGTCAGGATGGCGAACCGGGCGGCTATCGCTGGGGGGTGGAGCGGAAACAGCAGTTGCTCGCGATCGAGCAGCAACCTTAAAGTGCTGCTGTCAATTTCCGCAATTCGCGCCACAAATTCGACTTGGTCAAACCAGGGCGCAGAACCCGGACGTTCCCGCCCCGCTTACTCCTTGTACAAAAACCCGGCGACTAGCGCAGCCAGGATCGCGCCTCCCCACAGGTCCAGCATCCATCCCAGCGGCAACATCCGGGGAATCGGCGACCACGCCGCTTGCGCAAAGTTGCCCGGCACCCCGGCGCAGAATCCCACGATGATCCCGATCTTGAGAGCCGTCTTCGGACCGGCGCCGGCGGTGGCGCGAGCCCATGCGTAGAGATACGCGATGAGAATCGACATCACCAATATCAGCACGATCCACTGCCCGGCGAAAAATGGATAGCGCGGTTCCTTGAGGAACAATCCTTGCTTCTGCATCGCCTCGTAGAGCGGCGCCTGTCGTATTCCGATCAACAAGCCCCAGACGATCCACACCACCCCGCCGGCAATGCCCCCCAACCACAGCCGAGTCGTATTCAGCTTCATTGCGCCCCCCCCTGTTTGTGTCTGGCTTAAAGCCGGCACAAGTGTACTCCAGCGGGTCAAGCGGTGGCACTGCAGGGTGGTGGCTCAAGTTTGCTCTGATTAACTCTCCGTCTCCCCCGTGAGACCCCGTGGACCCCGTGGTTTGCGCCTTTCCAAAGCCCCTTAAGCAGAGTTCCCCGAACTGAGCCACCACCCGCTGCGCGCTACAGCTTTCCTGGCCGCCTTTTCCAGACAAGTCTTAGCGAGACCCCACCGTCGCAAGCGAAAAATTCACGATTTAACCCGCAGCGAACCACGGTTCTAAACACTACCCCTAGTGGTCACCTTTCTGGTTAACCGCAACATTTCGCGCTTTGGACGGGGAGCTTCGAACCTCAGTCTCAACCTGAAACTTTCTTATTGACAACAAACGATTTAGGCGTAGGATGTGGACAAAAGTGGTTGAAAGTGGAGTAACCAATAGAGGTTGTGGGCATGAACCCTAAGTTTCGAGGCGCCAGTGGTTTCTGAGACTGACACCGAAAAAAACAGGCCCAACGAACCCGAGTCCACTGCTTTTGTGACCGCTTCTACCTCCCTCGTGGTTGTGGCTGTGGTAGCAGCCATAAATAGGAATAAACGGAGTCCCACAGCCAGCAGGACACATGTTTCGCGGAAATCATCCAACGCGCGTCGACGAAAAGGGACGGTTAAAGGTCCCCGCGGAATACAAGCGCGTGATCGACGAGAAATATGCTCAGAAATTCTACATCACCAGTCTGGATGGAAACATTGCTCAAGTGTATCCCTTCGAGGAATGGGAGCGGATCGAGCAGAAACTGGCGGCCCTATCCACTTACAACCCGACCAGGAAGAAGTTTCTGAATCGCACGAACTATTACGGGCAGGTGGTGGAGATGGACGGGCAGGGGCGCCTGCTGATCCCGCAGATTCTGCGTGAGTCGGCGCAGATTCGGGGCGAAGTGGCGGTGCTTGGCCAGTTGACCTACCTGGAAGTCCGGAACGCGGAAGCGTTCCGCAAGGAGATCGACGAGCAGGCCTTCACGGATGAAGACACCAAGACGCTCGACGAATTGGGCATCTAGTGCGCACGGACTCAACAGACACCCCCGAGCGGGGTGGGCATGGAGCGGTTGGCCATGTCCCGGTTCTTTTAAAAGAAGCGATCGATTTTCTAGCCGTAAAGCGCGGCGGAACTTATCTGGATGCCACGGTGGGCCTGGGCGGGCACAGTTTGGAAATCGCAAGACGCCTCGGCGCACCGGGACATTTGATTGGCTTCGATAAAGATCCCGCGGCGCTGGGAAGAGCAGCCGTCAGCCTTCAGCCACCAGCCATCAGTGAAAGCACCGATGAGCTGGCAGCGGGCGGGGGGCAGCGGGCGGGTTTGGATTGGCCGCTGGTCACGCTGATTCACGGGTCGTTTGCGGAACTATCGAACCGCGAACCGCGAAGAGCGTACGACGGCATCCTGGCGGACCTGGGGATGAGCAGTTTGCAGCTCAGCGACCCGGCGCGAGGATTTAGTTTTCAGGCGGAAGGACCGCTGGACATGCGGATGAACCCGATGTCCGGCGAGACCGCCGAACAAGTGGTAAACCACATCGACGAGCGCGAGCTAGCCGATGTGATTTACGAATTCGGTGAGGAAAGGAGGTCGCGGAGAATCGCCAGAGCCATTGTCCGGTCGCGGCCGATACGCACGACGAAGCAACTTGTCGAGGTGGTATCAGCCGCGGCCCGGTCAATGAAACATGAGCGGATTCATCCGGCGACCCGAACTTTTCAGGCTCTCCGAATCTTCGTAAACCGTGAACTGGACGATCTAAGAGCACTGCTGGAGGCGGCGCCCCGAGTGCTGAAACCGGGCGGAAGGCTGGTGGTGATCAGCTTTCACTCGCTGGAAGACAGGATCGTGAAGGATGCGCTTCGCGACGGTGCGAAGCAGGGCTGGTACCGGCTGCTNNCCGAGCGTTTGTAGCGCCGGCGTCTCGCCAGCAGGTTTTGAGTTTGCCCCGGAGAAACTGCCGGGCTCCCGGTGCGGTGATAGTAAGGCGCGCCGGGCAAAGACTTTAGAAAAAACTCTGTGGTGGAGTTTTCCCGGAACGGCCAAGAAAAACAGAACAAGGCCGCGGCCGGGAGGAAAACTGGAATATTCGGAATGACATTTACCGGCACCCTTATTGACGATTTGATGGCAGCGGTCGAGCGCGCGGAAAAAAGAGAGCAATCGGATCGAGCCATAGCCGGCGAGCCCATGTTCGCCGAAACCATGGCCGCCGAAACCTGGTTCGTTTCCGTTCAGCAGAACGCGGACTACGATTCGAAACTTCTTGGAGTGGCATAAATTATGAGCGCCGTGGCCATGCAAAACGCACTTCTTTCCAGCCGGCGCAAGTCCTGCTGGCTGGGGACCCCGGAAATATATTTCCGCAAGACCATCGACAACTCGCGCCTGGTAAAG
>PMBA01000093.1:0-6502 GCA_003152795.1 Acidobacteriaceae bacterium | reverse complement strand
CTGGGCATGCAATCGCCGCAGCCTGGGCAGGTGCTTCGCATGGACGCCGCCACCGATACCGCTGCCCCGGTCATGGCCAGCGTGACTCCGGTCGCGGTCGTGCCGGCGCGGTAAGTCAGTTCTCAGTTCCCAGTTCTCAGTTCTCAGTCGTGCGCCTTTCACTGAGAGCTGAGAACTGAGAACTGGGAACTGAAATGGCTGCGAGTACCTTTTCAAACGGCGCGAGATTCAGGCTCTATGCCTTGTCTGGATTGCTATGCCTCTGGCTGCTGGCGATCTGTGTCCGCCTCGTCTATCTCCAGATTTTCTGCTACGGCGATTTCGAGCGGCGCGCCCAGCATCAGCAGCAGCGCAGCTTTGATCTTTCACCAAAGCGCGGTGTCATCTACGATCGCGCCGGGCGTGAACTGGCGATGTCCATCCAGGTGGACTCGGCTTTTGTAGTGCCCTCGGAAGCTCCCGACCTTCCCAATACCATCAGCCTGATTTCGCGCATCACGAAAGACGATCCCCGCGTGGTGCTCGCAGATTGCCGGGCCCACAAGTTCTGCTGGGTGGCGCGCAAGGCCGATGCCGAAGTGGTTGAGCGCATCCGCGCGTTGAATCTGCAAGGCATCCATTTCCAGAAAGAGCCCAAACGCTTTTATCCGAAGCGTGAACTGGCGGCGCAGATTCTGGGCTACGTGGGCACCGACGATCAGGGACTGAGTGGACTGGAACGCCAATTCAACCAGCAACTCCAGGGCAAACCCGGCAAGCTGATGATCTCCGTCGACGCGCGCAAGCGCTGGTTTGCGAGTGTCGAAAAAGAACCCGAAGCCGGCAACAGCGTGGTCCTCACGGTCGATCAGAACATTCAGTACATCGCCGAACGCGAGCTCGAGCGCGGGATGGAAGAGACGCATGCCATCGCGGGCACGGTGATCGTGGAAAATCCGCGCACCGGCGAAATTCTGGCGCTCACGAATCGGCCCACATTCAATCCCAATATTCGAAAGGAAATTAAGAACGACGCTCTGAAAGACCGTGCCGTCAGCGACGTGTACGAGCCCGGTTCGACTTTCAAGATGGTGACCATTTCCGCCGGCCTGGAAGAAAAAATCACGCGCCCCGACGAAATGTTCGACTGCCAGATGGGCTCGATCGTCATCAACGGCATGCGCATCCGGGACAGCCGCCCGCACGGCATGCTCTCGGTGGCCGACATTATTGCGGAGTCGAGCGACGTTGGCGCCATCAAAGTGGCGCTGCGGCTGGGCGACGAGCGCTTCTATAAGTACATCCGGGCTTTCGGATTCGGCCAGCAGACCGGCATCGAACTTCCCGGCGAAACCCGCGGCTTGACGAAGCCGGTGGAGCGCTGGTCGAAAGTTTCGATTGGCGCAATCTCGATGGGGCAGGAGATCGGCATTTCGCCGCTCCAACTCGCTTCCCTGATCTCAACGATTGCCAACGACGGCGTGCATGTCCCGCCCCGCATCGTAGCCGGCACCATTACGCCGCAGAATACTCCACAAACGATCGCCTTCCAGCCCGCCGGGGGAACGCGGGTGATCTCTTCCCTGACCGCAGCCGAGATGCGGCAAATGCTGCAGGGAGTAGTGCTGCACGGCACCGGACGCAAAGCCCTTCTCGAGGGCTACAGTTCGGCGGGCAAGACCGGCACCGCACAGAAGGTGGACCCGGCTACCGGCGCGTACTCGAAGACGAAATATGTTGCGTCTTTTGCCGGGTTTGCCCCCATCAATGATCCCCAGATTTCGGTTGTCGTCATTCTCGATTCTGCCGTCGGTCTGCACCAGGGCGGACAGGTCTCAGCCCCGGTCTTCCAGCGAATCACGCAGCAGGTGCTCGAGTATCTGCATGTGCCGCATGACGTACAACTTCCGCCCAGCCGCCAGGTGTTGCTGGCTCGCCGCGATGTCCCGGAGGCCAGTCTGGAGGAAAGCTCGCCCGATCACCTGGGCGCCAACCTGGATATGGCCGAAGCCAATGAAACGGCCGCCATTCCAGCCGCGGTCAAGCCCGGCCCAATTGGCGCGCAGGTGGTGCCGGCGGCGCAGACTGCAAGAGAGCCCGACCACACGGTAGCGACAATGATCGCGAAAGCGAATTCGGCGCCGGCGGAAACTGTTCCGGCGCAACCTGCTCCGGAGATTTCAACTCCACAGAAATTGCCGGCGGGCGGTACCGTTGTTCTCGACGTCGAAGAGGGAGGAATTGAGGTCCCATCCTTCCTCGGCAAGAGCCTGAGAGCTGCGATTGAGGTGGCGCAGGATGTCGGGCTGGATCTTGACGCGGTCGGTAGTGGCGTGGCGCGTGAGCAGTCGCCACTGCCCGGGGCGCGGGTGGCAGCGGGATCGCGGATTACCGTGCGGTTTGGACGATAATTGATCCGACCATGAGAAGAATTACGGTTGGTAAAATTCGTGCTTTCGATCGACGGAGGGTTAACCTCTTCAATCTGACCTCTAACCTCTGACCTTCTATAATCACTCCAATGACCTTCCAACAACTCCTGCAAGGCGCCGAGGTCCTCTCCCAGAGCGGAAACCCGGCCGTTGCCGGTGTGGAATACGATTCACGGCGGGTGCGCCCAGGAACTGTTTTTGTCGCCATGAAGGGCGAGACGAGCGATGGCAATCGGTTCATCGATCAAGCCATCGCCGCCGGAGCGGTTGCCATCGTCACCGACTCCCCGGACGAAGCGCCGCGCCCCGGGGTGGCCTGGGCCCAAGTCGTCCACGGACGCCGCGCTCTCGCCCGCCTGAGCGCGAACTTCTACAAACGTCCTGCCGAGCGCATTGCGAATACTGGAATTACGGGCACGAACGGAAAGAGCACGACCGCCTTTCTGATCGAATCGATATTTAAGGCGGCGGGACGCAAAACGGCGCTCGTCGGAACCATCGAATACCACGTTGCCGGCAGGATTCTTCCCGCTCCCCACACCACGCCGGAAGCCCTGGAGTTGAACCGGCTTTTGTCGGAAGCGCTGGGCCAGGGAGTCACCGAAGCGGTCATGGAGATCTCGTCGCACGCGCTCGACCAACAGCGTGTTTTCGGGATTCCTTTCGACGTGGCCGTATTCACGAATCTCACTCGCGACCATCTCGACTACCACGGCACGATGGAAAATTACTTCCGCGCGAAACAGGCGCTTTTCGACGGTTGCGGAACCGAACCGCCGCGCGCTGCCGTTCTTAACACTGACGATGAATACGGCCGCCAACTCTCGAAGCTCTGCAAGAAGAAGAGCGCGTTGGTGCTCTCCTACGGTTTGGCGTCCGGCGACTTCCATGCCGAGTCCGTCGAAATCACGCCGCGAGGTATCCGCTTTCAAATGGTGACTCCCTCGGGAAAGCTCGCCATGTGGTCGCCGCTGATCGGCAATGTGAATGTGTACAACGTGCTCGCAGCTTCTGCCGCGGGCTATGCTCGCAATTGTTCGAACGAGGTAATCGCGAGAGGAATCTTCGATCTCACCAGCGTTCCTGGCCGTTTCGAGCGCGTGGATTGCGGCCAGCCCTTCACGGTGGTCGTGGATTATGCCCACACCGACGACGCGCTGCGCAACCTCACCGCGCTCGCTCGCGACTTTGTAAACCGCGCTGGCCTGAAAGGCAGGGTCATCACGCTGTTCGGCTGCGGCGGCGATCGCGATCGAGCCAAGCGTCCGCTGATGGGCGAGGCCGCTGCCAAGGGCAGCGACTTCGTCATCCTCACTTCCGACAACCCGCGCTCGGAAGATCCGCTGTCGATCATGAATGATGCCGTCGTTGGATTACAAAAGGCTGGGTTGCAAAAATCCGGCGCACAATATTCCATGGAGCCCGACCGCCACAAGGCCATTGCCTTTGCTCTGCGGCAGGCAACCCCGGGCGACATCGTGCTGCTCGCGGGCAAGGGACACGAAAAAGTGCAGGTCACAAAAGAGGGAACGATTCCGTTCGACGATGTGGAAGTTGCGCGCGAGAACCTCGCGGCCCTGGGCTACGACTGCAAGAGCGCTGCGAACGCGGGGAAGACGCCATGAAGCTTGCTCTCTCTCGCATCGCCGAATTTGTAACTGCGACCGGGCAATACGATAGCCGCGCCATCGCTCAAGGATATTCCATCGATTCCCGCACCGTGCAACCCGGCGAACTTTTCTTTGCGGTCAAGGGCGAGCGCTTCGACGGCCACGACTTTGTCGAGCAGGCGCTGAGCCGGGGCGCAATTGCGGCGGTGGTGGAGAAGGCGCAGTCGGCGCGCTATTCCAGCCCGGTCGGGCTGCTTGCGGTCGGCGACACTCTCATCGCACTGCAGACGCTGGCGACCGCAGTCCGAAAAATTTGGGGCAAGACCGCTATTGGCGTCACCGGCTCGATGGGCAAAACCACCACCAAAGAAGCGATGGCTCATTTGCTCGCGATCAAGTACCGCGTCCATCGCACCAGGGGGAATTTCAATAATCACTTTGGCCTGCCCCTCGGACTGCTGACTCTCGAGCCCGAATACGACGTCGCCGTGGTCGAGATGGGGATGTCCCACGCCGGCGAAATCGCGGCCCTGGCTCGCATCGCGCTGCCGAATGAAGCTGTGGTCACCAACGTTGCCCCCGTGCATCTGGAGAGCTTCGACTCCATCGCCGGAATTGCGCGCGCGAAATATGAACTGATCGAAGCGCTCCCGCACGGCGGCACGGCGGTGTTGAATGGCGATGACGAATATGTTTCCCAGTTTGGCCGCGACTTCAAAGGCAACGTGGTGCTGTTCGGATTGAAGCCCGCGGCCGATGTGCGGGCGGAAAACATCGAGGTGCTTGGACCTGAAGGCACGCGCTTCGATCTGGTGAGCCGGGAAGTGCGCCAGTCGGTGCAGAGCCCGTTGCTCGGCAAGCACAACGTGTACAACGTGCTCGCCGCAGCGGCCATTGCGCTGGAGCACGGCATTACCCCGTCTGAGATCGCCGCAACTCTACCCTCCCTCCAGCCCGCCGACAAGCGCGGACAGGTCGTTCAACTCGGCAGCATCACGGTCCTCTACGATTGCTACAATTCAAGTCCGAAGGCGCTGATGGCTGCCGTGGATACTCTGGCTGCGATGCCCGCCCGCCGCCGCATTGTCGTGGCCGGCGAAATGCTGGAACTCGGCCCTACCGGCGAGCAACTGCATCGCGAGTGCGGCCGATATGTTGCACGAGCTCAGGCCGGAAGTAAAATTGACTTCCTGCTCGGCGTGCGGGGCTTGGCAAAGCCGATGGTGGAAGCGGCTGGCGAAGCAGGGATGAAAGCGGAATTCGTCGCGACGCCCGAGGAAGCCGGCGAGTGGCTCGCGCGCCTGACTCGCGCTGGCGACGTGGTATTGCTGAAAGCGTCGCGAGGCGTGAAACTGGAAAAGGCGCTGGAGACGTGGAGAGAAAAGAGTGGTATTCCCAACGCCCCAGGCGCAGGGAAACTGAGAACGAAAAACTGAGAACCGGGAACTGAGAACCGAGAACTGGTGTTGGAGGCGGATTGCTCTACTGGCTGCTCTACCTGAAGCTCTTCCATTACTTTCCGCCGTTCCGTATTTTCCGTTATCTGACTTTCCGCACCGCCTTCGCCAGTCTCACCGCGCTTTTCACCGGCCTGATCGTTGGGCCGATCGTGATTCGGCGCCTGCGCGATTTCCAGATCGGGCAATACATCCGCGAAGAAGGGCCGCNNCCCACCATGGGCGGTTTGCTGATCGCCATCGCCATCCTGGTGCCTACGTTGTTGTGGGCGGACCTGAGCAATCCGTTCGTCTGGATCGCAGTGTTTTCCACGCTGGCGTTCGGCGCGATCGGTTTTGCCGACGACTATCTCAAAGTCGTTCATCGCCGCAATCTCGGCCTGACCGCGCGCGCCAAACTGGGCTATCAGATCGTCGCCAGCATCTTGATTGCAATCGCCCTGATTGTCTTGCAGCACCGCGGAGAGTACTCGACCCGGCTACTGGTCCCATTCTTCAAGCAGTTCCACCCGGACCTGGTGATTCAAAGATGGGCGGTTCATCCCCAACTCTGGCCCTTGGCCTTCCTGCCCTTCGTCGCTTTCGTTGTGCTTGTGATTGTCGGATCGAGCAACGCCGTGAATCTTACCGACGGCCTCGACGGCCTCGCCATCGGGTGCACTGTAATCGCGGCCGGAGCGCTTGCCGTTCTCACCTACCTCAGCGGCCACGCCACTTTTGCAACCTATCTCGAATTGCAGCGCATGCCGCAGATCGGTGAGCTCACTATTTTTTGCGGGGCCATGGTCGGTTCCTCCATTGGATTCCTCTGGTACAACGCGCATCCGGCGGAAGTGTTCATGGGCGACGTCGGCTCGCTGGCTCTGGGCGGCGCAATCGGCACCGTAGCCGTTATGATCAAGCAGGAACTGTTGCTCCCGTTCATCGGCGGGGTCTTTGTCATCGAGGCGCTTTCCGTGATTCTGCAGGTTGGTTCCTATAAGCTGCGCAAAAAGCGTATTTTCAAGATGGCGCCAATCCACCA
>PMBA01000453.1 GCA_003152795.1 Acidobacteriaceae bacterium | reverse complement strand
GTGCCCTTCGTGGTTAAGGTTTCGTTCAACTGAGACACTACCCCGCCGGCAGGACGGTGGCGCGGACCCAAGCGCTCGCGCTATCCTTGTTACTCCCCTTGGAGGACAACAATGAAGAAGGCTCTCATGATCTCCGCCCTGCTGTTAGTGGCCGCGTCCACGATTGCGCAAACCAGTGCGCCTGCAGCAACTCCGGCAACCACGGCCGCAACCGCGGCGCAAATCAAAAACCCCGTGAGCACAGCGCTCCGGGAAGTCCTGCCCAACCGCCAGAGAAATACGATCGCGGCCGTCGAAGCCATGCCCGCCGACAAATTCAGCTACCGGCCAACCCCCGCGCAGAACACATTCGGCTATCTGGTCGCCCACATGGTCGACACCAACAATTTGATGTGCAGCAAAGCCGCCGCCGTGCCGGCTCCCAAAGTCGAAGAAGTAAAACAAGAAGATTCGAAAGACAAACTGGTGGCGGCGCTGAAGGCTTCGTTCGAGTTCTGCTCCGACACGCTGGAGAAAATGGACGATTCGAAACTGGGCGAAACAACCGAGGGTCCGGGTGGGCAGCCAGTCGGGCGCGCCAGATTCGCGCTGGGGATCGCGAGCAATTGGGCGGACCACTACGCTGAAGCCTCAATGTATCTGCGCCTGAACGGGATATTGCCGCCGACCGCGAAAAAGTAATATTGGAGTAGTGGCTGTACGCGGGAGTTAGCGCGGCCAGTTACTTGGCGCGGACGACCTGGATCACCGTAACCTGCCGGATATCCTTGCCGTCGGTTCCGCCGACAAAGGGCCACTGGATTTTCATCCAATGTTTGGAGGTCACCAAATCCTTTCCCCCGTCGATGATGAAAAAGGCCCACCGGATCTGCTGTCCGGTGGGAAGTTTGGGGGGCGAGGCGCGCATCGTGTGCTCTTTGTAGAGGGTTTTGTAGAAGGCGTAAACCTGGTCAAAGGTGTCATTTGTGGTGTAGACCTGAGACTCCTTGTCGGGCGCGGCTTTGCTTGCCTCGCGACTGTACTTTTCATCCAGGCTGGAGCCTGCGTACGGCCTGAAGTCCTGGGCCAGACATGGCAAATTGAGCGCAGCCAGCATCATGCCGGCGGATACTAATAACAGCGCGAATCTTCGCATCCTGATCTCCCTTATAGTTCGCCCAAATCTAACATAGGCGGCGACGCCGCCGGGCGCGCTCACTGCCCATGTGCCACAAGCTCTTCCAGTTCTTCTTCCCCAATTACGGTGACGCCTAACTCTCGAGCCTTGTCGAGTTTCGATCCGGCATCGCTTCCGGCCACGACGTAGTCCGTCTTCTTGCTCACCGATCCGGAAACGCGGCCACCGGCATCTTCAATCATCTGCTTCGCTTCGTCGCGGGTGTGGCGCGCCAGCGTGCCGGTCAGCACAAAAGTCTTTCCCGCCAGCTTTGTGCCTTTTGCTTTTTTCTTTCCTGTGAACTTCAGCTTCGCGTCGCGCAGGTCTTCAACCAGTTTGCGATTGTGATCGTCGGCGAAAAATTCCACGATGCTCTCCGCGATGCGCGGTCCCACTTCGTTTACTTCCTCCAGTTCCTCGGCGCTCGCGTTCATGATGGCGTCGAGGCTGCCGAAGTGTTCGGCCAGAAACTGTGCTGTGCGTTCGCCCACAAACCGTATTCCGAGGCCGTAAATCACGCGCTCGAGCGGAAGTTTTTTGGAGGCTGCGATCTCGGCGAGCACGTTATCGGCCGACTTTTCGCCCATGCGTTCGAGCTTCAAAAGGTCGTCTTTCGTGAGCCGGTAGAGATCGGCGACATTTTTTACCAGGCCGCGTTCGTTCAGTTGATTGACCAGGGCCTCACCGAGGCCGTCGATATTCATCACGTGACGGGAGGCAAAATGCAGAATCGTCCCTTGCAGCTTTGCCGGGCAATTTGCATTCACGCAGCGATGATCGGCCTCGCCTTCGGTACGCACCACGTTGCCGCCGCAGACGGGGCAGTGCTCGGGCATTTCGAACTGCTTATGACCGCGAGGGTGGTCCTTGTCGTTCTCGACGACTTTCACAACTTTCGGAATCACATCGCCGCCGCGCTCGACCTCGACCCAGTCGCCGATTTTTACCCCGAGGCGCTCGATTTCATCCATGTTGTGGAGCGTGGCGCGCGAGACCGTCGTTCCGCCAATTGGAACCGGCTTCAGCCACGCGACCGGCGTCAGCTTGCCGGTGCGGCCGACCTGGGGAACGATGTCTTCGATCTGGGTTACACCTCCGCGGGCGGCGTACTTGTACGCGATTGCCCAGCGCGGAGCCTTGCCGGTGAAGCCCAATTCGCGCTGCCAAGCCGTCCGGTCGACTTTGATGACAATGCCGTCAATTTCGTAAGGCAGGGATTCGCGCTTCGCTTCCCAGCTTTGAATAAATTTCCAGACCTCTTCCAGATTCTTCGCAAGCTTGCGGTTGGGGTTCACTTTGAAACCCGCCAGTTCCAGAGCATCCATCGCTTTCGATTGGCGATCGAAGAAAGTCTGTCCATCCTTCAGCAGAAAGTAGGCGAAGAAGTCCATGCGGCGCTGGGCGGTGATGGAGGGTTCGAGCTGGCGGACCGTGCCCGCGGTAAAATTGCGCGGATTGGCGAACACGGCCAGCCCCTGCTTCTCGCGTTCTTCATTCAGCTTGCGGAAAGCGGCGAGCGGCATCAGCATTTCGCCGCGCACCTCGAAATCGGCGGGAATGCCCGCCTTCGTCAACTTGTCTTTCGCAATCGAGAGCGGGATGGAGCGGACCGTGCGCACGTTCAAGGTCACGTCTTCGCCAATGCTGCCATCTCCGCGGGTGATGCCGCGTTCGAGACGGCCGTCGCGGTAGACGAGCGCCAGGGACATGCCATCGAGCTTCAGTTCGCACATGTACTCGAGGCTGGTCTGGCCGCTCAGTTCATGCACCCGCCGCTCCCAGTCGCG
>PMBA01000092.1 GCA_003152795.1 Acidobacteriaceae bacterium | reverse complement strand
CTGTTGGTCGTGATGGTTCGACAGGCCACGACGAATTCGGAGGAGGCAATTTGGGAGCTGATCACTGCCGCTTCCGAGCTCAAGAATCAAATTCCGGTTCAGTGTGTTTCGTTACATGAGGGGGAACCATGACCCGTTTTCATAAGCTCGGAAGTGTTTTGGCATGTCTCGGTATCCTTTTGCTCGCTGTCGGACTCTCTGCACAAACTGGAACCACCTCGCTGCGCGGAGTGGTCCTCGACAAATCCGGCGCAGCCGTAGTCGGTGCCAGGGTTGTTCTCGAGAATACTGGGCAAGCGCTACAGCGTACAACGCGAACCGACGATTCCGGCGAATACAGATTCCTTGGCCTTCCTCCAGGAACCTACACTCTCACTGTTGAGAAGGAAGGCTTCCGCAAGTTCGAATTGCGCGCACTGGATCTGTTAGTGAACCTTCCAGCCACTCACGACGTGCACCTGGCCGTTGGCGCCGTGGCGGAAAAGGTCGAGGTCTCCGCGCAGACTGAGACAGTAAATACGACCGACGCGACTTTGGGCATCGCCTTCGGCGAAAATCAGGTAAAGCAACTTCCGATGGAGAGCCGGAATGTTCCCGACCTTCTGTCGCTGCAGCCGGGCGTCGTTTACACCGGCAACCGGCCCGATGCAGATACCGGTGCCGACACTCGCAGCGGGTCGGTCAATGGATCGCACAGCGACCAGAGCAACGTCACCCTTGACGGCATTTCGGTCAACGACAAAGGTGGCCACTCATTCACCTCGGTTCTGCCGGTCACGCTCGATTCCGTGCAGGAATTTCGCGTCACCACCACCAACTATGGCGCGGACCAGGGCGGTTCCGGAGGGGCACAGGTCGCCCTTGTCACCAAGAGCGGGACCAATTCCTTTCACGGCTCCGTCTACGAGTACAATCGTAATTCGTTTGTCAGCGCCAACGACTATTTCATCAAGCTGGCGCAGTTGCAGTCCGGTGAACCCAATCAACCATCCCAGTTGAACCGCAACATCTTCGGAGCTTCCGTCGGCGGCCCGATTCTCAAGAATCGGCTCTTTTTGTTTCTCAACTATGAGGGTTATCGCGATGCCGAAGCCGAAAGCTCTCTGCGAACTGTCCCGACCGCATCAATGCGCGATGGGGTCATTCAATATCTCTGCCAGACCAACTCCGACGGCAGCCTCAACACCACCCTCTGTCCCGGAAACACCGTCCAAGGCATTAACCCAGCCAACTCCTATACCGCCCCGCCCGGCTACCAGGCACTTTCCGCTCAAACCATCACGACCATGGATGCGACCAGCCCGGGCCTGCACGGCCCCAACCCTGTCGTTCTGCAGTACATGAATTCCACCTATCCCCTGCCCAACGATTCGACCACCGGCGACCTTTTCAACACCGCGGGTTACCGCTTCCGGGGTAGTACGCACAACACGAAGAATTGGTACATCGGCAAGCTTGACTACAACCTCACCAGCGATGCCAGGCAGCGTATTTCCGTAAGCGCGGCGCTTGCCAATCAGGCCTATTCCGGCGCCCCTTTCTTGCCGGGTACGCCGCCCGAGCAGACCACGGTCAACTTCAACAAGGGGCTCATCGCTTCCTATTCGTGGGTGGTTTCTCCAACCTTGCTCAACAATTTCAGATACGGTTTTATTCGCCAGAGTGTCGGCACCCTCGGTAACAGCAACCAGCCTTGGAACCAGCTCCTGGCTCTCAGTCAAGGCATAAATTATTCGTCGTCGTTTCAGCGGCCCATCCACGTCTTTAACGACGACGTCTCCTGGGTACGAGGAAAACATACCTGGCAGTTCGGATTCCAAGTCAGTATCCTGCGAAATCCCGAGATCGATTCGAACAACTCATTCAGCGCCGGAGTCGCCAATCCCGATTGGTTGTACGGTTCCGGACTCGCCGAGCCCAGTTCGTCGCGGCTGAATCCCTCCAACAACGGCCTTCCACCCGTGGATTCCAGCTTCGCCAGCAACTACGACTATCCCATGACGACCTTGCTTGGGATGGTGACGCTGGTGAACGCCAACTACAACTACCAGCGCAATGGCCAGCCCCTGCCGCAGGGCACACCCGTTACCCGGCGCTTCGGTGAAGATTCCTATGAAATGTACGCGCAGGACTCCTGGAAGGTGAAACCCAATCTGACTGTGAACCTGGGCCTGCGCTACTCATTAGAATCGCCACCCTGGGAGACCAATGGCCTGCAAGTCTCGCCCACCATCAGCCTCAATACCTGGTTTAACAACCGCGGCCAAGGCATGCTCCAGGGCCTGCCGTCCAGCGCCCAGCCGCTCATCAGCTACAACTGGTCCGGTCCGGCGAATGGAGGCGGCCCGGGCTACTACAGTTGGGACTTTCGCAACTTCGCTCCCCGGCTCTCTCTTGCCTATTCCCCAGAATGGAGCGATGGAATTCTCGGAAAACTGGCCGGTGGCCCCGGCAAGACCAGTATCCGCGCGGGCTTCGCCATGGTCTATGACCGCGCCGGGGAAAGCATAGTGGACACCTTCGACCGCAACGGCTCCTTTGGACTGGCCACTCAATTGTCGAACCCGTCAGATTCGGAAACCTCTTTGACGGCTCCCCGTTTAACCGACATGCATGACATTCCCCAACAAGACAAAACCGGCTACCAGATTTTCGTTCAGGCGCCGCCCAGCATTTTCCCCGTGGTTTATCCCAGCGCCTTGGCCATCACCTGGGGGATCGACAACAAACTGAAGACTCCCTATGCGTACAACCTCGATTTTGCGGTCAGCCGCGAACTTCGATCCGGATTCACCTTCGAGGCTGCCTACGTTGGCAGGCTTTCCCGCCGGGGCCTGGCCCAGGACGACCTGGCGATGCCGCTCGATATCTATGACAAAAAAGCGGGTATCGATTATTTCAATGCCGAGGTGGCCCTGGCCAAGGTTTTCCGGCCGCAGCTCAAGAGCGGCAACAACGCGGCCACCCTCTCATTCAATCCCAACCAGGTGTCATCCAAGGTCCAGGCCTTCTGGGCCAACCAGATCCAGCCCCTCGCGCCCGGTGGCGCTTACACCATCAGTGGTTGTACCGGGACCGACAGCAGCGGCAATCCCATCGTCCTGGGTACACAGAGCCCGGTGGTGGCTGCCTTCGATGTTTTCTGCGGCACTCAGTTCAACGATTCCCTCGGACTCTACAACCTGGACACCTCCGGAATTCCGGATTTCAACGGTGCGAATAATGGCCAGCCCTACTACCCGGCCACCGGGCCTAACACTTATTACAGCCAGCAATTCAGTTCCCTCTATGCCTGGCGTTCGATGGCGAACTCAAGCTATAACGCCCTGCAGATGACCTTGCGTCACCGCATGTCTCACGGCGTGCAGTTTGATTTCAACTACACCTATTCGAAGTCCATCGATCTGGCCTCGGACGCCGAGCGGATTGCACCGGCAAGCAGTGTCAGCAGCCTGAACAACATCATCATTAACGCCTGGAGCCCCCAGCAGGAGCGTGGCGTGTCGTCCTTCGATGCCACCCACCAGCTCAATGCCAACTGGATTGCGGAGCTGCCGTTCGGACGCGGTCGTGTGATTGGCGGTGGTGCCGGTAAAGGCCTCGACGCTGTCATCGGCGGGTGGCAGCTCTCTGGCCTGTTCCGCTGGACCTCCGGCTTCCCCGTCAACGTCGACAATGGCTACAGCAATTTCCCGACGAACTTCGAACAGGAAGGCAACGCCAACCTCATCGCGCCGGTGAAGACCGGTGCGTATCGCATCAAGGGCCCGGATGGGAATGTCACCGTCAACATTTTTGCCAATGGCTCCGCTGCCCGTAGTTCGTTCGCGGAGGCCTACGCCGGTCAGTCTGGTCAGCGGAACGTCATTCGAGGCGACGGCTACTTTGGCATAGACCTCGGCCTCGCCAAGCGCTGGAAGATGCCCTGGAGTGAGAAACAGACCCTGCAGTTCCGTTGGGAAGTCTTCAACGTCACGAACTCCGTACGCTTCGATGCGCAATCGAGCCTGTTGTCCTCAGCTCTGACGTTGGGCAGCGGTAGCAGTTTTGGGAATTATTCGGGCCTGCTGACAAATCCGCGCATCATGCAGTTTGCACTGCGTTACGAGTTCTGATGGAGAAATGAGGAATGGACAAAAGCTGCCTGGACCTAGGGTCGTCCCGGCGCCCGCTCTCAGGTCTTTATCTCGTGCGCTTCCGCGCTTCCGCTAAGACCGTTCCGGGATCGGACGCTAGCAGACGGTTTGCCAAGGCTCTCCTCAGGAGATGACGCTCCTTGAATGCAAGCGGGGGACGGCCTCAGCGATTTAACACCGGTCGGTTGACGCGTTTGGGTGCGCGCCTATCGATTCGGGAGCGTTAGTCATTGAATCATTGCGAAGACTTGCTGACGGGATCGATTTCAGTCAACCGTGATTTTAGAATGCGCTCGAAGACAGCGTATTCGTTCTTGTGTGGAACCGAACGGGATTTTACTTCGCG
>PMBA01000377.1 GCA_003152795.1 Acidobacteriaceae bacterium | reverse complement strand
CTGATTTATTTGACGGGAATCCTGGGAGTGGTGCATTACGCCTGGCTGGTGAAGGCCGATCACCACAAGCCCATTGAGTACGGCATCGTGCTCAGCGTCCTGCTGCTCTACCGCGTGGGAGTCTGGGTGTCGGAAAGGCGCAAGCAGTCCGCCATTCCAGCCCCAGTCCGTCTCGCGTAGAGACGGGGCTTTCCCTCGTTTCCGGCTGCGGGGCGAAACGCCCCCATTTTTCTCCGAAACTTTCTTCTACAATCGGGGTTAGCGCATCTTAAGAAGAAGACAGGAGTGTCTTATGAATCCCCTCGCAACCTCGAAGTGTGCCTGGCGTGTGCTTATGGGTCTGGCAGCGATCACAAGTTTGCTTTTGATGGCCGGCTGCGGCTCCAGCGGAAGTTCAGTGGTGGTTAAGGGAGGGTTCACTAATGCCAGTTTGAAGGGCGCGTATGCATACACCCATAAGGGCTACGGATTGAACCTAAATGGAAGCGCGGGCGCGTTTTTCGTTGAGGGCGGGGTGTTAACGGCCGATGGCAACGGAAACATCACGGGAACGGATGACTTCATCCAAGAGTCGGGGCTAGCCACCCAGCCTTACCTGGGCAATGCCATTACCGGAACCTACTCCATCAACTCCGATGGGACGGGTATCATGACGTTTGTTTTTGGGGGGGCGCTTTTGGGGCTTTCAGAGGAATTCGCCATCACCTTGAGCGATAGTGGCGACTTTTACATGGAAGAAGCGGACGGCGGAGGAACCAGCGCCGGCTCGGCACACCTGCAGAGTTCCAGCGCAACTCCATCCGGGACGTTTGTTTTTCGCGCCCATGACGTACAAAGGAGCGCGACAATGGGCGCGGTGTCGATTTCCGCAGGCGCCGTGAGCGGCACTTACGTGACGGTTCAGAATGGGACGCCCACCCTCAGCATCATCGGGGCTGGCAGCACCATCACTGCGCCGACGGGAGGTCGCGGGTCCCTGACTCTGGTTGTGAACGGCACCACCGCCGACACGGCGGAGTACTATGTGGTGAGTCCGAGTGAGTTTCTGTTGCTGGACACCTTCTCGCAGGTTCTTTCCGTGGGCATGGCCGAACAACAGAGTGCCATTACATTTTCGGCCACATCACTCTCCGGCTCTTATGCTTTTGGCAGCAGCGGCGAAACGACAACGCCAGGGTTCGTCAATACGGTAGGTGTCTTCACGACCGATGGAACAGCCAACGTTACGGCCGCGAATTACGATTCCGTGCAGGACGGTTCTGTTTCCAGCGATGTAACCACCACCGGAACGTATTTCATCAATCCGGACGGATCCGGCGCCGTCACTCTAGGGGGTCTCAAACGTGAGATCTGGATGGTGAGCCCAGCGCGGGCTTACCTGATCGCCCTTAACGGGAACAATGTTGAAGACGGCACGCTCGATCAGCAAAGCGGCACCTTTACAAATACGAGCCTTAGCACCCAGGCGGCATTCTTTATGGATGGTTTCAACTGGAATGGAGTGGTGTTCAATGACGTCGCGTTCGAAGACCGGGTGGGGACCCTCGTTCCCAGCGGCTCGGACTCACTGGGGACCAACTACGAAGCCAGTTTTTTTGCCCCCAATGCGCTGGCTGGAACCTTTAGTTCCAATGCTTTCTCGGGGACTTTTTCGGTGGCCAGTAACGGCCGCACCACAACGCAGTTGAACGGCTTTACCAACAATATTGTGCTTTACCTGACAACGAACAGCACCGGTTATTTGCTGCAGGCAGATACGGGGATCAACCTGAGTGGCACACTGAAGGCGCAAACGCAGTAGGTGGGGACAAGCAATGGAGGGCCGGGCGTCCTCGCCCGGCCGCCACTTGATTACTTAATCGCTTCGGCTGCGATCCGCTCCGTTAGGAAAGCCTCGATCACGTCGCCAGCTTTGATGTCGCCGTAGTTCGAGATCGAGATGCCGCACTCCATCCCGCTGGTGACCTGGGAGGCGTCGTCTTTGAAACGCCGCAGCGACGCCACTTTTCCCTTGAAGACAACGACATTGTCGCGCAGCAGCCGCACTTCGGAATCGCGCTTGATCAGTCCATCGCTCACGCGGCAACCGGCAATCGTCCCCACCTTGGGAATGCGGAAGGTCTCCTGCACGTCGGCGCGTCCCTGGTAGGTTTCTTTGATGGTCGGTTCGAGCAGCCCGGTCATGGCGCGCTTGATCTCGTCCTGCAGTTCGTAAATGATCGAGTGCAGGCGGATGTCGACTTTTTCCTGATCGGCCAACTCTTGCGCCTTGCGCTCCGGACGGACGTTAAATCCAATGATGATGGCGTTGGATGCCGATGCCAGAAGGACATCTGTCTCGGTGATCGCGCCAATGCCCGACCGCAGCAGTTTTAAACGCACTTTGTCGTTCGACAACCGGCTCAGCAAGTCGCCCAGTACTTCGACCGAACCCTGCACGTCGGCCTTCAGAATGATGTTCAGTTCCTTCATGCCCGCCGTTTTCAACTGCTCGGCGAGGCCTTCGAGCGACACTCGCGAACTCTTGGCGAGGGTGGCTTCGCGCGCTTTCTGCTCGCGGTATTCGGAGATGTCGCGCGCCTTCTCGCGGTCGGTGACCACCACGAACTGATCGCCCGCCTGCGGCAGTCCTTCTAGTCCAATGATTTCCACCGGCGTCGAGGGTGGCGCTTCCTTCAGCGGCTTGCTGCGATCGTCGAACATCGCCCGGACTTTTCCGTACACGTTCCCCACCACGAAGTTGTCGCCCGCGTGGAGCGTGCCGTTTTGCACCAGGATCGTCCCCACCGGACCGCGTCCCCGATCCAGTTTCGCTTCGAGCACTACGCCACTCGCCGCGCGTCCCGGAGTCGCTTTCAGTTCCTGCAGGTCCGCCGTCAGGCAGATCATTTCCATCAGCAGATTGAGATTGGTTTTCTGCTTGGCGGACACATCGACGAACACGGTCTTGCCGCCCCACTCTTCCGGCACCAGCCCGCGATCGGCGAGTTGCTTCTTGACCCGCTCCGGCAGCGCGCCCGGCTTATCGATTTTGTTGACGGCCACGATGATGGGGACTTCGGCGGCGTGCGCGTGGTCAATCGCTTCAATCGTCTGCGGCATGACGCCGTCGTCGGCCGCGGTAACCAGCACCACGATATCGGTCGCTTTCGCGCCGCGCGCGCGCATNNCTTCGTGACCCGGCGTATCGAGGAAAACGATTTCGCGTCCAAAGGCTGGTGAGGCTTTGTCCGAGATGCGAACCTTGTAGGCGCCGATATGCTGCGTAATGCCGCCGGCCTCGCCTCCGGCCACATTGGTGGAGCGGATGGAATCGAGTAGCGTCGTCTTGCCGTGATCGACGTNNTGCGTGATGCCGCCGGCTTCACCCGCAGCGACGTCTGACTTGCGAATCACATCGAGCAACGTCGTTTTGCCGTGGTCAACGTGACCCATGATGGTGACCACCGGCGGGCGCGATACGGCCTCCGCGCCTTCTTCGCTGCTCTCGGTTGCCTCGGTTGTATCTTTGGCAGCCTGTTCTTCGAAGGTGATCACTTCCGTGTCGGCTCCGAAGAAACGCGCCATCTCGCTTGCCAGTTCCGCGTCGAGCGTCTGATTGATGGTCGCGAACACTCCCCGCACCACCAGNNATCACATCCTTGGCGCGAATGCCCAGCTTCTCGGCCAGGTCCTTCACCGAGATTCCTTCCGTAATCGTGATGTTCCGCGTGATCGGGGCCGGCTCGTTGCTGATGGTCATGCGCGGCGGCGGAGTGTAGCCCTTCATCGGGCCTTCCTTCACTCCACGCGGCACATATCTTTGTCCCGGTCTCCGGGCCGGGCCACCCGGACGAGCTCCTGGACGGGTCGGTCCCGGCGGTGGCATTCCCGCTCCCGGACCTACACCCAGCGGACGCGATCCTGCCGGCGCCACGCGCGTCGGATGCATCGGCCGCCGTTCACCCGGACGCAGCGGCGGACGCGTCTGTCCCGGCGCCAGGGGGCGAGCGGTGCGCTGAAAGATTGGTTGCCCGGGAACAGGTCGTCCGGGGGCAGGCCGCGAAGTGGCACCGGGCGCCGCGCCTGGCGGTGGCAGAGGCGCTTTGTACACCGGGCGCGGGCCGGTCTGCGGCATGATCATTCGCGGCGGCGGCGCAACCGGAGCCGCTGGCTTCGCGGGCGCCGACGGTTGCATCTGCATGACATTATTCGGTACCGGAGGCTGTGCCGCTGGAGGAGCGCTGCCGGTGGGCGGGGCAGGAATCGTGGTCCGCGGCGGAACGGCGATCGCAGGCGGCGCGGTGCTTGTGGAGGCAGGCGGTGTGGTCGCGGCCGGCGGCGTTACAGGAGCTTTGGGCGGAATCACGACCACCGTCGGCGGGCGATACGTGGCAGCTACCGAAGCCGGGGTCACCATTTTCGGTGCCGGGGGCACAGGAGCTTCACTGGCGGGCCTCGGCGGAACTGCCTTCGGCGTTGCTAGGGCGGCGGGAGCTTCTGTCTTTACTTCTGCCGCAGGCGTCGCAACCGGCGGTTTGACTGCCGGACGCGGCGAGGGGTGCTCCGTGGCTCCCTTTTGCTGGGTGATCGCGCGCAGCACGTCTCCAGGCCGGGAAATATGGGAGAGGTCGATCTTGGTCTTGATCTCTTCTTCGCCGTGAGCGGCGCGCGAGGAAGGTTTCGCCGAACTCGGCGTCGCATCGAAACGGCCGCGGAGATGCTTCCGCACCAGGTCCGCTTCGTGATCTTCCAGAGAACTGGAGTGCGTTTTCTTCTCCGTGACGCCCACCGTGGTCAGCACGTCAAGAATTTCCTTGCTCTTGACTTCCAACTCACGGGCCAGATCGTTGATTCGAATCTTACTCATCCGCTCTCGTTTCCTCTTCTTGTCCCGCTAATCGCGTCTATCTAAGCTCGCATATCTAACCTCATGAAATCCCGCGTAATCTTACTTCCGGCTGACAAAGCCCGCGCATCCGGTCCGGATGTAACTCCGGACCCGCCACGCTCCCTGTTTCAGATGTTCTTGTCTTCCGGGGCTTCTTCCGTTGCGGCTTCTTCCGTCGCAAGCTCGGCGTCGGCTGCAGGCGCCGTTTCGGTGGGCTCCGCTTCAGCGGCCAGCTTCGCCGCCTCTAACTCGCCGTCCTCCGGCGATACAGCTTCTCCGGGACTGTCCGGTTCGGCGGCCAATGCATCCGCTTCGACCGAGCCCTCGGCCAGCGATTCTTCGCTGAAAGCCGCTTCGGTGGCGGCTTCTCCGGTGCCTTCTGTTTCGGCGGCGGCTACCGCCTCGCCGCCATCCAGACTGGCAAAGTAATTATTGACCGCAATGCTGATTTTTTCCACCGTTTTCGGGCCAATACCTTCAATCGCTTCCAGTTGCTCGGGCGTCATGTCGGCCAGCGACTCCACCGTATTCACGCCAGCCGCCTTCAGTTTCTCGACCAGTCCCTCGCCCAGTCCCGTAACATTCTCCAGCGGAGTTACAGTCTGCGTGACCAGCGCCGACATCTGCTGTTCCACTTCCTGCCGCTTTTCCTCTTCGCTCTTGATGTCGATCTTCCAGCCCAGCAGCTTCGCCGCCAGCCGCACGTTCTGCCCCTTTTTCCCGATTGCCAGCGAGAGCTGCGTGTCGTCTACCACCACTTCCAGATGCTTGTCCGCTGCATCCACAATCGTGACCCGGCTTACTTTTGCCGGTTGCAGCGCTTTCTCCGCGAACGTCACCGGGTCCTCGTGATACTCGATGATGTCGATTTTTTCTCCCCGCAACTCGCGAATGATCGACTGCACCCGCATCCCCTTCATGCCCACGCAGGCTCCGACCGCGTCCACGTCCTTATCCTTCGACATCACCGCGATCTTGGTGCGCTCGCCCGCTTCCCGCGCGATTGCACGGATCACCACCGTGCCGTCGTAAATTTCCGGTACTTCCGTCTGGAACAGGTGCTGGACTAATTCCGGAGCCGAGCGCGATGCGATCACGCCCGGACCTTTTACCGCTTTCTCCACCCGCACGATGACGACCCGAATCCGCTCACCCACCGCGAATGATTCCAGCCGCGACTGCTCTTTGCGTCCCATCCGCGCTTCGGCCTTGCCGAGATCGAGAATCACATCCGGACCCTCGAGCCGCTTCACGGTCGCATTCACAATCTCGTTCACATGTCCGATGTATTCGTTGTAAACCGTGTCGCGTTCCGCCTCGCGCACTTTCTGAAAGATGACCTGCTTTGCCAGTTGCGCGGCGATTCGCCCGAGGATCCCTTCCGTCACTTTCGGGATCAGCAGTTCTCCGCCCACTTCCGCCGCCGGGTCCAGTTTCCGCGCCTGTTCTACCGTCACCTGCAGGTTCGGATCTTCCACCTGCTCCGGAGTCTCGACGATCGACTTCACCGCATAGGCATTGATCTTGCCGCTGTCTTTGTCCAGCACCGCGCGCAAGTTCTCCTGCGTCTTGTAGTACTTGCGCGTGGCCACCACAATGGCGTCCTCAACCGCGCTAACCACAATCTGCGGATCAATGCCTTTCTCCCGGCTGACCCCTTCGATGATGTTGTAGAGCTCACTAGCCATAAAAGTCAGTTCTCAGTTCTCAGTTCTCGGTTTCCAGTTCCCAGGGTTTGCTCTTCCTGAGAACTGAGAACTGGGAACCGAGAACTATATTTCCGGTACCAAATTCGCCTTTTCTACGTTCTTCAATTCAATCTCAACCTTGGCCGCCGCGCCTTCTTTCGGGCGCATCTTCTTTTTTCGCGCGGCGCTCAGATCCAGCAGCAACTTTCCATTCTCAAAGCTTTCCAGCTTCCCTTCAAAATGCCGGTTGTCGTTCACCGGCTCCCGTGTCATCAACTTCACGCGCTGTCCGCGGAAGCGCTCAAAATCCGCCGCCTTCGTGAGCTTCCGATCGAGCCCCGGCGACGAAACCTCCAGCACATACTCTCCACCCGGAAACGCATCCTCAACGTCGACGATGGTCCCGAACTCTCGGCTGAACCTCGAGCAATCCTCGTGGGTCACACCGTCCGGACGATGCGCCGCTGGCGCCGCTCCGGGCCGGTCAATAAAAACGCGCAGCATGCGGTGCTTACCTGCGCCGCACACTTCCACTTCGACTACTTCCAGCCCGCTCGAGCTTGCCACCCGCTCGGCAATCTGCCGGACCTTATCCAGATCAAAAGCCATGTTTTCAGCAATTTGCGCTCGAACCGCCGCGCCAAACCAAACCCAATCGCCGGCCCAACTAAAAAGTGGGCTTGCGCCCACTGGTGTGCTTCGACAATCCTGACACTACGACACAACAGTATTCATCAGCAACTATACGCCGGCAATTTGGAAAACACAAACCATGCCAGGCATGCCCGTCGAGGGACGGGCGCCGCCGCCGTTCGCCGCGCCTGGTTCTTCAGCGTCAGCATCCGCCGCCGCACGCCAGCCAAAACCCCTGTTCCCGAAATATCTGAAGTAACCTTGCCCCCGTCGCGCCCATCCTTCAAACTTCTACTGATGCCGTTTTCCCGCGCCCATCTCGTCATCGCACTCGGGTCCGCTGGCCTGCTTGTGCTGGTGTTTCTCGGCTATCTGTATTGGTTGAGCAGCCAGCCGCCGGTTCTGGCCCGCTCGGCGGAACGCGACCCGCTCACCCAGATGCCGATCAGCATCACTATGAATCCGTTTCGCGATCGCACCATCGAGCGCACCGCCAACAGCTTCATCGCCGAGATGCGCGACGGTAATTGCCGCAAGCTGCTGGCTCAGTGGGAGAGAGACTATCGGAAAAAGCGCGCCGACTTCCTCTGTGCCTCCGAAGCCCAGCACCCGCTGATTTCCTGGACCCTGGTGGAATGGCAAGATGCGCCGCCGCTCGTGATTCTGCATTACAAAGGCCAGCGCTACAGCAGCCCCGCTCAGGACTCGACTTACAAGGATCTTTTTTCAGTGACTGAAGAAAAGAAAGATGAAGGCTGGACAGTTACTAAGTACGATTCCTTCTATTGAAGAGCTATCCGCGCGCGATCGGTGTCTTGGTCGCTCCCAGCGCATGACTCATCACGCGGATACGGTACTAGTCTTGAAAATGGCATGCCGGCGGTTCAATCCAAGTCCAAATAATTGGGGCTACTGTTTCGCATCGGGTGTTTTCGCGTCCGACGGCTTGGTTTCAGGCTTCGCCTCTTCATTCAGGATACGCAGCTTTTCTTCGGAGCCATCCGGCAAAGGGATGTGAGCCGATCCCTTCTCGACCCGGAAATGAATCACATCGCCGATTTGCAGTGGTTTGTCTCCTCCACATTCTTTTCCCGTGCTGCCAAGAAACATTGGCGTCTTGCCACAATCCATCTCGTAGATCTTCGTGTCCGTTTCGATCTTGTACGTGTGGCTGTATACCGAATAGCTACCCCCGCCCGTATTATTGCCTGTCTTGGGGTGCGTTTTCGTATGTTCATTCTGTCCAATGCCAATGACCTTCCCCGATTCTGGGTATGTCTTGGCCTCTTTTGCAGCCGCAGTTCCCGACAAAGCAACCACGGCGAGAATGAATAGAGCAAGCAGAT
The DNA here is from genome assembly GCA_003152795.1 of Acidobacteriaceae bacterium. Lineage (GTDB taxonomy): Bacteria > Acidobacteriota > Terriglobia > Terriglobales > Acidobacteriaceae > Acidiflorens. The sequence continues at coordinate 3,208 of PMBA01000377.1, read as the reverse complement.
AGAGCGATGGTTTGCAGCGTTCTTTCCTGTAAGGCATGGGAGATCCCTCCTAAGCGGCAGCGCCAGTAGATTTTAGAAAGAATGCTCACTCACGGCGATCCAAACATGAAGCAAGGAACCGAACATCGTACATCAGCGAACGACGACCCACAATGCAGGGAACTGGGGGCGCGGGTGAGAATCGACCTCACGATAGATGTTTTGCAGGCCTCCGCCTTACCACTTGGCTTGCGCGAGATTGATTACTAGCCACCGATATGCACCATCGTCCGCGACGCCGGCACAAATCCCGGCTCCCCGATGTGGTGCCGCTCTTCTTTCTTCTCCACCGCTTGCACAATGAACTCCGTAAGCTTCTCGTCCGAAGCGCCGCGGCGCATCAATTCATGCAGGTCGTGATCCCACACGGAAAATAAACACGTCCGCAGCTTGCCATCCGAAGTGATGCGAATCCGGCTGCAGTGTCCGCAGAACGGATGCGACACGGGCGCGATAATCCCGATCTCGCCCACGCCATCGGAGAAACGATACCGCCGCGCCGTTTCGCTGCGCTCGTGTGCAATCTCCTCGAACGGCAGGTATTCTGACATGCGGCGGACGATCTCATCGAGCCTGACCACAATCTCCGGCGTCCATACCCGGTCCTCTTCGAGCGGCATGAATTCGATGAAGCGCACCACCACCCGCTCTTCGCGCCCGAACATGCCAAACGGAATGATCTGATCCTCATTGAAGCCGCGCAGCAGCACGCAGTTAATTTTCACGGGATCGAGCCCGGCCCGCCGCGACGCGCGCACTCCCGCCAGCACGCTCTCATATCCATTCGGTACGCGAGTGATGCGGGCGAATCGCTCCGGATCCACCGCATCCATGCTGACCGTAACGCGGTCGAGTCCCGCGTCTTTCAGCGGTTGCGCGATCTCGGCCAGCAGGTGGCCGTTCGTGGTCAACGCAATTTCAGGCTTTGTGCCCTCGCACGTGCGCAGCCTGGCAAGGTCGCCGACGAAGTCCACAATCCCCTTGCGCAGCAGCGGCTCTCCTCCGGTCAAGCGAATCTTTGTGATCCCAAGCCCAACCAGGATCCGAGCCATCCGCAGGTAATCGTCGAACGGAAGTTCCGCATACGCGGCGCCGTTGGTTCCCGTCCGGCAGTACACGCAGCGGTAGTTACAGCGGTCCGTGATCGATATCCGCAGGTCGTGGATCGAGCGCCCGAAATTGTCAGTAAGCGGCATTTTGCGCGTAGCACCGAAACAAATGACTTTTCACGAAAGGAAACACGCAGGCAGCAATCCCGGCGAGTGTTTCCTTTCCAAATGCGGGAGGCGCAGACGTTTCCATCCGCGCCCTCGAATCGCACCGTGAAACCAGCGCAATTCTCGTCCCCGCCGCCAGAGAATCTCCCAGGCCGTGGGGATCGGAAACTCGGCCATCATTATAGATGCGGAAGCCAAACTCCGCGAACCCTAACTGGCGACTCCGAAAGCAGAGGCATCGGAAGAAAAGCCAGCTTGAACCACGGGGAGTACGGAGCGCGGGGGAAGTGCTCCCAGTCACATCAGACTGCCCCTTCGTTGAACCACCATTAGACCCGCGCTCCCTCGCGCTCAAGACTGTTAAACTTTCCCTATGAAAGCCCTCGTCATCACTCGGTTCGGCGGTCCTGAAGTTCTCGAATTGCAACAAGTCCCCGACGCGCATCCCGCACCCGAACAACTTCTGGTGAAAGTGGAAGCGGGCGGCTTGAACTTCGCCGATCTGCTGACCGCGCGCGGCGGATACGCGGGCACTCCCAAGCCACCGCTCACTGCCGGGCGCGAATTCGCCGGTCGCGAAGAGGCCAGTGGACGCCGCGTCATGGGCTACACGCAGTGGGCGGCTTTTGCCGAGAAGACCGTGGCCCATCGCAACCTCGTCTGGCCCATCCCCGAAAATTGGACCGCCGAACAGGCCGCTGCTTTCCCGGTAAATTTTTTCACCGCCTACTTCGCCTACTGGAAGGCCGGTTTGCTCAACCAGGGCAGCGACAAAGCCGCCGACGCTCGCGTCCTGATTCACGCCGTCGCCGGAGGAGTCGGCACCGCCGCCGTGCAAATCGGGAAGATTCTCGGCATCGAAATGTACGGCACTTCTTCTTCCGAAGACAAGCTGACGCGCGTGAGCGAACTCGGCCTGCAACACGGCATCAACTACAAGCAGCGCGATTATGTCGACGCCATTAAGGACCTCACGCATGGCGAAGGCGTCGACGCGGTTTTCGAAATGCTCGGTGGCGAACACGTCGCGAAAAGCGTCAAATGCGTGCGCGACTTCGGGCGCGTCATCGTCTACGGCGCAGCCACCGGCGAAACTCCGATACTCGACACTCGCCTTCTTTACGCCAAAGGCGCAAGCGTCCACGGCCTCTGGCTCAGTTATCTGAGCGCCAACCGTCCGCTCATGGAATCCGCATGGAAGCAGCTTTCGGAGTGGCTGGCCGCAGGCAAGCTCGCTCCCGTGATCGGCAAGGTCTTCCCGCTGGAAGAGGCGCGCGCCGCCTACATCCTGATGCAGGAAGGCAAGAATTACGGCAAGATCGTGCTGAAGATCAGTTAGCGGGAAAATCGAGTCTCGTATCAGGGCATCGCTTTAGCGATGCCTGACTTCTCCGAAACCAGACGCTCCTTCAGGTTTGTGCGTCGACTATCCATCTGCCTGGACTCCTGACAAAACACTTACACCTTGTTACTCCGGCGAAGCACTGATGCGCTGCTAACGAGCCGAACGTCCGCGCGTCCAACCAGCATGTGACGGGAAAGTTAGTTCGCAACGAAAAAAAGAAATCGGGAACTTACTCAAACCGAGATTCGTACCTGAAGCGAACCAAACGTGGGGTGGAGGAAAAGTCGATCCACTTCGAAGAAATTGCAGGGTGACGGGACTGGCGCAGGCATGGTTTGGCGGCCCTGAATGCGCCGGGTCCGGTAAAAAGCACGAGCGCGAGGCCCGCGACTTTTTGCGTCACCCTGACCTGCGCATTGTAGGACTTTGCGAGAAAAAGGCAAGGCCTCAGTCGAGCGTCGTCGAACCATCACCAGCCGCCGCTAGTGTCCCGGACAGAGACCGGGCAGAAAGCGAAGGAGCAAATGAAGCTGAACAATCTGGCAAAGAGTGTTGTGCTCGGGCTGGCCGTGCTGCTCGCATCGAGCGCCTTCGCAAGTAACAAGGG
>PMBA01000206.1:7998-8548 GCA_003152795.1 Acidobacteriaceae bacterium | reverse complement strand
TGTTTGACGCGGCGGTTTGCATTGTGGGCTGCGACAAGACAATTCCCGCTGCCGCCATGGCGCTGGCGCGCATGAACCTGCCCGGCCTGGTGCTTTACGGCGGAACGATTGCCCCTGGCAAGTATCGCGGCAAAGACGTAACCATTCAGGATGTGTTCGAGGCCGTAGGCGCGAATGCGGCGGGCAAGATGAGCGACGCCGATCTGCTCGCGCTCGAAAATGTCGCGTGTCCGGGCGCCGGCGCGTGCGGCGGCCAGTACACCGCCAACACCATGAGCACGGTGATGGAACTGGTCGGCCTGTCGCCCATGGGATTCAACGGCATTCCGGCGATGGACCCGCGCAAGGACGAAGTCGCGTTCCGCTGCGGCGAAGTGGTGATGAATCTTCTGAAGCAAGGGATTCGTCCGAGCGATATTCTGACGCACGCGGCGTTCGAAAACGCGATCGCGGGCGTGGCGACAACGGGCGGCTCGACCAACGCCGTACTCCACTTGCTCGCGATTTCCCGCGAAATGGGCCTGCCGCTCGAGATCGACGATTTTCAAAG
>PMBA01000206.1:0-7912 GCA_003152795.1 Acidobacteriaceae bacterium | reverse complement strand
GGGAACCTGGCTCCCGGCGGCGGAGTGGTGAAGATGAGCGGCCACGAACGGGCGTCGCAAACCGGGCCGGCGCGCGTTTTCGATTCCGAAGAAGCTGCCATGCAAGCCGTGACCAGCAAGCAGATCAAAGCCGGAGACGTAGTCGTGATCCGCTACGAAGGTCCCAAGGGCGGACCCGGTATGCGCGAAATGCTGAGCGTGACTGCGGCCATTGTGGGCGAAGGTTTAGGCGAAAGCGTCGCGCTGATCACGGACGGACGCTTCAGCGGCGCAACCCGCGGTCTGATGGTCGGCCACGTCGCGCCCGAAGCGGCGCTGGGCGGCCCGATCGCCGTGATCCGCGAAGGCGACCGCATCACCATTGACACCAAGATCCGCAGGCTGGAACTGGAAATTTCCGACGCCGAGATTGCGCGGCGGCTGGCGGAATGGAAACCTCCGGCGCCACACTACAAAACCGGTGTATTCGCAAAGTACGCGGCGTTGGTGGGGTCGGCGGCAGAAGGCGCAATTACAACACCCCACCTGAGTCACTCCAGGCCCTAGCACCCACGGAAACTCGTGTTTTGACTTTGTTTCTTGAAGGGGCGCTGCTTCAGCCGTGCCGTAAGAGCCCTCCAATTACGCCCACATCTTGCTCAATGAGTGCAATGGCAATGTTACAAGAGCTATTTGCGTGGAGCGCATTTCAGACTGAAGGGCCAAGTGTTATTCTTTCGGTCGGGCCTGGAGATCAAATCGAAAATTCCGGCCTAAAGCGGCGGCAAGGAGGATAGGCATGGGGTTCATCGCTTGGATTGTGGTTGGGCTGATTGCAGGTTGGCTTGCTGGCCAGGTTATGAAGGGCGGTGGCTACGGCGTACTCGTGGACATCATTCTCGGAATCCTCGGCGGCGTTGTGGGCGGCTGGGTCTTTGGACTTTTGGGAATCTGGCCGGGAGGCGGCTTGATAGGTTCCATCGTTGTGGCATTTGTTGGCGCGGTAATTTTGGTCGGGATTACGCGCTTGCTGAAAAAAGCCTGAAGAAGACTTTTGACAAGAAACAAAATCGCACTGCGAGTGCTATGGGTGGACGGACGCGGTTGTTCGTGTCATTGATTCCATGGTAATTCCCCGCACCGAGACAAAAGAGCATTGCCGCTATAAATCCGGCGGCTCCCCTGGTGATGAGTCGCCCGTACCAGCGGGTGAAAATACCCCCTATGAGCGCCTCGGCCTTGCACTTGGTTTAGACTGCTCTTTCTAACCAAGAAAGGGAGACACCATGTCCAAGGCAATCGTTCGTTTCCTCGCCATCTTAGGCGCTCTGTGGCTGATCGGAATGGTCATCGTGCTGGTGGCTGTAATTGGTGTGAAGGGCAGGGTTCCATCCAAGACCGTTCTCGAAGCGAATTTCGAGCAGCCGTTCATGGAGGACGTGCCGGACACCCCGTCGGCGCAGTTGATGCTGACCGAAAAGCAAACGCTGCGCGACGTGGTGGACGCGATTGATCGCGGAGCGAGTGATGATCGCGTTGTCGGCATGATTGCCAGAATTGGCGCGGCTCCGATGGGGATGGCGCAAACCCAGGAGATTCGCGATGCAGTCCAGAGATTTCGCGCGCACAAGAAATTTGCGGTCGCGTATTCCGAAACCTTCGGCGAGTTTGGTCCGGGCAACGGCGCTTACTACCTGGCGACGGCCTTTGACCACATCTATCTGCAGCCCTCGGGCGACGTCGGACTGACCGGCATCATCATGGAATCACCCTTCGTGAAAGGAACGCTGTCGAAGCTGGGCGTGACCTTTCATGGCGATCACCGCTACGAGTACAAGAACGCGCTCAACGTCTTTACCGAGACTAAGTTCACAGGGCCGCACAAAGAAGCGATGACCGCGATCATGACTTCATGGTTCAACCAGATGAAGGACGGCATCTGCCAGGCGCGGCAGATTGCGCCGGAGAAGTTTCAGGCGCTGGTGGATGCCGGTCCGTATCTGGGCAAAGAAGCGGTCGCGGCAAAACTGGTGGATGCGGTCGCGTATCGCGACGAGGTCTACGGCGACGTGAAGAGCAAGGCGGGCGACGGAGCGGAGCTGCTCTATCTGGATAAATACCTGCACCGCGCCGGGCGTCCGCATGAAAGCGGGAAGACGGTGGCGCTGGTATTCGGCGTCGGCGGAGTCACGCGTGGCAAGAGCGATTACGACCCTGTGCAAGGCAGCCAGAATATGGGTTCAGAGACGGTGGCGGGCGCGATTCGGACGGCGGCGGAGGACAGAGACGTAAAAGCGATTTTATTTCGCGTGGATAGTCCGGGCGGGTCGTATGTGGCCTCCGACACCATCTGGCGCGAAGTGGTGCGGGCGCGCCAGGCGGGCAAACCGGTGATTGTCTCGATGGGAAATTTGGCAGGCTCGGGCGGATACTTCGTGGCGATGGCAGCCGATAAGATCGTCGCCGAACCGGGAACCATCACCGCTTCGATCGGCGTGCTGGGCGGAAAGATGCTGACCAGCGGCCTGTGGGATAAGGTTGGACTCTCGTGGGACGAAGTGCATCAGGGCGAAAACGCCACCATGTTCACCGGAACGCACGATTACACCCCCGCCGAATGGGGACGCTTCCAGGCGTGGCTCGACCGCGTGTATGTGGATTTCACCGGTAAGGTCGCCGATGGACGTAAGCTGCCAAAGGAAAAGGTGCTGGAGATTGCGAAGGGAAGAATCTGGTCGGGCCAGGATGCGAAGAACCTGGGCCTGGTGGATGAACTCGGCGGCTACGATACAGCTCTGAAACTGGCGAAGAAAGCGGTGGGAATTCCCGAAGCCGACGACGTGAAGATCGTAGTTTTTCCGCGGCCAAAGACATTCTTGCAGAGTGTGATTGAGCGTCGCGGCCCGGATAACAGCGACAAGGAAGCCGTAGGCCAGACGTTAGCAAAGATTCTACAAGTGGTGCAGCCCGTGGCGCGCCAACTGGATGCGGTTGGAGTCAAGGGCAAGGATCGCGATCAGGACGATGTGTTGCGCATGACCGCGGTTCCGAGCAGCGAGTAGTCAGAAGTTCTAGGTTCCCAGTCTCAGTAGTAAGACCGGGTTTGACTGAGAACTGAGAACCGGGAACTGTACTTACACTCCCAGCTTTTTCACTTCCTCGTTGTAATACTTGCGGTACAGGATCGACCATTCCTCCGAGCCTTCGATGATGGTGCGGCGCTGGCTTTCGATTTTCTGGCGCGCGGCCTGGTCGATGCGGGCTTCCTGCATGAGCAGTTCTTCGAGGATCTTGCGGACCTCGAGGCGGATGGTATTGCGGTCTTCGATGAACTCGACCTCATCCAGGCCGGCGACGGCGTCGGTGACGGTGTGGGCGAGTTGGTTGACTTTGTCGCGGCTCAATCGCACGGCGGAGCAAACCTCAAAGAACAGCTTTGTATTTCTTGACCAGCTCGGTCTTTACTTTGCGGAACATTTCCTGGTAATTGGCGCCGCTCTTCTGCATTTCTTCGGAATACGCCTCGAGGATGACGCGCACTTCATCGTTAATGCGGTCCTCGAGCGCCAGTTCATCGAGCAAAGCGGCGTGTACCTTCTCGGAAAGAGCAGGCATCGCCTTGGTCTCGATGAGACCGCTCGCCACCAGTTTTTTGGAAACTTCGCGGGCCAGATAGCCCACATATTCTTTGGAAAAGAGCATGACTATAGCGCTGTTTGTAAGTGAAAAGTCTAACACAAGGCTGGCTGCAAACGGGTGGCGCTGCGAGCATCGAGCCGCCAGGTTCGATGCAAAGTGGTCGCCTCGCAGCTCGTGGCTCGAGGCTCGCAGCTTGTTCCCACAGTGGCGGGTGACTGGCCTAAGCCTTACAATGATGGAACTCCATGTCTCCACATCCGGACAATCTGACGGGCATGAAAGACGATATGACGGCCTTCATTGAGGGTCTGGGCATGCGCCGTTTCTTTGGCTATGTCGAGTGCGAAGAGATTCCCAGCGTGCTGTGGGACTCGGGACAGAATCCGGAGGGTTGGAAGGATTTCGTGGAGCTGGCGAAGTCCACCGGCGCACCCTTCCTGACCATGCATTCCTGGGCGCTCGACCGCGAAGAGTTGGAGCGCTTGTCGCAGCAGCTCGCCGACAGCGATTACCGAAGCGAAGAAGACATGGAAGAAAGCCGCTGGCTGAAGACCTACGTCGGCAAGACCGGCTTCGTGCAGCTGGGATGGGCCTACCAGGGATGCGTCTTCGTCTACGAAGCCGGCACTGAATGGTACGAGCATTATCAACACCTGCGCGAACTGGCGGACGANNCTGAAATCATCCCGCCTTATTCGTTTTTCTTCTCCGCATGCGATGGATTGCCAATCCGCTGAACTCTCCGAAAGCAAGGGTGCTCGAAGCGGCACTGCATGATTCCAAACTGAAAATCGCCGCTTCGGCTTTGCCCGTCCTTGCCGACCTGCTGGCTGGACGAGGGATCGACGAACCGGAGGCGGCGGCGCGTTTTCTTTCGCCCGTGCTTGGCGATCTCCACGACCCGCTGCTGATGAGTGGGATGAAGTCAGCGCTCGATCGACTGGAAGCGGCTCTTGAGGGCAAAGAGAAAATCCTGATTTACGGCGACTACGACGTGGACGGCACCACGGCAATCGTCATTCTCAAGACAGCCATCGAGCTTTGCGGCGGCTCGGCTGACTTTCACGTGCCGCACAGAATCCGCGAAGGCTATGGAATGCGCGATGAAGTAATCGAACGTGCGGCTGCGGACGGCGTGCGGCTGATCATCAGCGTCGATACTGGCATCCGCGCGTTTGCCGCCGGTGAAACTGCGCGGCGCACAGGAGTGGACCTGATCGTCACCGACCACCACCTGCCGGGTCAGGGCGGTGTTCCGCAGGCGGTGGCCGTTGTGAATCCAAATCAGGACGGATGCAATTATCCCTGCAAGCATTTGTGCGGCGCGGGCGTGGCGTTCAAGGTGGCCCAGGGATTGATGCAGCGGCGGCTGGATGCAAAAGATCAATCGCGCCTGCTGATGTCGTTCATGAAGGTCGTGGCCATTGCCACCATCGCCGATGCGGTTCCCTTGTTGGGTGAGAATCGCGTGTTTGCGAAGCTGGGATTGCAGGGGCTGCGCCGTCCGGTCAACGTTGGGCTCAAAGCGTTGCTCGAAGTCGCAAAACTGGGCGACGGGCGGGCGCTGACCGCGACCGAAGTTGCTTTCCGGATTGCGCCTCGCCTGAACGCTGCGGGACGCATGGATGTGGCCCGCGACGTGATCGATCTCTTCAACGAGAAAGACATGGAGCGCGCCCGGAAGATCGCCAGCCGTCTTGACCAGTTGAACGCCGAGCGTCAGGAAGAAGAGCGGCGCATCGTGGATAGCATTTTCCGTCGCCTGGAAGACGAGCCTGTGTTGCGCGAAGCTTATTGCGTGGTGGTCGATGGCGAAGGCTGGCATCGCGGAGTGATTGGCATCACCGCGTCACGGGTGGTGGAACGTTACGGGCGGCCAACGCTGGTGATCTCGCGTGAGGGCGACGAAGCGCATGGCTCGGGACGCTCGATCCCNNGCGCATGCGGTTGGCTTTGCGCTGCCCAGCGCCAACGTGGAAAAACTGCGCGAGCACCTGGATGCCTACGCGCGCGCCCGGCTGACTCCCGCCGATTTTGAACCGCAGATTGGATTCGATCGGGAGCTGCCGCTGGGCGAAGTCACGCCGGAACTTTACCAGGCGCTGGCCTTGCTGGAGCCCTTTGGGATGGAAAATCGAGCGCCTATTTTCGCCGCTCGGGCGGTGCGGCTGATGACCCCTCCGCAGGCGGTGAAAGAAAAGCATGTTCGACTGCGCGTTGCGTCGGCCGTCAAGGTTGCGCCAGCGACGGCGGTGCAAGACTTCACTCCCCGCTGCCATCCCGACGCGGCCGCGATTCCCAAGCGAAGTGGTGACGGCAGTAGTGACAGTAGTAGTGAATGTGCGGTGACGACGCTCCCCCACGTCCCGGTGGGGCAAAGCCCCGCCACCACACAAGCTTCTTCTTCCTGGCGCGACCATGTTGCCTTCAAGGCGATGGGCTGGGGGATGAAGGAATCCTGCGACCGGTTGCAGTTGCTGGCCGGCGACCGCCTGGACATCGCCTACTCGCTCGGCATGAACGATCATCCGGAATTTGGCGGGCTGGAGTTGACTTTGCGGGATGTGGTGCGGGCCCGGTGAGTGCCAACCGGGGTTCCTCCTCCCTGTGACACGCGGTCCTTTTGACAAGAAGCCAATCCATCTTTATAGTGCCGGGCATGAACGGAACCTTTTTTTGCAATAAGTGCGGCGCGCAAAATGCCGCCGGCGCGCAGTTTTGTAGCCGCTGCGGAGCGCCCATGAACCTGGCGCCCGGCGTTGTCCCGCCAGCCGTGGGATCGCCCAACCCAGCGGCATCCTACCCGACTTCGGCGACATCCTATCCGCCGGTAATGGCGGTGGCAGGAGCTGGCTACGGAGGGTTCTGGATTCGCGTGGTTGCGGCAATCATTGACGCCATCATTTTGCGGGTCGTGGTGGCTCCGGTGGGGATGATTTTTGGGGGTCTCGGGATGGCAGGAATGATGAGTGGCATTCCCCACGTTGGACTCAGGCTTTTGGGAGGTGGCGTCACCTTCATCCTGGTGCTCTTCGGTTCCTGGCTGTACGAGGCTTTCATGGAGAGCTCGTCGTACCAGGCGACGCTGGGCAAGATGATTTTCGGGATGAAGGTTACGGATCTCAACGGCAATCGAATCTCATTCGAACGCGCGACGGGAAGGCATTTCGCGAAGTGGCTTTCCGCGATGATCCTATTCGTCGGCTACATCATGGTTGGATTCACAGATCGCAAACAGGGGCTGCACGATTTGCTGGCTGGGACGCTCGTCCGGCGGGCATAGAGTGTGCGTGAGGAGTGGGCCGTCCCTCCGGGACTTCGCCGCTTGTTCCACTCCTACTCCGCGCTGGAGCGCGGGGCTAAGGTGGTTCGTCCCTGCCGGGGCTTCAGTCTGGAGCCCACGAGTTACACTAACTTCTGATGGCCCTACCGGTTTCACGGCTGCGCGGCTGGTTCGCCTTGGGCGCGATTCTTATGATTGCGATGGTCGCGGGAATGTATTTCTACGCGCGGCTGCGTGTGCGCAAGATAGTCCACGACATCCCGGCGAAAATCGGCCTCGACATTCAGCAGACCGCCGAAGGCTTTTCGATCTCCAAGTCCGTAGAAGGCCGCACGCTATTTACGGTGAGTGCCTCCAAAGCGGTTCAGTTCAAAGGGGGCGGACATGCGGAGTTGCACAATGTCAAGATCGTCATCTACGGCAGGGATTCCGGCCGCTTCGACCAGATTACCGGAGACGACTTTGAGTACGATCCCGCGTCGGGCAACGTGAGCGCAAAGGGCACCGTGATGATTGACCTGGAGGCGAATCCCGAGGGGATGCGGCACTCGGACCAGACGCCTCCCGAGCAAACGAGAGACCCGATTCATCTGGAAACCAACGGGCTCGTCTTCAACAAGAATACGGGGAATGCTTCCGCCAGCGGGAAGGTGGTGTTTCAGACGCCGCAGGCATCCGGTTCGGCGGTGGGCATTGAATATGTGGCTAAGACGGGCATGATGAACCTGCAGTCGGCGGTCGCGCTGGCGGTTAGCAGGCCGCAGTCGGTTCGGCTGGATGCAGAGCGGGCCGTGATTTCGAAAGAGCCCCGGCAGGTTGTGCTCACCGGGGTTCGTCTGACACGGTCGAGGCAGCAACTGCAGTCCGACCGCGCGACGTTCTTCCTGCGCGATGACAATACTGTGGACCACATTCTTGCCGAGGGCAATGTGCAGAGCGAGCTTCGTGGGCGCTCGGACGCACACGCGCGTTCCGATCGCGCCGAACTGTTGCTCACCGGCACGCGGAATC
>PMBA01000399.1:10244-11089 GCA_003152795.1 Acidobacteriaceae bacterium | reverse complement strand
AACTCGCCGCCGATAAAGGGAACCAGCAGCAGAGTCGCGAGAAAGATCAGGGTCGCGATCAACATGGTTGTCTTCGGCCGATTGAGCGACCAATCGAGCTGAACTGCGTACTTCCGCTTCATCCATTCAAAGGCGCGATTCGGTTTCTCATGCACTCCCTTCTTGAACCAGTAGGAGGCGAGCACGGGTATCAGCGTAAGCGTCAGAATGAGCGCTCCGACCAGCGCAAACGACATGGTCTCAGCCATGGGGTGGAACAGTTTGCCCGCCGGTCCAGTCAGCGCGTAAATCGGCAGGTACCCCGCGAGGATGACGGCAACCGAATAGAAAATCGGGCGATCCACATCTTTCGCCGCCGCGAGAATGACTTCGTTCAGGTTGTATTGCTGCCCTTCCCGCAGGGCCAGTTCGCGGTAGATGTTTTCAATCATGACCACGGTGCCATCAATGACAATTCCAAAATCAATGGCGCCGATGGAGAGCAAATTCGCGGCAACGTCGTGCGCGTGAAGCACGATGAAAGCAAAAAGAAGCGAGAGTGGAATGGTGATCGCAACAATGATCGCAGCCCGGAAACTGACCAGGAAGAAAATCAGCACGACTAACACCAGCACCATGCCGCGCAGCAGGTTCGCTTCTACTGTGTCCGTGGTCAGGTCCACCAGTTCGCTGCGGTCATAATAAGGATGAATTTTGACGTCCGGCGGCAGGATGTGGTGGTTCAGTTCCTCCGTTTTCGCCTCAACCGCTTTCAGAACGTTCTGCGTCTGCTCCCCACGGAGCATCAGGATGACGCCCTCGACTGCGTCGTCGTTTTTCTGGAAGCCGAATTCACCCAGGCGGGG
>PMBA01000399.1:0-10202 GCA_003152795.1 Acidobacteriaceae bacterium | reverse complement strand
GAGTTATTCGCGGAGAGCGCAGTCACGACTTGGGGAATGGTCAGGTGATACCCGTAGATGCGCGCCGGGTCGAGCAGTACCTGGTATTGCATCACCGTTCCACCAAACCCCGAGTCGTCGGCCACGCCGTGCACCGATCGATAGGCCCTCGCCACCGTCCAGTCCTCGATTGTCTTTAACTCCTGCGGGGTGCGGTCGGGGCTTTCCAGCACATAGCGATAGACCAGACCGCTGGGGCTGAACAGAGGCGAGAGACTGGGGGTTACTCCCGTCGGCAACGTCGCTTGCGCGAGCCTTTCAAATACAATTTGCCGCGCGAAGTAGTCATCGGTGCGGTCTTCAAACGTCAGGATCACGTCGGACAGCCCGTAGAGCGAGATCGAACGCATCACCACCATGTGCGGAACGCCGTTCATCTCGAGTTCAAGAGGAAGGGTGACCAGTCGTTCGACCTCTTCGGCGGCATGGTCCGGCCACTGGGTAATGATTTCGACCTGCGGAGGCGAGAGGTCGGGATAGGCATCCACAGGCATCCGCTCAAACGACAGGATTCCGCCGACCGTAATGAAAGCGGTCAACATCAGCACCAGAAACCTTTGCCGCAATGCCGCTTGTACGATTCGGTGGATCATTCGCTTGTGGTGGACACCGTTCTCAAGTTCTTATGTTTCGCAAGTGGAGAGAGTCGCCGATTTCCCCTGTGTATCCCGTGGTGGAAGCCTTTTGCCCTCGACGCCGAAATTCATCCCATCTTCCCGGATGTGCCCTACGAGCCAGTTAAACGCCTTGCCGCGTGATCGGCCGAAGCATGCGCTCGCGATTTTCAACGCGTGTCGCTAGCGCTGCAGCGAGTTCGCAAACTGCAGGAACAGGCTGCCATTGCCGATGACCTGGTCACCAGCTTTCAGTCCGCTGGTAATCTGGGTCTGTCCGTTCAGGCTTTCTCCCAGCGTAACTGCGCGTCTGCCAAACTGGTTCGAACCTGCCGCCGCATAAACAAACGGCTGGTTTTCGCTATCGCGCAGCACCGCCGCATCCGGAAGCGCAATGGCATTCGGGATCGAGCCCGCGTTCACGATAGCAACCACATACATATCTTTCTTCAGCTTTTCGCCCGGATTGTTGGTCTCGATGCGCGCCTGCAGGGTCCGCGTATTCGGGTCGAGCGCTGCCGCCACGTAGGAAATTCGGCCGTGAAACACTTCCGGATAAGTATCCGTCTGAATTGTGACCGTATCTCCAACCCGCACATAGGGCAGGTCTTTTTGGTAGACGTTGACCAGCACCCAGACGCTACCAGTGTCCGAAATCATGAAGCACTGGGTGGTGCCGGGTTGAATAAGCTGCCCTGCAGACACATCTTGCTCGACAACTTCACCGCTAATCGGCGCTCTCACGGGAACTTCAAAGGAAGGCGGAGCTTTCACGAGCGCGTCGGGATCGGTGATTCCCATCACCTTCAATGCGGCTTGCGCCGATGCCAGGTCGCCGTTTGCCTGAATCTCGGCCGACTCCGCCTGCTCCAGGTTTTGCTCGGCAATCGCTTTGTGCTCATACAAATCACGGGCGCGGGCATAGGCCTTCTGTGCAAGAGCGTAGGCTTCCCTGGCCTTTAAGTAATTAGTCCGCAGTTGCGAGTAATCCGGACTCGCCACGTACAACATGGGCTCGCCTTTTTGGACCTTCTGACCGGGCACGACCACCACCCTGCTGACCGGGCCACTCACCTGCGTAATCACTGGCGTTGTGCGGAAACTGTTGTAGGCCACGGCTCCGGTCAGGCGGAGGGTCCGAGCCAGCGTCGCAGGTTGCACGGTCAACACCTGCACATGCGCCATCTGCTCCTGGGGAATGGCGAACAGTTCGGCATTGTCCGAGTTTTTGGCGCGATTCGAATCAGCGGAGGCTTTCGACCCCGACTCTCCGCAACCGGCGATCACCAGCACGATCGCCAACGCCGCAGCGAGTGCAGCCCACCGTCGACCGCGGTCCGCGCGAACATTCATGGGCGTTTCCTCATGGCAGGTTCCTCGTTCCTTCCGCTTCCTTCAACTGCTCGAGCGCCGTCATGTAAGCGGCCAGCGCTTGGCGATAGGCCAGTTCCACCGCGCGGTAGCTGCGCTCGGCGTCCAGAAAATCCAAAAGACTGGCCGCACCGCGCTTGTAAGCATACTCACTGATGTCGCGCGAGTCCTGCGCCTGTTTGAGATAGCCGGATGTGTAAAGCCGCACCACTTCTTCGTTGCTCCTGACCGCCTCATAGGCATTGGCCACATCCGAAAGCACCGTATCGCTGGCGGCCTGCATTTGCTCCTGTGCTTGGGTGAGCACATGGCCGGTACGCGCGATCTCCCCTTGATTTCGGTCGAAGATCGGCAACGCAAAATTAGCGAAGATGGAAGCTGTGTTCTCCCCGGCAACGTGGTCGAAGTCATACGTACCGGTCACATCGACCTTCGCGTTCGCTTTGGCCAGGAGAATTTGGCTCTGGGCGGCGGTGATCCCGAGTTCAGCGGCTCGAAAGTCGGGCCGCTCGCGCAGCGCCCGCGCCTGCAAGTCTTCCACGTTTCCCTGGAGCAACTGAAACGCCAGGTCGCCGACAACATCATAGTCGGCAGGTACGGCGTTGTAGCCCAGGAACTCGCGCAGGCTGACCAGCGCCTGCTTCTTCGCGAGGCGAGCCGACGAGACGTCGGTCTCAAACTGCAGAAGCTGGAGCTTGATCTTCAGATAATCGCCTTCACCAATGTATCCCGCTTTGAGCTGCGTCTCGCTGATATCGACCGTCTCCTGGAAGCCCTTCAGATCCTCGAGCGCAAACTGGAGCGTGGATTCCGCCAGCAATACGCTGACGAACTGCTGGCCTACATTAAACGCCAGGGTGCGCTCGGCGTCGGCAACCTGGGCGCGCGTGACCGCCGTCTGATCGCGGGCTGCCTGCAATCGCCGCTGCCGCTTGTGACCGCGTTCAAAGAGATAAGAGATCCCAACATCGAACTGCTGCGTTTCATTCAGATTCTCCCCGGAAAAATCTTGCGGACTGAAAAATGGAACGAACTGCGTATCCAGTCCCAAAGTCGGGTTGGGGCGAAGGTTCGCGGTGACTTCCTGGGCCTGATTCTGGAGAATTTGGGTTCGCGTGGCCTTAAGCGAATGGTTGTGCGCCAGCGCCAGATCAATCGCCTGATCAAGAGTGATCCGGGTTGTATTCTGCCCACGAGCCGCCCCTGTCAGCAGGACAAACATCGCCGCCGGCGCGAGCATTCGAGAGTACAAGAAACGCATAAGGGTTGAGATCAAAGGGTACTCACGATGGCCGACAGACCCCACCCCGGCGTGCGGAAACCGGCCGGGCACACGTCGAGTTCCGTCGTCCGTATTCTCCTCCTGCCTCTAAGACTGCAACTGAGGGCGCAATGGATGTATTGTAATTTACCGCCTCCTCGATTATCACGACTCCGCCTGGAGTCGAAACGGCGCCCGGCAAAACGGGTTCTGGAATCCGCTGCTCCGCAGCAATGCTCGGTTTGGCGGTTCGGGGAAGGGGGAAGAATGGAGCGCCTGTGGCCGGCGTGATATTTTCCACTTATTGAGATAGTGCGAAAGGGGCGTGAATCGTTTCACGCAAGTGCTGACGCCCGCTATGTAGCGCGGTAGCGCCGATGTTCATAGGCCGATGGAAACAGCCTGCGGGAAAACTAAGAAATCGAGTCCTGCCGTTCTATGCGTGAACGTCAAGGGTCGGGGTTCCATATACCGCCTGCAGCACCGAAGTCGTGTTGTCAGGGGTGCTGGAAGGGAAGCTGGTCGAATTCAGCGAGTTGAGCAGTTCCTGAACCAGCTGCACGGATTGCGATGCGACGCTGGTCTCGATTGTCTGCGACGGCGAGGGGGAGTTCTTCAAGTCGCTCTGAACCGTCGCAAAAGCAGACTGGGCGGACGCTAGATCGCCCGAACTCAGCGCACCACCGAGCGCGGTGAGATCGGTAGAAAGTTGAGAACTGCTCGCATGGCTGTTTCCACTGACCGTCGCGGAGAGTTGGCTTATCCTCTGCACGGTCTGGAATGCCGAGTTAGCGCCATCCAGGTTACCCGACGCAAGATTATTTTGCAGAGACTGCAACGCCTGCTGCAGCGGAGTGGAGTTGCCAGATGAGAGAACGTACTCACTAAGGCCTGCGGCGGAAATCGAACCAGTTGTCATTGTTTGACCTGCCTGCGAGTCGTAGCCTACTCCCGCTTGTCTAACCTATCGGCACCCTCGCTCAAAACCTTTAGGACATATTCTTTCCTGCACTAAGATACGTCCGTCCACGGGAAACAAACGGCTTATCGGCTCTTCTCCACGCAGTACGATCCTCCGCCCAAACACCGTCTGCTGCCAGCACTCGGCTTTGCCCGACAAGAATTGTGCAAACTCATGACACCCCGTTGACAACGTCCTCGCAGCCACGACCTAGCATTCGTTTGCCGGCAGGACTGAGAAATTGTCGCTCGATCGTCGTGCCACCCCGCGACTCACTCGCTCTCCGATCCGGCCTCACATCCTTAAGGAGGATTCTATGCAGCGTCGCAAGATTGCTTTCACCCTTTGCCTCGGGCTCGCCGTTTTGTTGGTCTCGACCACCGCCCTGGCGCAGTATCAACTCACTAATCTGGATTCGAATCAGGTGGGAGCGGCGAAACACGTCGACCCGCTGCAGGTAAACGGCTGGGGCCTGGCTTACGGCCCGGGCGGACCCTTCTGGGTCAGCGATCAAGGCTCCGGCTGGTCGACACTCTATGACGGTAAGGGCGTCAAGAAAGGACTCGAGGTCCTGATTCCCTCGTCCGGCGCAGGTCCTGGTCAACCCACTGGAATTGTTTTCAACGGATCGAAAGACTTTCAGGTGCAGGGATGGCCAGCCATCTTCCTGTTCGCCACTCTGGACGGGACCATCAGCGGCTGGGCTCCGCAATCCAATCCCAACGCATCCATCATTGCGGTGAATAACTCCGCGGCTGGCGCCGTGTATACCGGCTTGGCGGTTACCAGCAGGCCTTCGGGGAATCTTCTGTATGCCGCCGACCTGGTGGACAACAAAGTCGACGTGTACGACGGAAGCTTCACCTGGGTTACTTCGTTTACCGACAGCACACTGCCGCCGGGCTTCGGGCCCTTCGGCATTGCGGACATCGGCGGATTTGTCTACGTAGCGTTTGTCGATATAGCGGAAGGTCCCGGCGGCTTCATCGATATCTTCCAGGAAGACGGGACCTTGGTGCGGCAACTCGCGCAAGGCGCGCCCTTGGACCAGCCCTGGGGCTTCGCCGTGGCGCCCAGGAATTTTGGCAAGCTCAGCAACACGCTGCTGATTTCGAACAACACCGACCACGGAACCATCAACGCCTTCAATCTCCAAACCGGCCAGTTCGTGGGTGCGGTCAAGGACGCGACCGGTAAGACCATCGTCATCGACCAGCTTTGGGGAATTGAATTCGGCGGCGGAACCGCCAACAACGGCCGCACCAATCAACTGTTCTTCACCGCCGGTCCCAGCGGCAATCTGACGGGGACGTTTGGGGTGATCGCTCCGAAGTAGTGCGAGCGCTCGAAACGCAAATCAGAAAGCAAGAAAGAAATACCCGCGAAGGCCGCCCAAACACAGGCGGCCTTCTTTTTGCGCGCTCCGAATGTCCCCAAAGCTCGCCGGTGGAGAGCCGGGCGTGTCCCCGCCCAGCCGCCGGGCTCACGGCTTTGGCCAGGGAAATGGGCTGGACGGGCAAAACGCCCTTCCGACCGCAGGAATCACCAGGCACGATCCCTTTCTGGCGCAATGGGGCATGTCCCTCGAAATTACTTCCGTGACCTATCGGCGAAACCGCCGCCAGACTATTTTGGCCACAGGGCGATTCTCGCGCGTCAAAAACCGCCAAACCCGGTGGAGGGCTTCGTGAAACACTGTGTCCTGAGATGGCTTTTGCTTCTGCTGGCGGCAGGTTCCCTGCAGGCTGAGCAGGCTCCTTCCACTCCCGCTACGGACGCTGTTTTTCTGTGGCTGGCGGGGGGCCTCTCGAGCGCGCGGATCCAGCGCCTGGCGCTGACCCGGGTTGAATCGCCAGACGAAACGCGGAACCCTTCCTGCCACGGCACGTCGCCCTGCATCCGGCAATGTACTCACGCCCTGCAAAGTGCCGGAGCGGACGCAAGCCTGATTCAGGGTCTCGGAAGCCTGACTTCGGATCGCAGTCCGGATCGCAGTTCGGATCGAAATTCTGACCGAAAATCCGCCGCCTGCCCCACCTGCGCCTGTTCCAGTCCGGCGGCACAGGTTGCCGCTCTGGTTCACGACCAGAACTTCAACGCCGCCGAAGACAAGATCCGCGCCCTGCTGCGCGATGCCGCGGACACTGACGCGAACAATGGCGCCCTGTATTTTGTCCTTGGCACCGTCCTGCGCCGGCAGGACCGGTTCGATGAAGCGCTCGACGCATTTACGGAATCCTCGCTCCGCATGCCCGGTTTCCCCGAAACGCACAGCCAGCTTTCTTACCTGTTCTACCGCACAGACGATGCCGGCGACGCCCTCGCCGAAGCGCGCACCGCCCTCAGCATGGATCCCGCAAACGCCGAGGCCTACCGCTACCTCGGACTCGCGCTCTACGCCAGCGGCCATTACGACGCTGCTCTGCACGCCTTCGACGAGGCGCTCGCGCGCGAACCCGCCGGGTCGCTCGCTAACGCGGACGTCTACTTCGACATGGGGATCGCACACCGGGATCAGGGAGATCCGCGCCGCGCCGCCATTGCCTATCGCCACGCCCTCAGCCTGCGCCCCGGCTATTGGGAAGCGCACAGCAATCTCGGCGTCGTCCTCCACGATCAGGGCAAACTGGATGAGGCAATTGCGGAATATCGCACTGCCAAGCGCCTGAATCCCGACGAAGCCAGCGTCCGCAACAATCTGGGGAATACCCTCTGCGACAAGGAAGACTTCGATAGCGCCATCACCGAATTCCAGGATCTCTACCGCCAGAGTCCGGAGTGGGAGGGCGGTCACAACTGCCTGGCGCGCGCCTACATGTCCAAGCGCGACTACCCCTCCGCGATTCGTGAGTTACATGCCGCGATCGCCGTCAATCCCGCGGGTGCGGTCGAACACCGCGTCTTGGGACAGGCCCTGCTGCTTTCCGGAAGGGATCAGGAAGCCGTAGATGTGCTGCGCAAAGCGGTTTCGCTCAATCCGGAATCCGGCCTGGGCCACCATTATCTCGGCACCGCGCTGGTAAACACCCAACAACTGGCGGAGGCGGAAAAGGAATTTCGCGTGGCCCTCCGGCTCGAACCCAGCGCCCAGAATCACTATTCCCTCGCCGCCTGCCTGATGGCCCAGAACCAATACGAAGAGGCTCTCGGTGAACTCGAGATCGCTTCCCGCATGGATCCCAGCCAGAGCCTTTACCGGGCTCGCATGCAAGAGGTCGTCCGCCTGATCACCGCCGCTAAATAGAGAAGCGGCTCTTGGCGGCTCAGAAGACAGAGTGAGCGGGACAAGCCCCATCCCCCACATTACCTTTGGCATGTACCGACGTGACATCGCCTTCTGGCCCAGACAAACCTTAAGATTATTAGGAGAAAACGCGGCGCTCAATGCGCCGCCGGGGCCATCGAATGGAATCCAGCGCTACCAAGCAAGTCCAGGAAAAAGCCGTCATTCCTGCTGCACTATCCACCCCAGGGCGGCATGCGCCGCAGTGGTCCGCGAACGGGGTCTCGGCAACTGGGAAAAAAATCGTTGGCTACGGCCTGCCTTGTGCTCACTGCCATGCCTATTACCTCGCCGACATGCCAGCCTGTCCGATCTGCAAGTGTCCGGATCGGGTCTCGGCTATTGCACCGGCGGCATATGCGATCGCTGCTGCCGCGCCCGCGCCCGCAACCGGCACGCAAATTGACGAAGAGCGAGCGCGCATGCTGAAAGAACTCAAGTCAGAGGCCTTCGCTTCCCACACTCAGATCAAAGCCGCAACCGCATTCCGGTGCGCTCTCGGGCACCAGCACGCTGGAGCCACCGAACCGGCCACCGTTTGCCAGAGCTGCTACAAAGACGTTCGCCAGCAGGCCGACCGCATGGAAGCCGCTTTCCACATGGAACCAAAAGAAGCGGCGAAGATTGTCTACGACGCGGTGTGGGCTGACACGTCCGATCCCGACAGGACTTACTTGAACGCGGCCAACGCACTGCTGTCGGAATTGCGCAAACGAGCCGGCATCGGGCTCCTGCTCGGAGCAAATCAGCCTCTATCGCACTAGCCGCTCGATCTCCAGGATCAGTCAACCATAGGGAGGAACGGCATCTCGCCCGCCCAGCCGGGTGGGGGATGCCCGCCTCGCCATTTGTCGCGCTTTGCAACTTTCGCGCTCTTTCCACATCTTATTTCTGGAGTCACCAAACATGACCGACAAAAACAGCGACAAGATCGCCAAGACCGAAGCCGAGTGGCGGCAGCAGCTTACTCCCGAGCAGTATCAGGTAGCCCGCGCCTGCGGCACCGAGCGTGCTTTCAGCGGGCAGTATTGGAACAAGCACGACGACGGGACATACCATTGCGTCTGCTGCGGCGCACTGTTGTTTGGCTCGGAAACTAAATTTGATTCAGGAACGGGATGGCCGAGCTTTTTCGCCGCCGCCGACCGCAAGAACATCGCCGAACACACCGACACCAGCTATGGCATGACCAGAACCGAGGCGCGCTGTGCTCGCTGCGATGCCCATCTGGGGCACGTGTTTCCGGATGGTCCTGGGCCGACTGGCCTGCGTTACTGCATGAATTCGGCGTCCCTGGATTTCAAGCCGAAAACGTAAGCTGTCCCCGGAAAGAGAAACGATGGAGCGCCGGGCATCCTCGCCCAGCGGACGGGCGACATGCCCATCCCTCCATCGTCGTCTTCTGGTTCAACCTTGGTTCAGCTCACGAAGGTTCAGCTCACGAGTCAATTTCGCGAAGCTAGGCGTTGCCCGCGGTCGCCGTAACTGCCTTGGGTGCATCCTGCTTGTCCGGACCCTGCGCCTGGGTTTTCTGGTCTTTCTTTTCGGGGTTGCGCACTTCGACGCCGCCCTTAAGGATCGCGCCTTCTTCGACGCTGATGCGATGCGTGATCACGTCGCCCGAGAGCAGGCCTTCGCTGCGGATGTCNNGGAAAGTTAATGGAGCCTTCGACGCGTCCGTCAATGAAAAGCGATTCCGCTCCCGTCACTTCACCCTTGATGACGAGCGAGCGTCCGATGGTGGCTTGATCCATGGGTGAGGCGGCCGGCTTGACCGGAGTGTAACTGTTGGCTGGGGTCGCGTTTGGAGTGTACTTCGGTTCCGGAGACTGCAACATGAATAAACCTCACGATAAGATCCGCAACCGCAGCGGGAGTTGGCCCTGCGGTCGCGGTCGATGGGCATCAAACGGCAAGAAGAGAATCGCACGAAGGGATGGGTTACGACAGGTTACCGAAGGGTTGTGCCCGTTGGCTTTTAGTTTTCTTGCTGCCCGCTGTTCGGACTGAATCTGTTCTTATTGGCACGAACCGCTTCGTTGGGCGGACTCAGGAGGGAATCTCCCACCCTTCGTCCTTCATTTTCCGATTCGTCCAGTGTTGCAGTTGCTCGAACAGGGCTGGTTCGACCACGATAAATCGCAGGCCCGCTCTTCCTCCGGCGTCGGCCCATACCAGCCGGCCTTTCGCCTGCATCACGGTTTCGCTTTCGGGCAACAGGAACGTAACGTCGATAAGGCCGGCAAAACTGGCCTGATCGCTCACCGCATCGAGACCCATGCCCCCCGTGCTCAGGTTGACCGCCTGCGCCTGCAATTCCTTGCCCTGCGCATTTTTCAGGGTTACGGAGAAATTGACTTTGGCGCGAAAGAACTTCTGTTGCTCCTGACTGATGGTACCGAGCTTGGCCGCGCCATCGCCCGAAGGCACGTCAATCTCGTACTCGCGCAATTTACGGCTGAGCGTGCGGCGGGAGATCCCAAGCTGCTCGGCGGCCTGGGCGCGATGCCCACCGGTCTGCTCGAGCGCCCGTATGATCATCTGCTCTTCCATGTTTTCGAGGTTGCCGAGCGGCACGGCGCCGCTGGCGCGGGGTGCGGCGATGGTTTCACCAGACAACTCGGCGGCAACTTCCGCGCCCGTGATCTGCCGGCCTTCCGTCGCCATCGCGAG
>PMBA01000029.1 GCA_003152795.1 Acidobacteriaceae bacterium | reverse complement strand
GTGGTCGACCAGATCAACGACACCGAGGAAATTGTAGTGAAGCCGCTGCGCAAACAGCTAAAAACGGTAAAGACCTTTGCCGGTTCGAGCATTATGGGTGACGGCAAGGTAGCGCTCATCCTGGATGTGCTCGGCCTGGCGCAGCGGGCCAGCGTGGTTACGGAGACCAGGGACCGCGCCCTGGCTGGAAGAGTCACGGAAGCGGCGGCGACGGCGGGAGAAAAGCAGACCTTCCTGCTCTTTGCGGGCCCGGGCGATTCCCGCATGGCCATACCGCTGAGCACGCTGGCGCGCCTGGAGGAGTTTCCCGTGGCGCAAGTGGAAATGTCGGGCAGCCAGTGGGTGACGCAATATCGCGGCCAGATCCTGCCCTTGATTCGCCTCAATGTCGTCATGGAAGAACGGCGCAACCGGCTGCGAGCGATGCAAGCTCCGCCCACGGCTGATGCGGCGCCGATTCAGGTGCTGGTGCTCAATCACGATGGGCGCTCTTTCGGTCTGGTTGTGGAACGGATTCTGGACATTGTCGAAGACCGGGCGGACGTGAGGTCGGCGTCAACCCGGGCGTCGGTGCTCTATTCCGTGCTGATCGGGGACCGGGTCACGGAATTACTCGATATCCCGGCGATTCTGCGCGGTGCGGATTTAAGCGCTACGCCGCCCGGTTTGGCGAGAGCAGCGGAGGTTCGGAACTAAGCCATGGCCCACACATCGGTTCAGACTTCACAGTTTTGCACTTTCTACCTGGACAAGTTGCTGTTCGGCGTGGAATTGAAAGGCGTCCAGGAAGTCATCCGTTCGCTGGATATGACGAAGGTTCCGCTGGCGCCGGCGGTAGTCAGCGGGCTCATCAACCTGCGCGGACAAATCGTGACGGCGGTCGATCTGCGGCGGCGACTGGAACTGGAACCGCGGCCGGAGGGCATGCTGCCCATGAATGTCGTGGTGCGCTCCGACGATGGCGCGGTCAGCCTGCTGGTCGATGAAATTGGCGATGTGGTCGAGGTCGAGGAAGACAGCTTTGAGCCGCCGCCCGAAACCTTGCGCGGCTCGGTGCGGACCATCATCCTCGGTGTCCACAAATTGAATGACCGCCTCTTGCATGTGCTCGACATCGAAAAAGCCTGCCAGATGACGGATGTGGTGGAAAGCGCGGCGGCGGGTCGATAGCTGGCTCGGCCACTTGACAAGCGCCGCATCGGTCGCGGCAGCGCGGCTCGCGGGCAATGGGTTTACTAATGTCGAATTTGAAAACTGGGGAGAAGAGGATATGAAACTAACACTGGGGAAAAAACTGGGACTGGGCTTTGGGGTGATTCTTGCCTTGATGGTTCTCAGCGCCACGATGACGTACCTGAAGTCGAGCGACATCAAGCAAAGCCAGGACACAGCGCTCGATGTCCGCTTTCCATCGCTCAAAATCGGCGCAAAGCTGCTGGGGGATGTGAACGGGACCCAGAACAGGGGTCGGCAAGTCGTTCTCGCGGGAACCCAATCGGAGAGAAGAGAGACGACGAAGAAGTTGTTCGATGCGAGCTGGGCCGTGATCGACAAAGACATTGCCGAGATGGACGAATTAGCTCCCAAATGGACTCTTCAGGCGAACCGTGACGGACTGGACGCAATTAAGCAGCAACTTCCCTTGCTCCGTGCGATCCAGGAGGCTGCCATGAGCCATGCCGCGGGCAGCGAGCGAGATGCTGTCCTTAACGCGGGAAACGAATTCACCGACAAAGCATCGACTTCCGCCGATGCCATCAAGGCAACCGTCTCGGCGATGGAGGAGGCGTTCACCGGCCTGCTGGAGAAGAACAAAGAAGAGATACGCGCCAGCAACCGCTCGCTCAACCTGACCATGGCAGTGACCACTTTTGTGGCACTGGGCATCGGAATCTTCGTGGCCATCTTCCTGAGCCGCGCCATTGCGGGCGCAACCCAATCAGTCCTGGTCCAGGCCGAAGCCATCGCCGCCGGCGACTTGACCCGGGACGATCTGAAGGTCCGCAGCCGGGACGAACTGGGCGACCTGACTGCGGCGATCAATAAGATGAGTACCAGCCTGAAACGCATGATCCTCGCCATCACGGAAAATGCGATGCACGTAGCCAGCGCCAGCGAGGAACTGAATAGCACCAGCCAGCAGATCACCGCCAACTCCGAGGAAACCTCGGCCCAGGCGGACGTGGTTTCGAAGGCGGCGCAGACGGTTAGCCAGAACCTTCAGACCGTCGCCACCGGGGCCGAAGAGATGGGAGCCAGCATCAAGGAGATTGCCAAGAACGCTACCGAAGCCGCGAGAGTGGCCACCGCCGCCGTCAAGGTCGCGGAAACCACGACTGCCACCGTGTCCAAGCTGGGCGATTCTTCGACCGAGATTGGACAGGTCATTAAGGTCATCACTTCCATTGCCCAGCAGACCAACCTACTGGCCTTGAACGCAACCATCGAAGCGGCGCGAGCGGGTGAGGCGGGCAAAGGGTTTGCCGTGGTCGCGAATGAAGTGAAGGAACTAGCCAAGGAAACCGCCAAGGCTACGGAAGACATCAGCCGCAAGAT
>PMBA01000211.1 GCA_003152795.1 Acidobacteriaceae bacterium | reverse complement strand
AGCGGCTGCACAAACGACGCCAGCACGCCGGTCATGGAAAACGGAAACGGTCCTTCGAGTTGCAGGGCGATCCATCCAGGTTCGACGGCTGGGCCGTCCGGCATTTGACCCGCCGGGCAGGCTTTCTCCGGACATACGATTGAAAGCTCGTCTCGCGTGCGTGTCACGCAGAAAAATTTCTGCTCCAACGCCCAGGTTGGAATGGGCGCGTCGTGGGCGAGGCGGCAGACTGCCAGCCGCTCTTCGAGCAGGCGGAATTTTAGGTTGTGAGGCAAGTAAGAAAGGAAGACTACTACAAATCGGTGGAGATAGGATCCTTGTGCTTGCGCAGGCTGGCGATATAACCCGAGATAGCGTCCTTGGCCATTTCTCGCGCCTCGTCCACAGTTCTTCCATAGGTGACACAGCCCGGAAGCGCCGGAACCAGCGCGGTGTAGCCGCCCTCCGGTTCGGGCCGGAGCATGATGTTGTAGTGGTAGCGGGCCTTGGCCATGGAACCGATAGTATCGTGCCATAGAAGGCCGATCAAACTGGCAAAAAATCGGCTGGATGTGATGAGTGCCAATGAAAGACTGCTGCCATGGCGAACGTGACCCGGCCGAGCAATGAGGCGACGATTGTGCAAGTTGAAGAGACTGGCGGCCCCGAGGTCCCACGCCTCGAAAACGTCGAGACGTCGGCCAGGCCAGCACCTACCCCGGAAACACATTTTCGGGTGAGTAGGGGTCCTTCGACTCCGCACAGACTTCACTTCGTGAANNCGGGAAGATGAGGAGTGGGAGAGCTGACACCTGGCGACTACTCCATGTCTCCGCCCATGGGCACGTAGCGGAACTTCTTGCCATCGAAGAACAAGGCGGAACTGCCTCCCAATTCGCTGGCTTCTTCAATGTAAATCGCTTCGATCGTTTTCTTTCTCAGGCCCATTTTTCGAATGGAGATCGTCCGATAGGGCAAATTCACAATCACGTACTTCGCTTTCGGAGTTGCCGAGCGCCAGCCATCGGGCCCCGCGCCATGAATGATCAGCACCACCAGACCACGCCGCGCCGGATTGGCTTCGCTGAACGTGGTCGTCAGTTTGGGATCGCCATAGCCAAAGAAATCGTAATACGGATCCATCACCGTGTACTTGTGCTCCGCTTGATCGACCATCGGATTCTTGCAGCGGGCCGCGATCGCCACGTCTTCCGCGCCATCGCCGTCGAGGTCGCCGAACACCGCCGCAATCTCTGGCACCAGGGTGAACTGGTCCCCGAACTGCTGTTGGACGAACTCGTTATCCACCTTGCGGGCCGCCGCGGGCGCCTGCCCGAAAGCGGGAACCAACATCGCCACACCGAACGCCAGGAGCAAAGATACTTTTCGCATGTGTTGACTCTAGTCCCTCGCCGTCACCTCCGGCAGGTAACGAAAGTCACCTGCGGGGTTGGTTTCAGGGGAGGGGAAAGGGCTTGAACCACGGGGGACACGGAGGGCACGGAGGAAGAATTACCAGATTACAAATTGCCCTTGAAGTGCTCCCATCCCCTGGCCTTAAGCGGGCGCGCTTTGCCGTCCGCGCCGATCAGACGGATGCCTGCGGATCGCGTGGTCCGGCCGATCGGGGTGACTCGGACTCCAGCCACTTCCGCGGGAACCGCCTTGGCGGAGGTAAACAGCAATTCGTAATCGTCGCCGCCGTGCAACGCCAAGTCGAGCGCGACCGGCTTTTTCCGCAGCCCAACCCCGGCCCGCGGAACGGCTTCGGCCTCGATCTCAGCGCCGACGTGGCTTTCCTGGCAGATGTGTTCGAGGTCGGTGGAAAGGCCGTCGCTCAAGTCAATCATGGCCGAAGCCACTCCGCGCTGGCGCAGCCACTGGCCCACCGCAACCCTTGCTAGCGGACGAAAGTGCCGGAAATACTCGGCTCCGACCGGCTTCGATTCCTGCAGGCGTGCTAGCGCGGCCGCCGAACCGCCCAACTCTCCAGTCACATAAATCAGCTCGCCCGCCTTCGTCCCCGAGCGCAGCACGGCCTTTCCCTTCGGTACCGAGCCCACCACGACGATATCCGCCTGAATCCCGCCTGCGGACTGCGCCGTGTCCCCACCCGCCAGCGGAACCTTGAATTCCGCGGCCAGATCCAGCAGTCCCTTGATGAAACGGTCCACCCAGCTCTGCGGAACGTCGGTCGCCACCGCCAGCGACAGGAAGGCGGCTAGCGGCTCTCCACCCATGGCCGCGATGTCGCTGAGCCCGCGGGTGAGGCAGCGGCGCCCGACCAGTTCGGGACGGTGCCACTCGCGGCGGAAATGCACGTTTTCGATGGTGAAATCGGTGGTCACGAGCATCTCGTGCCCCGGAGGAACGCGGAGCACGGCGCAGTCGTCGCCGATGCCGGTGACCACTGAATGGCCTCCGCGGGCAGCGCGGCGGATCCGCTGAATCAGACTTTTTTCGCTAAGCGGCATGACCCATCACTATACCCCGGCTTCGCACCCGCCAGAACGGCCCGTCAAGGCGCTCGTCTGCTGGCGATCGGTCGTCCTTACCGCAGTAATCTGGCCGGATGGGCAGCGGCAATTACCGGGCCTTGGGTAACCTCCGGAAGGGTGGAGTGAGGTTGACAGGGGGAACCAGGTTTGCTACTTTTAACTCGCCGTTCACAGTATTTTGCCGGACCAAGTACTGCTACCTGAATCGGTTGCAGAGAAATTGGATTTCGGCTTGCCTGGTTCCGTGGTTTTGGAAAGAGCCAGTCTGCTCCTGATGCAGCTGGTGGAATCAGGATTCCGAGCCCGAGCCTGACTGTTCCAGCTCTGGCAGGTTTCCGAAGCAAAATCTGTTCCCCGGAAGTAGGATATTGCGTAAACGTTTCTACATTTTCTTCGTAGCTCGCGACGAAGCTGGTCAGCTTCGCAAGATCTCCATTCCCGTCCAATACCTTTATGTTCTTCTGGCGGGGGCTGCTATCGGCGCGCTCTGCCTGACGGGCATCGCCAGTTCCTATACCCGGATGTTGCAGAAGGTGGCGCACTATAACCAGCTGCGGACCGAGCAGGCGCAGCTCAAGGACCGCTATTCGCGGCTGGAACAGGTGGCCAAGGAACGCGACATTCAGGTCGCTTCCCTGGGCTCGCTAGCAAGCGAGGTTTCCGCGCTTTACGGGCTCAAGTCGGATCCGGCAATGGTTGCGGCCTCAAGCGAGCAGATTCAGGCAGCGCAGGTGAATTCTTCGCTCGACCAGCTTTATGCCTTGAAGCACACAGCGCTGACTGGCGCGGCTAGCGTGGGCATCTCACTGGGCCTGACCAGGAACTCGACCACAGCGGACTGGGTGCGTGCCAATTCGGCTCCAAATCTCTGGCCGGTTGAAGGCCAGGTAACCGGCTCATTCGGGGAGCGCATCGATCCGTTTAACGGAGAAGGCGCCTTCCACTCCGGGGTCGACATCTCGGCGATCATCGGTTCGCCCGTGATCGCTCCGGCCGACGGCGCCGTCACCTTCGCCGACTTTCTCGGCGGCTACGGACGCGCCATTATGGTCGACCACGGACACGGCATCTCCACCCGCTACGGCCACCTTTCGAGCTTCGCCGTTACTGCCGGGCAATACATCCACCGCGGCGACACGATCGGCTATGTCGGTTTAAGCGGGCGCTCCACCGGCCCGCATCTGCACTACGAAGTCCGAATCAACGATGTCCCGGTAAATCCCTACAAGTATCTTCGGCTCACCATGGCGAAGCTCGGCGGGTTTGCGGCGGGCTCGTAAAATCTGCTTCGAACAAGCTGAAACATCCGAGTTAGAGTTGCCGCTCTGAGGACTGGCTTTTACGCCGACCAGAAGATGACTACCGCAATTGCCAGCGTCTCGGATTGCGCCTGCCGTGGAAGCAGGCAATGACTACAATCCGATCATCTTGCAGCTCGAAGAAAATGCCGTAGGGGAATCGCCGCACTCCTGCGCGCCGGCGGTCCCGGTAGACGACAGGGAGTTGCATTGGATGTTGGGCCATCGCTTCAACCGTGGCCTCGATCCCCAGCGCGAAACGCTGTCCGAGCTCCGGGCGAATGTTGTCATACCATGCCCGCGCTTCAAGCAGATCTTCATTCGCTTCTGGTATCCAGACGACCGGGAGTTTCACGGTTTCTTAAACAGTCCCGTCCTGACATGCTCCCATGGGATGACATCGGAGGGGTTTTGCTCATGGCGAGCGATGCGGTAGTCAAGCTCTGCCCGCTGCGCATCCGTCAGTGATGCCGCGTCCGCTTCCAGGCTCTCCCAGACCGTATCCAACAACTCTGCTTTTTCCGCTGGAGAGAGGCCCTGAATCTGGCTTCGCAAGTCGCTCATACGTCTATACCCTAGCGCGGTTTCCTCGCTCACGCAAGCACGTGGTTCCCTGAGCGAAGGAAAGGAGTAGATGTGTGGCGCGGGCATCCTCGCCAGCGTAGATATTTGCGCCGGAAGGGCAGATTGAGACCCTCTTCCTAGCCCTTCGCCTTCTTCACTTCCTCGATCAGCGGCGGCACGATATCGAACAAATTTCCGACTACGGCGTAGTCTGCAATCTCGAAAATCGGGGCCTCGGAATCTTTGTTGATGGCCACGATGCTGCGGGAGCCCTTCATGCCGACGATGTGCTGGATTGCGCCGGAGATTCCGAGCGCCAGATAGAGCTTCGGGGCGACTGTCTGGCCCGACGATCCGATCTGGCGGTCCATGGGCAACCATCCGTTATCGCAGATTGGACGCGAGGCCGCGAGTTCACCGCCCAGCGCGTCGGCCAACTGCCTGGCTAGCTCGATATTTTTCTGCTCTTTTATGCCGCGGCCTACCGACACGATAATCTCGGCCTGCGTCAGATCAACGGCCTGCTTGGCTTCCTTGAAAACTTCCTGCGGCTTATTGCGCACGACGCCATCCGGCACCTCGACATTGACCGTCTGAACCGGGGCCGCGGCTGCGCCCGCTTCGACTTTATCGGCGCGGAACGAGCCATTTTGAAAGGTCACAAAGAAGGGACCGGAACCCGCAAAGCTCACGTCGGCTACAAATTTTCCCTGAAACATTTGCCGCGTGAACAGCAGCTTTCCGCCTTCATACCTGACCCCGATCACGTCGCTGATGGCGGTGGTTTCGAGGGCGGTTGCCAGCTTCGGCACAAAATCGCGCACCTGGTAGGTATGCGGCATCAGGACGAGTTTCGCCGGATGCTTCTGCAGGAATTCTTTCAGCGCATGGGCAAACGCGTCGGGAGTGTAGGGCTCGAGCCGAACCGACTCGACGGCATACACCTTGGCGAGCTTTTTCGCCGCCAGTTGGCTTGCGATCGCAGCCACGCCCGAGCCGACGACCGCAGCCTCCAGCGTCCATCCGGTTTGGGCGGCAATTGCCTGCCCGGCCGCAATTGTCTCCCAGGAGACGCGGCTCAGTTTTCCTTCGCGTTGTTCGATGATTACTAAAATAGTGTCAGGCATATGATGTCCCGGTTCTCAGTTCTCGGTTCCCAGTTCTCAGAAAAGGCCCCAGTTCTTCACTGAGAACTGGGAACTGAGAACTGAGAACTTTCTTTCAAATTACCCGCATTTCGTTCTTCAGTTTTTCCACCAGCTTCTTTGCCACTTCCGCTGGAGGGCCTTCCAGAAACTCCGTATTCTTCGACTTCTGCGGCAGGTACAGCTTCTCGATCTTCTGCAGGTTCGCGCCCATGGCCGACTGCACCTCAGCCAGGGTCACCTTGCGCAGCGGTTTCATCTTGGCCTGCTTGATGCCGATCAACGTCGCATAACGCAGCTTGTTGATGCCCGACTGGATGGTCAGCACCGCCGGCAAAGGCATATCGACAAACTGAAAGAACCCGGCTTCGAGTTCCCGCTTCACGCGGATGCCAGCATCGGTTTTCTCAATCTGCATGATGATGGTCGCGTGCGGCAATCCCAGGATCTGGGCCAGAATGACGCCTGTCTGGGCATAGCCGTAATCGTCCGACTGCAAGCCGGTAAAGATCAGGTCGAATTTCTCATCCTTGATCGCTGCGGCGATGGCGCGCGCGGTGTTATAGGCATCGAGTCCGACAAAAGCGTCGTCCTCGAGATGGATGGCGCGATCCGCGCCCTTCGCCAGGGCTTCCCGCAACACCTGCGACGCCCGCGCCGGGCCGGCGGTGACGACTACCACCTCGCCGGTGTGCTTTTCTTTCTGCCGCAGCGCCTCTTCCAGCGCGAATGCATCGGGCTCATTTACTTCGTAGGAAACATCTTCGCGAATCCACGTTCCCGCCTCATTCAGCTTGAGCGGAGCGTCCTTCTGCGGCACCTGCTTCATGCAAACCAGAATCTTCACGGACCAACTCCCATCCTTATCGCGTCAACTGGTACAGGCCAAACTGGTTAGTATAAACGACCGGGCGGAAGGCGGATATCGGCGTAGCGATGGGGTCGTGGCTCAGTTTAGGGAGAGTTTGATTACGGGGCTGCGGAAAGACAGAAACCACGGGGTCCACCGGGTCTGACGGAGGAAATCGTGACATTTCCGCGAATGGGAAACTAGTAACTATTACCAGCGCCGATTACTTTCCACTCAGCGGCGAGACATCTGCACACTATTTCACCTTCTATTTCCCAGGGAGAGGCCAAGGTGCTTGCAGGAGCAGGCATAAACATGAGCGCGGGTTGGCAGGTCTATTGCATTCACTTCTCCGTCGACAACTAGGCAATGTCCCCCCTGATGCGAGAGATTGAATCTCCCGTTCCCCCTGCAACTGGCTGGTTGGCGAAGATTGTGGTTTGGGCCCTGCACATGGAGATCACAACGCTCGCAGCTGAAATGATCATCCCCGGCGAGGGCTCCGTGCGATTTGACGTCAACGACGAGTTCCTCGGTTGACCCAGGCTGGACGAGGGCCGCGTTGTCCGGGGCACCGCTATGTTCGTTCCGCGGCGAATCGCAGGACAAAAAAAGCTGTTGCTTGTCTCCAGGAGAAGACCCTAATGGGCGCCACCAGTTTCGCTGCGAACACTTCCGCATATTTCGTCGCCGGGCGGTTTCAGAGAATCCTGTTGCTTTCGGCTCTGTTCGCGACCGCCAGCTTGAGTTCGTGGGCACAGAACATCACGGTTGCACCGGCCAGAGTGGCGTTTTCGAAAACGATTGTCGGGGTGACGAGCGGTTCCAAGGTGGTGACGATCACGAATCAAGGCGCATCGGCTCAGGCGGTCAATTTTGCCATGAGCGGCGACTTCTCGGAGACCGACAACTGCGGCGGCAATCTCGCTGGCGGTCATTCCTGCAAAGCGAACATATTTTTTACTCCGACGCTGGTTGGAGCCATTTCGGGCGCGGCGAGCATCTACGACAGCAGCAATAACCTGCTGGCATTTACGGGACTCACGGGAACTGGCGGACCACCGGTGACGACCGCCCCGACGAGCCTCAGTTTCAGCTCGGGGACGATTGGAACACAGAGCGCGGCGCAAACCTTCCAGATCATCAACAACACATCGAGCGCCGTCAACATCACCGGAATCACGACCAACGTTACCGACTACCAGATCAATACCGGAACCTGTTTGACGACGCCGCTCGCGAAAGCGGGAAGTTGCACGGTAAGCGTGCAGGTAACGCCCACATCAGCGACCAACAACGGGGCCATCATCATTACCGACGACGCGCCCAATGCTGTGCCGCAGGTGGTAAAGCTCGCGTCGAAGGCGGCGACCGGGACTTCGCCGATCGCGTTGAGCAGGACCAGCCTCACCTTCACAACGCCAAGCGGGGGGACCAGTGCTCCGCAGACGGTTACGGTGACCAACACCAGCGGCGCCGCGGTTGCATTGGGCACGATTACAGCGAGCGCAGACTACGCGATTTCCAGCAACAATTGCACGTCGTCGCTGGCAGTAAAAGGCAAGTGCACATTCAGCGTCGAGTTTCAGCCAGCATTCATCGGTGTAATCGGAGGAGCGGTCGCAGTCCCCTTTACTACCAGCACCGGCAACAGTCCGCAACTGGTTAATCTGGCCGGCACTTCGGTGGCTCCGCTGACGATCGCCCCCGCCAAGCTGACCTTCTCATCGCAGGTGGTCGGGACGACCAGCGCGGCGCAGCCGGTCAAGATCACCAACAGCAGCACCAGCGCGGTAACCCTGAGCAGCGTGGTACCCAGCGGCGACTTTCAAGTCCAGCTCAGTGGCACTACCTGCCCGCTTACAGGCGGCTCGCTGGCGGCGGGTAGCGCCTGCACGATCGAGATGCAGTTTACGCCGACCGTCGTCGGATCGATTGTCGGCGCGCTCACGGTGACCAACAATGCCAGTCCCAATCCGCTGCTGATCGCACTCGCCGGCACCAGCACGGCCGCCACGCCGAACTACACGATATCAGCCGCGACCAGCAGTTTGAGTATTGCGCAGGGGAGCAACGGGACGAGCACGAACACGGTGAATC
>PMBA01000475.1:6699-9725 GCA_003152795.1 Acidobacteriaceae bacterium | reverse complement strand
CTCATGGCGCTGGCCAGCGAGGCGGCGGCTGGTCGAAAGCACTGGCTCAGAATCAGGCCTGTGGTCGCGGCGGCATCGGATCTTGCTATTTGGGTTCTGCTCTATATCTACTCCCGCCCGGAAGGTATTCCCTCGGAGTACAAGAACATAGCGCCGCCGGCATTGCTGGCGCTCGGGTGCATTCTGTTTCTGATTTATGGAGCAAACGCTGTTTTCCGGACGGCGCGCCTTCGCCTGAGAATCAGCGCCTTCGAAATTGGACAGACTGCCATTGCCTTCCTGCTGGCTGCCTTTAGCCTGCTGCATTCCGGAGCGAGTGCCGGCGTGCTGGTGTTAGGGGCATGCTGTTTGCTGTTCTCGGCAACGGGTTACGCGTTTGCCTATACCTGGTTCGACCGCTTCCCCGAGCGCTTTCCCGGACAGCGTAACTACCACGTCTATGCCACCTGGAGTGCGGCTCTTTTCCTGGCGGGCAGCTTTCTCTGTCTTCCACCGCTGCTGCTCGCGTTGTGCTTGAGCGTAGCCGCCGTCGTCGCTACGTTCCTCGGTGTGTGGGCATCTCGCCTGACCCTGGAATTCCACGGCCTGGCGTATCTGGCTGCGGCCGCATACGCTTCCGGCCTGCTGGATTATGCAGGCCGTGCCCTGGCGGGGACATTCCCAGCCGCGCCCGGATGGATTGTCTGGATCGCCGNNGCCATCCTGGCGGTGGCCGCGGTGATCACTTTTCTGGTTTCTGTTCTGGTGTGGCTGGCAGCGGTCGGCATGACTCCCGGCGCGTCCCAAGTGGCCGTCATCCGCACCCTGATCACCTGCCTGGTCGCGCTCGCGCTGGCTTTCAGCGGTTCCCGTTGGCAGCGGACTGAACTGGTATGGATTGCCTACGGCACGCTAGCTTTGGTCACGGCGAAGCTGCTGTTCGAGGATTTGCAACACGGGCATCCAGGATCCACTGCCGCGTCGATCTTCCTGTACGCGGTGGCTCTGATTCTCGTTCCTCGTATGGCGCGCGTTGGACGGCGAAGTTAACCTGCGGCAGAATCCGTAAGCCGGCTTGGAGATCGCTTTGGGAAGAGAGCGACGCGCACTTGACACGGGGTCGATTCTTGATGTGTTCGCGAAAGCCGTCTCACTCGTTCCAAGCGCGCATCCGTGGTATCCATCGGCGGACGTTCCTGCAGTATGCTTCATACTCCGCGCCGAACATTTTTCGCAGCGTCGGCTCCTCGTACATCAACACAAACAAAACCACGCCCAGCGCAACAACGCACGCCACCGCCATGGCGACCAGGTTCGCTCGTCCAAAGACCACCCACAGCCCGACCCATCCCGCTAAGAACCCCAGGTACATGGGATTCCGCACGTATCGATAGAATCCAACCACCACCAGCTTCTTCGGCGGAGCGACTGGCGCCGGCGTTCCGTGTCCCGTGCGTCCGAAGTCCCAGACGCAGCGCAGAGCCACCGCGAAACCCAGTATCGAAGGCACGGCGGCAACCCAGCGCCATCGCGCCACACCCGACGCGTCAACATGAAAGCCCAGCCATGATGGTAGCAACCAGAACCACAGCGCAAAGAACGCAGCTCCCACGGCCATGGAGGCGACTGTTGTCGGCCAGTGTGGGCCACCATCTCGACCTCCCCCGGTTTCAGCTTGTCCGTTCGTCATGAACACCTCCACCAACACCGAAGTATGGGTCCATCGCTCACCATCGGCAACAAAAAGGCCGCCCTCGCAAGAGCACGGATGTTGCGTTTTCCGGCATGTGCTCACACTGATGAGTGACTTGAATCACGGACTGGCAGGACCAATTCAGGCGATAACTTCAACGTTCGTCATATATCCCGGGTTGCTGCCGGTACGGAAGGAACGTCGGAACCACAAGGAGCGGATGACCGGAGAGAACCCGGGTGCGGCGCACTCATGCACTGATTCTTCTTACTAATTGGCGACGCGCCACCCTCGGCTTCGTTCTCAGTTCTTCCCGCCTCCCGACTCAGGTTTACGAAGGTATTTCCGACTACGATTCACGGGGTAATGCCGTGCGCAGGAAGGCGCTCATGTCCAAGCAACCAACGATTGCAGAACACCTGAAGGCTAGCGGAGTCTCCCGGAGAAGTTTCCTCCAGTTGTGCAGCGTGCTGATGGCCACAGCGCCCTTGGGATTGGCGCTTACCAGCAAAGGTTCGGTCCAACTGGTGGCGCAGGCCATCGGCAAGATCAAGCGGCCCTCAGTGATCTGGCTGCATTTTCAGGATTGCACGGGATGCACCGAGACCCTGTTGCGCACTTCCGCCCCCGATGTTGCGCACCTCATCCTCGATGTGATCTCCCTCGATTACCACGAGACCTTGATGGCCGCCTCCGGCGCGCAGGCCGAAGCGGCCTTACGCTCCGCCATCGCCGACAACGCCGGCAAATATGTGCTGGTAGTTGAAGGCGCCATCCCGACCAGGGATGACGGCGTCTACATGCAGATGGGCGGCAGGCCTGCAGTTCAGGTGGTGAGGGAAGTGGCAGCCCAAGCGGCTGCGGTGATCGCCATTGGCTCCTGCGCATCATGGGGCGGCGTCCCCTCGGCGGACCCAAATCCCACGGGTGCGGTAGGCGTTGATTCCGTCGTGTCAGGCAAACCGATCGTGAACCTCCCCGGGTGCCCGCCCAATCCTTACAACCTGCTGGCCCTGGTACTGGAATACGTGACCATGGGCAAGCTGCCGGCTCTGGACGAGTTCGGCCGGCCGAAGTTCGCGTATGAGCGCGTGATCCACGAAAATTGCCCGCGGCGAGCGCACTTTGACGCGGGCCGGTTTGCGGCAGCGTTCGGCGACGAAGGGCACCGGAAAGGCTGGTGTTTATACAAACTCGGCTGCAAGGGCCCGATCACCCATGCAGCGTGTTCGACGCGCCATTTCAATGAGATTCCAGGGGTGTGGCCGATCGGCCTCGGAATCCCCTGCGTGGGATGCACGGAAAAAGGTGTGGTTTGGCAAATGGGTACGTTCGAAACCGTCCCGATTCATCT
>PMBA01000475.1:2714-6670 GCA_003152795.1 Acidobacteriaceae bacterium | reverse complement strand
TCGTCCGGAAAGCCAATCGTGAATCAAGCCGACAAGCCCAACGGCAAGAAAGAGGACTGATGTGGATATCACTCGCCGAGAACTGATTTCCACCCTCGCCAAGACAGGAGTGCCGGCCGCGGTGGCCGTCTCGGTCGGCGCACCATCCCTGCACGCCGAGACCGAGAACATTCCCGTTCCCAGCGCCGCGGTCGGATTGCTCTACGACGCCAGCATCTGCATCGGCTGCAAAGCCTGCGTTTCGGCTTGTGCCGAGGCCAACGATACGCCGGCCGATACCCGAGGTGACGCGCTGCATCAGGCGCCCACCGACCTCAACGATCTGACCCGCAACATTATCAAGCTCTACAAACCGGAGGACGGATCGACTGCGTCTTTTGTGAAGCGACAGTGCATGCATTGTCTCGATCCCGCTTGCGCCGCCGGTTGTCCCTTCCAGGCTCTGCATAAGGATCCCGAGTCGGGCATCGTGAACTGGACGGCGGAAGAATGCATCGGCTGCCGCTACTGCACCATCACCTGCCCGTATCACGTGCCGCGTTTTCAGTGGCAGGGTTACAACCCGCGCGTCACCAAGTGCGAGCTGTGCAGCACCCGGCTGGAAAGAGGCCTCAAGCCAGGATGCACCACAGTTTGTCCGACCGGCGCCGTGATCTTTGGCCCGCGCACAGTGTTGCTGGAAGAAGCCCATCAGCGCATCAAAAAGAACCCGGGCCGCTATTACCAGGAGCGAGTGTACGGGGAGCGCGATAACGGAGGCACGCAATGCCTGTACCTCTCTCGCGTCCCCTTCGAAAAACTCGGGCTGCCGGAGCTGGGAGTGGAATCGGTGCCCGCGAAGACTTTGCGCTGGCAGAGACGCCTCTATCAGTACTTCGCGCTGCCCGCGCTGCTCTACGTCGGCCTGGTACAGGTGATTCGCACCAGCCTCAAAGGGCATGAACACGAAGCGCACGAACGCGAGAAAGAGACCGGCTTGAGGGCGCAGCTATGAGGTCACAAATATGAGCACGGCAACCATCAACAACGCGCCGGCCACGAACAATCAGACTCGCTGGGAGCGGGCCGTGCCGGTGTACGGCTTTCCCGTCGTGAACCGGACCTTCATTGTGCTGGTTGGGATGACTCTGCTGGCGTTTCTGCTGACCGCTTACCGCGAACTGGCGGGTCTGGGGCCGGTCAGCGGTATGAATGACGCCTATGGCTGGGGAATCTGGAAGACGTTCAACGTGATGGTGCTGACGGCATTAGGTTCCGGCGCATTCGCGGTCGGAATTGCGGCGTGGGTGTTCCGCCGCAAGCGCCTGCATGCGCTGATGCGGATGGCTCTGCTGACCAGTTTTCTCGCTTATGCCTGCGGTCTTCTTTTGCTCGGCATCGACGCCGGGCGCCCGTGGAATTTCTATTGGATCGTTTTCCCCTGGAAATGGAACTTCCACTCGCCCCTCGCCGAGGTTGCCATCTGCATGTCGATTTACGCCATGATCCCCCTCGCCCTGGAAAATATTCCGCCGGTGCTGGAGCGGCTCTGGTACTTCGATTCCCGCCTGCGGCCTGGAGTGGAGCGACTGGAACGAGGGTTGCACAAATTTTTCCCCTGGATCATTGCGGCCGCGTACCTGTTGCCGGGCATGCACCAATCGTCGCTGGGGGCGCTGATGCTGCTGGCGGGAGAACGCGTCCATCCCTTGTGGCAGACACCATGGCTCCCGTTGCTCTACCTGGGCGCGGCGACCTTTATGTCGTTCGGATGCGTCGCCGGAACCACTATGTTGTGCTGCGTTGTCTGGAAGCGCGCCATGGACATGGAGGTGCTCGACGAAGCCGCCCGCATTACCTCGTGGCTGATCTACGGCTGGCTGGGACTGCGCCTGCTAGACATCCTCTTCCGGGGCGCGCTCGGTACGGCTTTCCGCTTCGATCGCTTCGCCGGCGTCTTCTGGCTGGAGATGCTGCTGGTTGCGATCGGTGGCTGGATGCTCCGCCGCTCGCTGCGAACCCATGAGACTCGATTCATGTTCATGGGTTATATCCTGAGTTCCCTGGGCGGCATGATCTATCGCTTCAGTCCCACTACTCTGGCCTTTCGACCGAACCCCGAGTCGCTCTATTTTCCGACCACCATCGAAGTCCTGGTGTCGCTCGGCTTCATCTGCATGGGCATCGCCGGTTTTCTTCTCATCGTAAAGCGCTTCGGCATTCTTCCGGCGCCGCTCCAGGAATGGCACGACATGGCAAGCTACTTCCGGTTCCGCAGACCTTACATTCGCTGGACTGGATATTTCAAATATGGATATTTCGGCGACAACGAAGAAACAGAATCCGACTAATAGCAGGCACTCATGGCGAAACGAATCACGATTGATCCTATAACCAGAATCGAAGGCCACCTTCGCATCGATGTCGAAGTCGACAACAATGCGGTCAGCAATGCATGGGCTTCCTGCACC
This sequence comes from Acidobacteriaceae bacterium, assembly GCA_003152795.1. Classification (GTDB taxonomy): domain Bacteria; phylum Acidobacteriota; class Terriglobia; order Terriglobales; family Acidobacteriaceae; genus Acidiflorens. Next base: position 4,220 of record PMBA01000475.1, on the reverse strand, counting down.
ATGTGGCGCGGTATCGAGAAGATTCTCCGCGGGCGCGACCCGCGCGATGCCTGGCTCTTCACGCAGCGGTTCTGCGGCGTGTGCACGACTGTGCACGCCATGGCCAGCGTCCGCGCCGTGGAAGATGCGTTGAAACTGGAAGTGCCGCTCAATGCCCAGTACATCCGCAATCTCATCCTGATTGCGCACGCGTTGCACGACCACATCGTTCACTTCTATCAACTGTCGGCGCTCGACTGGGTCGACATTCTGCAGATTCCGAAGGCCGATCCGGCCGCGACGGCAAAATTAGCGGAGAGTCTTTCGCCCTGGACGCGCAATTCGAAAAACGAGTTCAAGGCGGCGCAGGACCGCGTGAATGCAGTTGCCAGCAGCGGCCAGCTCGGAATTTTCATGAACGGATACTGGGGCCATCCGGCGATGCGGCTCTCTCCCGACGTAAACCTGCTGGCCTTTACTCATTATGTGCAGGCACTGGAGTATCAGCGCAAGGCTCTGCAGGTGGTTGGAATTCTGGGGTCGAAGACGCCGCACATTCAGAACCTGACCGTGGGAGGGGTAGCGAACGCCATCGACCTGGACGCAGCCAGCGCGCTGAACATGGAGCGCCTGGAGATGATCCGCGTGCTGCTCGACGAGGTCATCCAGTTCATCAACCAGGTCTACGTCGTCGATGTCTGCGCCGTAGCCGCGATGTATCCCGACTGGTTCAAGATTGGCAGCGGCGTGAAGAACTATCTTGCCGTGCCCGATCTGCCTCTGGACAGCGCGGGCACCTCCTACGACCTGCCCGGCGGCACCATCATGAATGGCAACATCGGCGGCGTCCATCCGTTCAAGACCGCGTCGGACAAGGACTTTCGCGATGCCGTCAGCGAAGATGTAGCGCACGCCTACTATGAAGGGGGGAAACCGCTTCACCCCTGGTCCGGAGAGACCGAGCCCGACTTCACCGGCTGGGACGGCGAAAAGAAATATTCCTGGGTGAAGGCGCCGCGCTACAATGGCGCGCCCATGCAGGTGGGCCCGCTGGCGCAAGTGCTGGTCGGTTATGCGCAAGGCCATCCGCTGACGGTGAAGCATGCCAATCTCGCGATCGGCAAGGTCGCAGCGGTGGGCGGGATTAAGGTGACTCCCGACATGNNTGCAGTTGCTCACCGACAACATCGCCAAGGGCGACTACACGGTCCACAACCAGCCGGTGTTTAATGGGCACGAAGTAGAAGGCGTTGGAACCCATGAAGCGCCGCGCGGCACCTTGTCGCACTGGGTCGTGGTCAAAGACGCAAAGATCAAAAACTACCAGGCGGTTGTGCCCTCGACCTGGAATGCCAGTCCGCGAGACGCCTCCGGGGCTCACGGTCCCTACGAAGCTTCGCTGCTGCACACGCCACTGGCGCGGCCGGAGGAACCGTTGGAGGTCCTGCGAACCGTGCACTCCTTCGATCCCTGTATGGCTTGCGCCTGCCACACCTTCGATCCGTCGGGGCGCCAGATTGCAAAGGT
>PMBA01000475.1:2437-2584 GCA_003152795.1 Acidobacteriaceae bacterium | reverse complement strand
AGATCCGGGAGCGGTCGTGCTCTACCGCAAAACGGATATCATGCGCCAGCGTCCCGCCGTGCGTATGGACCCGCACTCGCCTGCGCTGGTGGACGCGCTGCTCAGCGCCGAGTTGTTCGGAGTGGCGCCCGCCGATGTGCTCCTCGT
>PMBA01000475.1:0-2400 GCA_003152795.1 Acidobacteriaceae bacterium | reverse complement strand
CATCCCGCCGAACTTGGCATCTGGTGGGCGACCGACGAGAAGATGGAAGCGGCGACCACCTTGTAGACCCTTCCTCAGGTCTTCAGCCAAAGCACTGGAAAAGCGTGACCGAGTTTGCGGAAATCGGAATCGCTGGTCACCAGCGTTGCCTTGTGTTCAATTGCCAGCGCCGCGGCGAAGGCGTCGGCGTAGTAAAGCTTATATTTGGCCTTAACGTCGGCGGCCTTGCAAGATCTCTGCGGCGTTGCATCCACTATCTCGATCCGCAGGGGACTCACCGCTTGCACAGCCATGAGTGCCTGCTCAGGCCCGAACTCGCGGAGAATCAAGCCATACACCTCTCCATAATTCACCGCCGACATCATTAAGTGTGCACGCCCACGCAAGGCTTCTCTCAGAAGCTGGTCAACCTTGGAAGCGCCCGGCTTATCCCGCAGAAAAGCAAAAAGCGCGCTGGCATCGAGCACGTATGTCTTCATTTATCGTGCTTGCCTTCTTCGCGATGTTCCTTCTCCCAGATGGCAAGCAAGTCCGGGCCATCGGCGAACATCCCCCTGACCCGATCGATGTAATCCTCAGTGATCGGCTGCAGCACGATGCGGCCGAGCTGGTCTTCCAGAAACTGGACCTTGGTGCCCGCCACGATTTTATGTTTGCGCCGAAGGGTCGCCGGAATCACCAGTTGGCCTTTCGATGTAAACGTAGAACATCCGTCTTTCATGTCTTACATCTTATCATAAGTAAGGCTAGTTGGGATTATGTCGTACATCGGCGTTTGGCCGCCGCTACTACCGCCTGTCCCAGGCTCAAACCGCCATCTCCGGAGGGCACTTCTTTCTGCGTGAACACCTCAAATCCAGATTCGGACAACCGTGCTTCGAGGCGTTCGGACAAGTAGACATTATGAAACGTCCCGCCGCTCAGGCACACCCGCTGGAGAGCGGTTTTCTTTCGCAGGAGCGCTGCCAGTTCGACGAACCCTTCCACCAACCCACGGTGAAAACGCCGGCTGATCGCGGCCACAGGAATATTGCGGCCGAGATCGTCCAGCAGCGCTTCAAACAGTGGACGAGTGCCGATAATCCAATGGCCGTCGTCCGGCAAAAGCACCATCGGATAGGCAGTTTCTTCATTTGGGGAGGCGACGTCTGACGACGCCATTGCCATCTCCAGTTCGATGGCAGCCTGGGCTTCGTAATTGACCTCTTGACGGATTCCTATTAACGCGGCGATGGCGTCGAACAATCGCCCGCAACTGGAGGTTAGCGGCGAATTCACGCCTTGCTCCATCATGCGGAGCAGAACGTCCACCTTTGTTTTATCGAGTTGGCGCACAAACGGAATGTCGAACTTCAGAAACTCGCGCCCGAAATGATGTGCCAGGCAGCTGACTGCCATCCGCCAGGGCTCACGGATCGCGGCCGCTCCACCGGGCAAAGGCACATACTCGAAATGAGCGGCGCGTTCGAAGTCTTCATAACCGGCGATGAGCACTTCCCCGCCCCAGATATTTCCGTCGGTGCCGTAGCCAGTGCCATCGAGGGCGAATCCGATCACGCGGCCCTCAAGGTGATTCTCGGCCATGCAGCTGGCAATATGAGCGTGGTGGTGCTGCACGCCAACCAACTCCCGTCCGCTCTGTTGCAGCGCCCATTTGGTGGAGAAGTAATCGGGGTGAAGATCGTAGGCAACGATCTCCGGCCGGATCTCGAGAATCCGCTCCAGATGCTCGATGGCCTCGTGGAAAAAACTATAGCTTTCGACATTCTCCAAATCGCCGATGTGCTGGCTCAGGAAAGCGTGTTTTCCTTTGGTGAGGCAGATGGTGTTCTTGAGTTCGCCTCCGACGGCCAGCACCGAAGGTTGGTCGTCTTTCAGGAAAACCGGCACCGGAACAAAACCGCGGGACCGCCGCAACTGCCGCGCGCTGCCGCCCGTAACACGCACCACGGAATCATCGCAGCGCAGCAGGATGTCGCGGTTATGCACGAGGAAGCAGTCGGCGAGACCGCGCAGTCGATCGACCGCTTCCCGATTGTCAATCGCGATCGGCTCCTCGCTCTGGTTGCCGCTGGTCATCACCAGAGCCTTGAAGCCTCCCTCGGCGAGCAGCAGGTAGTGAAGCGGGGTGTAGGGAAGAAACACTCCCAGATAGCGATTGCGGGGCGCAACCTCGTCGGGAATCAGGCTGGGCTTCTTTTTCGAAATTAGAACAATGGGCCGCTGCATCGACTGCAACACCGCCCGCGCCGTGTCATCCAAATCGCCGATCTCCCCGGCAGCGGACAAATCCGGAACCATGATCGCAAACGGCTTCTCCACCCGGCGTTTGCGCTCGCGCAGCAGGGCCACTGCCGCGGGGTTCGTGGCATCGACGGCCAGATGAAATCCGCCCAGACC
>PMBA01000149.1 GCA_003152795.1 Acidobacteriaceae bacterium | reverse complement strand
TCGCGGTTCGGCACCTGGATGCCGACCGTGCTCTTGCCGGGCATGCGTTCGACGAGGATGCTTTCCGCGCGCAGCGCGAGGCAGAGGTCGTCGGTGAGTCCGATGATGCGGCTGTACTTGATTCCGGCTTCGGGTTTGAATTCGAAGGTGGTGACGACCGGGCCAGGATTGATCTGAGTGACCTGGCCGTGGACTTCAAATTCCGCGTATTTCGCGGTGAGAACCTGGGCCACGAGTTTGAGTTCGTCTTCGTGAACAGATTGCTGCTCATCGGGACGGTGCAGCAGGCTCGAAGGCGGGAGTTTGTAACTGCCCGCGATTCTAGGGAGGGTGGTTTTAGGCTTGTGCTCGGTGTCGGCCCGTTCGGTTACTTCGATGTCGGCAGAGGCAGTGTGCGCAGGCTGTGGCGGCGGGATCGAGGCGGAGTGGTCTTCGCCCTCGGCCATCATGCGTTCAATCCCGGTGCGCGCGGCCGGTGTGGCGGACTGTGCGCCCGGCATTTCCCGCTCCATTTCTTCTTCCTGGGGATCGCGCGGTGATTCCTGGCGCGGCATCTCAGGACGCATTGACACGGGACGCGCGGGTACGAGTTGTGCCGTAACGGTTGGCTTTTCGGCGCGCCGTTTTTCGAGTTCCTTTTGTTGACGCTTGCGCTCGCGCTCGTCCTGCCAGTCCTTAAAGCGATCTTTGACCGCCAATACGAAGGCGAAGCGGGTGGGCGCCCACACTTCAAGCGCCGAAAACGAGAAGGCTGTCGTCAAGTAGAGTGCGACGGCCAGAACGGTGGTGCAGACAATGTAGGCCCCGGCAACATTAAGGTAGCGGATCAAGATGTCGCCGACGATGCGTCCGGCCAGGCCTTCGATCGGGATGGCGCCCATCCAGCGAATGTGCCCGGGCAGGATGGCAAGGAGAGCGGGCACGAACATGAGCAGCCAGACTCCGCCGAGCGTCTTCGCGACCGGAGTCTGCACGGCTCGCGAACGGAACCAGCGCACGCCGAGCATGGCCATGAAGATGGGCAGCAGAAACGATCCGACTCCCCAGAATTGCAGGATCAGGTCGGAAAGATAGGCTCCGAGGATTCCGACCCAGTTACGGGCGGCGTGCGATCCAGTAAGGATGGAGGCGCTGTTCAGCGAAGGATCGAGCGGCGAATAAGACGCCAGCGCGAGGAAAAGAAGGAGTGCGGAGACGCACAAAAGGAGTCCGACGAGCTCGTTCAGACGCCGGTTCCTGGTGGGCGCAAAAATCTTCGAGAAAAATGTCATGTGGCAGCGACGGCGTTGCTTCAGGGCAAAAGCTCACCCACAGCACCGTTACATGGCCAGAGCTTGATAATTATGACAAGAAGCGGCTGAACCTACAATGCGGGAAACGGGGCGGGGTGGCGAGTTGGGTACGGGGCGGGGAAATCGCGAAGGTTGTGAGTGCTATGGGGATTTTGCGAGAGCAACCGCCTTAGCTGGCTCCTATTCCCGGACCAGCCAGTCCAACGCTTCTTCCTGAGTCTTGAACGTCGCAGTTTCGCGCTGGGAAAAGATGTGAAAGTTTTCGCTGAGGGCGGGAGGAATGTGCTCCGTGCCGAGCCAAGCCGCTTTCTTCACGAAGGGGCGATCGAGCGCGAGCACTTCCTTGATTTTCATCGCGACTTTATGATCGATTTCTGCGCCTACATAATTGGCCAGAACCAGGAGCGATCTGGGTTCGTGCTGCGCCACGGTGGTCTGGACCCGCATGAGGATGGGAATCATCTGCGAAGCTGTGGCAAGCGAAAAATCCAACAGCAGAATCTGCTTGCCCTTGTGCTCGATGAATCGTATCCGCTCTTCCATGAGCTTTCACCTTTGGAGGTTGCGACTATTTCTGGCAGAGTCCGGGTTAATAAGTGTGCAATAGGGATGTTACGCCTATGCGATCCGCCTATCGAGCATTTTCGGTTCTTCATTGACGTGCCCTCCGCATCGTGCCTAAAATGTTCGCATTCGATGAGCAGTCCGACTATCACGCACGATCCCGTCCCCGAGAGTCGAATGAGCGAGATAGTGGAATCTCTGCCCAGACCCAACTTCGCAGCCTGGTTCGTCTTGGCAGTAGTCGTGTTCATCTGGTTCGAGCTTAGTCCAATCTGGTTACCGCCCGTTTCGCGGTTGATTTCGTTCCTCGCGCCGATCTTCTGGTTTTTCTGCGGGGTCGTCGTGGCCCTCGCTGGCGTGCTGCTGGGTGGTTTCGGCTTGGCTATGGTGGGTTTACTGCTGGGAGGAACAACCCCGAGTTCACGCTAGCGCCCCGCTCTGAAAGCGCCGCTCGACAATTGTCCGCAAGATAGGCGATTACGCTCAAAACCCCCGGCTGCGGAGTCGATGAGTGCTATGGCGATTTTTCGTCAACTGACCTTGTGGTCTGAGCGAATGGCCTTTCAGAAGAACGAGAAAGCCTTTGCTAGGGTCACAATGCCGCTTAGCAGACACCAAGCGAATATCAAAACCCAGCCGGTTCCAAGTCCTTGCCTAGACCGAATGCCCCAGATGCCGAGTCCGCATGACACAGTGCCTAGGAGGAGATTCACTCCAGAAGGGCTGATCCCGGCAGTGGTCAACCACCCCGTTATGTGGCGATCTACAAAAGCGAAACCGAGATAAATCACAAGGAACAGGCTACTCAAGACAGCGTAAGCGAGCGGGATGTGATGGCTCCACCACTTCTGGCGCTGTTTCCGGGCTAGCTTTGCGGCTCTGAATGAGTCCGTCATTTCAAACCTGTTGTGAGTGTAATCGGCGTTAGCACCAACTGAGAATTTGCAGGGGAAGTTGGTGCTATGGGGATGTTACGACAACTGGCTGGATCAGGCCGAAAATCATTCTGTTTTCGGGAGGAAGCGTCGCTAACCGCTTTGTTAATTACCGCGAAAGCCAACGGAAATCTTCCGCGCTCCTTCTGCGGTGTAACAATTCTGATAAGTCCAGAACCCCGTAAACGCATGCGCTATATAATCTAGCGCCCGCGCCACAGTCACATCGTTCAACTCGCCGATCACTCTTGGCCCGATCACTCTCGGCCCGTAGGGGGGAATCTGGCCAGGCATGCCCCAACCCTCCCATGGGACCCCTCGACCAATGTTGCGCGTCATGAACTCAATAACCTCCGGAGTGTTTAGAAGGGTATATACAGCCATGCTTCCGCTTCCGCTGCGATAGTCGCGAGGGAATGAGAAATGGTGGATTTTGACTTCGAGGAAATCTTTCGGGACATCTGTCNNACTGAGAACGTCACGAGCAGAGCCTTCGTGCCCTGAAACAGATCGAAGCCTCGGGAATTCGGCACGTGGCTTAGAGCCGTCGCAGAAACCCCAATACTCAAGCGATCCTGAAAGTTGCGCGCTGCTTAGAATTTCCTGCACCCGTAGCTCCGCCACTGTCTGATCGAATCCGTTTTTGTACTGGCTGAGGCAGGAGCCAACCAGGAACAGAATCAATGCCATTGCGTTCTGCCAACCGACATACATTTAGTTCTCCAATTTAGAGTACACGGCCAGTTGCCAAGGTGACAATCGGATCGTCCTCATTCCAGAGGGGATACTCTTATCGACCACACTGGGTGTTGTAATCAGGCG
>PMBA01000209.1:10022-12935 GCA_003152795.1 Acidobacteriaceae bacterium | reverse complement strand
GATCAACGACCGCGCCGTCGCCGTGTGCAGAATCGCCGCCGTCTCCGTCATCTCGACCATAAACGTCGAGCGTCCCCGGGCCAGGTTGTCGCTCGCGCCAATGCGGGTGAAGACACGGTCCACAACGCCCAGCCGCACGGCACGCGCCGGAACAAACGAGCCCATCTGCGCCATGATCACGATCAGCGCCGCCTGCCGCAGATAGGTGCTCTTGCCTCCCATATTCGGTCCCGTCAGCACCACGATGTTGTGCGTCGAGGCATCCAGGAACAGATCGTTCGGGACGAAGCGCTCGCTCCCCGCCGCCAGTCCCTGTAGTTCGATTACCGGATGACGGCCTTCTACAATTTCCAGATCCAGGGGCCGGGCGGGGACGCCCGGCGCTCCATCAGCGACGTCCGCAGTCTTTTCAGGCTCGTCAGAAGTTTGCTCCGGCTTTTCCTCAAATTGGGGCCGGCAGTAATTCCGCAGCGCCGCAATGTGCGCCAGGCAGCCGAGCACATCCACTTCAGCCAGTGCCAGCGCGGTTTGCCGGATGCGCTTCGCTTCGGCGGCTATGGCGGAACGCAAGTCGGCAAACAGCCGCCGTTCGATTTCGACAATCTTCTCCTGTGCGTCGAGAATCTTGGACTCGTACTCTTTTAACTCCGGAGTGGTGAAGCGCTCGGCATTCACCAGCGTCTGCTTACGTTCGTAGTCGGNNACTGCTTGGAGTTGCGGCTCAGGTCGCGGAGTTCGTCCAGATCTTTGTCAACGCCCGGCGCGATTACGCCGCCATCGCTCAGCGTGAGCGGAGGCTCCGGGACCAGCGTGCCATCGATCTTCTGCCGCAGATCGCCCAGTTCGTCGATCGCGATATGCAGGGCGACCAGCCGCGTGGCCCCCGGTCGTGCCTCAGATAGTTCAGCCAATACGGTTCGCGCCTTGGGAATTCTTGCGATTGATGCCGCCAGAGCCAGCACGTCGCGGGGATTGGCCGTTTCCAGCGTGACCCGGCTCAGCAGACGTTCGAGGTCGAGAATTCCATCGAGCGAACGCCGTAATTCTTCGCGCCGCACCGTGTCCTTGAGCTGCGCTTCAACGGAATCCAGCCGGGCTTCGATCTCGGACCGATCCAGGGACGGGCGCAGCAGCCAGGTGCGGAGCAAGCGCTTCCCCATCGGCGTGACGGTCGCATCCAGGCAGCGGAACAGGGTCACTCCGGCATCCGGTCCCGCGAAGGTTGCGGTGAACATGGGTTCGATCAACTCCAGGTTGCGCACTGTGACGGCATCGAGGACGAGGCAATTCTGCCGCTCGTAGAAGCCGATGCGATCCACATGGTCGAGCGTGCCGCGCTGCGTCGACCGGATGTAATACAGGATGGCGCCCGCGGCCGAAGCGGCTGCCGGTTTGCCCGCCAAGCCGAATCCCTCCAGAGAGAGCACGCCGAAATGATTTTCGAGGAGCGGGATGGCGTGGTCGGGAGCGAAGATCCAGTCGTCCAGAGGCGTCTCGGCCCAGCCCCCGCCCGCAAGACGTGGGACGGGCNNTTGGTTTCAAAGAGAGGGGCTAAAGACCCGTAAAGCATTTCCTTTGGGCGCAATTGTTCAAGTTCTTCTTGAATGCGGCGGCCGGCTGACTCGCCGGCGAACTCCGTCGCTCGAAACTCGCCGGTCGAAAGATCGAGCGCCGCAAATCCGACGCGATCCCCGACGGTTGCCACTGCGGCCAGAAAGTTGTTTTCCTCGGCGTTCAGCGACGAGTCGGCCGCTGTGCCCGGCGTGACCACGCGCGTCACCTCGCGGCGGACCAACTTTTTGTCGAGGCGCGGATCTTCGACCTGTTCGCAGACCGCAACTTTGAAGCCGCGCCGGATGAGTTTTGCGATGTAGCCCTCGGCGGCGTGGTAGGGCACGCCACACATGGGGATGGCGATGCCCTTTTCTTTATTGCGCGAGGTCAATGTGATCTGCAGCTCGCGGGCGGCGAGGACCGCATCGTCGAAAAAAAGCTCATAGAAATCACCCAGGCGGAAAAAAAGCAGAGCGGTGGGATGGTCCTTCTTGATGGCGGCATATTGCCGCATCAGGGGCGTTGAGGGCTCGGACATGGAGGAATTGGCAATGGGTAATTTGTAATTGGTAATTTTGTAATTTGCAATTCGGCGCTGGAGCAGGGGCACCAAACCATGACAAGAGCCTTAAATTACAAATCACCAATTGCAAATTACAAGTTCTTTTGTTCTCCTTACGCCATGGAACTCCGAAAAGATCCCATCACCCGTTCCTGGGTGATCACGGGCGACGATGTTATCGAGTCCACCCCGCACACCAAAGCCTGCCGGTTTTGCTCGCCGTTGGCCGAGTCCGCGCAGGTGATCGCCAACCTGCCGGGCGTGGATGGCAGCGCGTGGTCGGCGCGGTCGGTGGTCCATCCGCACGCGCTGTACCACGTGGAAGGCGAGGCAGAGCGGCGGGGAGACGGCCTGTACGACCGGATGGGGTCGGTGGGCGCGCACGAAGTTTTGCTCGAAAACCCGCGCCACGACGGCCATCTCTGGGACGCGAGCGACTTCGAAGTGGAGCAGTTTCTCCGCCTGGCGGCGCTGCGCCTGCAGGATTTGAAGCGCGACAGCCGCTTCAAGTACATCAGCATTTTCAAGAATTACGGTGAGGGCGCGGGACAGGAATTCGAGCACCCCACTTCGCAGTTGACGGCGACAACTTTCGTGCCGCGCCGCGTGCTCTACGAACTACGCGCGGGACGCGAGTATTTTGAGAGCAAGGAGCGCTGTGTTTTCTGCGACATTCTGGCGCAGGAGGAGCGGCAAAACCAGCGCATCGTCGAAATTCGCGGAGACTACGTAGCCTTCTGCCCCTATGCTCCGCGCGTCCCCTACGAAACCTGGATCATGCCCCGCAGCCATGAATC
>PMBA01000209.1:296-9947 GCA_003152795.1 Acidobacteriaceae bacterium | reverse complement strand
TATTGGAAAACTCTGGATGAAGATTACCACTGGCACATCGAGATTCTGCCCATCCTCGAGTCCAAGGCAAGGTCATACACGTTCAAGGAGATTTACTATTCTCCCGTCACCTCGGAGACGGCGGTAAAGCGGCTGCGAGACGCGAAGATCTAGAAGCAGCCGCTGGCTTCGGGCTTCGAGCCGCGAGCCTCGAGCAAGCGATTCGTGTTCGCTCGTAGTCCGAAGCCCGTAGCTCGAAGCCAGCGAGAGACCAACGACCACTTCATGACCATCCGTCGCCTGAAAACTTACGCCGGATCGCAAGGCTACGTTTACCAGTACTATTTTGTCGGGAAACGTCCGGCGATGGCCAGCGGGGCCGATCCGTCCGAGGCCAATGAGTACATCTTCGACGTCTCCTCCGACCGCAAGTTGACCTACGCGGTGAGCATTGTGCTGCCGCAACAGGTTGTCGCTGCCTGGGGCGCATCCCACGGACGGACGCTGTCCGATTCCGAGCAGTACGCCGCGGTCAAGATGCGTCTATTCCGCGCTTTCGACGAATTGGACCGGATGCAGGCGCAAGGCCGGCAATTGCAGATCGACCGGCAGAGCCTCGAAGATGCGCTGGCTGCGTTGGGCGTGGAACGGTAACCAGGACCCGGCGGATATGTCCGGGTCAGCGCGCACGCTAGCGAGTGGAATCGCGCGGAGAGTGTGCAGTGCGCCAGTCGGCAATCTCACGTTCGGCCTGGGAGAGTTGAGCGGGTGTGAGCAATTTGCGAAGTTCCTGCGCGGTCGTGGCGCTCTGCTTGACCGAGTCCTGGGCCAGCACCAGCCACTTGTAGGCAGATAACAGGTTGGTCCCATTGCTGCGATCGGAGGCGAGCAGGAGTGCCAGGCGGTATTGCGCCTCAGGGACACCATAATCCGCGGCGAGTTCGTAATATCTCGCGGCGGCGGCGAGATTGACTGCGCCGCCGTCACCTGCCTCGAACATCTTCGCGATCAGCAATTGGGCAAAGGGGTGGCCCTGGTTGGCGGCGGGAGTCAGCCATCGCCGGGCTTCTTCCATGTCCTGCGGAACGCCTTGCCCGAGTAAATATCTTCTTCCCAGGCCAAATTGGCCACCGCGTTGCCCCTGGTCGGCCGCCTTTCGGTACCAGTTGACGGCTTGGGAATAGTCGAGCCGGCCAAGTTTTGGATCTACGAAGATATCGCCCAGTGCGGCCTGCGCCAGGGCGTCGCCCTGGTCGGCGGCTTTCTTGTACCAGACGATGGCAGCATCGACATTGCCGCCATGTTCGGGTCGCAGGTCCCAGGTTGCCAGTTCGAGCATAGCGGGAAGCAAGCCCTGGTCGGCGGCTTTGGTCAGCCAGAGGACGGCTTGGGCATCGTCCTGCGGCACACCTTCGCCGCGGTGGTACAAGGCGGCAAGATTCAACTGGGCGGTTGCGTCGCCGGCTTCGGCGGCGCTGTGGAACCACGTGGCCGCCTTGGCGGAGTCCTTTTGGGTGCCATCTCCGGTGGAGTACATCAGAGCCAGGTTGGTAGCCGCGTCCCGCGATCCGTGTTGCGCCGCCCTGGTGTACCAGGAAACAGCCTGGGCTCTGTCGGGCGCCATGCCGAAGCCCGACTGCGCGAAGATGCCCATGGCTTCCTCGGCTGCGACAAATCCATGATTGGCGGCGTGCTGCAGCAGGCGCAGGGCTTCGGCATCGTCCATTTTCAGCAATGTTCCGGCATGGTAGGCGAGGCCCAGGGTGGTCTCAGACAGGAGGTCGCCGGCTTGGGCCTTGTTTTCCAACGGCTCCAGTTCGGAGATGGTCAGAGCTCGGGCTTGGGCGAGAAGGGTATAGGCGGAGAGCTGGACGGTTGCCGCGCGCGGAGCGAGCGATGGCGGCTGCGTAGTTGGCTTCGCGAGCGCGGCAACCGCGGATTTCGGCGCGGCCCGATCTGGGTTGGGAGTTGGTGGCGGGCTGCTGGCCGCTGGGTTGCTTTCGGCGGTTGCTGGAGCAGGACGCCGATCACCTCCCGTTAAGTTGAGTTTGATGAGGAGCTTGTTGCCGGCATATACCTCCTCGTGATCCTGAGGCGATTTGAGGTCGATGACTACTCTTGCGATGAGTGGCGCAAGGCTGAACGCGGCCGTCCTCACGGCCAGGACGGACCCGCGATTGACCAGCTGGCGCTGACCTGGGTGAGCCAGTTCACATCCGGGAAAATCGAATACCAAGCGGTCGGGATGCTCGAGCGTGGCTATCTCGGCTTTGACCAGCTCACTACTGAAGGTGACTTCCACGGCGATACTGTCGGCGCGTTCAGCGACGGATATGGCTGTGATTACGGGATGCGAATTGCGCGACTCGTGAGCAGCGGCGTCCTGGGAAATGGCGGGCGTTGCGGCCCAGCCGGCCAATAGAAACAGAGCGGACAGTACCGAATCGGCGCGCATTGCTCTTTCCCAGATGCAGTATTTCTACCACACCAGAGAGATTTTCCTGCGCTGCCGGAGGGTGGCGGCAGCGGGTCAGTTTGCGAAACACTTCCGCCGCCAGCTGGCGAAGATATACGAAGGAAACTCTGGAGATCAAAAGCCCGCGCAGATACTTGCACCGCGTGTTGTTGTCAGAATCTTAGCTCGATCACGGCTGTGGATTCGCGGGCGGCCGGTTGGTAGAGCCACGCCTTCACCGCTCGCAGCGCAGACTCGGCCAACAAAGGATGGCCGCCAATGTATTCCAACCGGCGCACTGTGCCGTCGGCGTGGATCCAGATTTTCAGTTTGACGGTCCCGTGGAGTTTCATCCTCTCCGCAATGGGAGGATATGCCGGTTCCTGGCGGCTAACAACCTTGCGCTCCTGAGCATCGGCGATCGCGCTGCCGACCAGAAGTGTCACGCAAAGCGAGATTTGTTTCAGTTTCGTCATCGTCGGTGTCGGTTCCAGCCGGGGCCGTGCTAAAAAGTGATCCTGACTGCCAGCTGAATCAGCCTCGGATCCTGCGCGCGGCTCACTTGTCCAAAAGACGCTCCATCGGTGATATTGCCATCGGGATTAAAAAATTGCGTGTGATTGAATACGTTGAAACTCTCCGCTCGGAACTCAACTTTAACGCCCTCCCGTGCCTCAAGGGTCTTGTGAACCGCCAGGTCCAGATTCGCCATCCCTGGGCCGCAGCATATGGTGCGCGGGGCGTTGCCGATCTGGCCCAGGGGCGCATCGACGAACGACGAAGGATCGAAGAAGTAGCCGCCGGATTTTTGCGAATTGAGCCGCCGGAAGGGCGCGATCTGGCTGGGCTCGCCGGCGGATTCGTAGTCGAAGCTGCTCATCAGCTCTTGATCGCTGCTGGAGGTCAGGCGAATTGGAAATCCCGACTGCAGTGTGAGAATGCTGGTGAGGGCCCATCCGTTGGCTAAGTGCCGTGTCCAATTCGAGATTCGCCAGTCGGGAATCCGCCAATACTCACTCACCACGAGGCGGTGGCGAGAGTCAAACAGGGAGAGGGAACGGGACTTCCCCGCGTCAAGTGGATTGATGGAGTTTTCGAAACTGGAAGCGTTATCGATGGAACGGCTCCAGGTATAGGAGGCGAGAAACTGTAACCCGTGCGATAGGCGCTGATCCACCAGCGTCTGGAAAGAGTTATAGGCAGAGTTGGCGACCGGCATCTGGCTGAAGAGGCTGGCAAATACCGGAATCCCGTCCGGCGGACAGCCGGCACCCGTGGTGGGTTCGCAGAGCGGCGAAGAGTACCCGCGCAGTCCAACCAGCGTGATTGGATTCGGATTGGGGCCGGTTACAGACGGGACAGAACCATAGGGCAAGTGTACGGTGACCCCTGCGGGAATGGCGTCGGCGGGAATGGAGTAGGCGCTGTCAGCTCCGAATGGACCGCATGACATTCCCGGGACTTGATTGAGGTCGAGACAGGTTTGCGGTGTACCGGGATTCTGGTCCGAGGTCGCCAGTAATCGATGTCCTTGGGAACCGACGTATCCAAACTGCCACAGCGTGTCTCTGGTCAGCTCGCGTTGTATGGTCACGTGATAATGGTCGGAATACTGATTGCGCAGAGTGGGGGGGAAAGTGCCGTACAGACTGATGGGACGAAAAAGGGCAAAATCAATCGGTGAGCCGGGTTTGGGGTCGAGGAATCCGTGAAAAGGATTGGGTGTAATGGAGCCGCTCTGGCCGAGAAATGGGGTATTCAGGAAAATATTGCTGATCGTGGTGGTGCCGCCGAACGGGGGCTGGCCGGTGAAATTACCAGCGAGGATCAGTTCCTCATTACTGTTATAGAACATCCCCCAACCCAAACGGACGCTGGACTTTCCGGGGCCGCCGAATATCTTGGCCAACCAGCCGCCGGACCAGTTTGGCGACCAAGCCAACCCGAGGCGTGGGGCAAAGGCCAACAGGTAGCTGTTCGTGAGTCCTGACGGCACTCCCGGGTCTCCGGGAAAAACCATGCCCAAAGGGAAAACGGACCGAGCAGGCCCTTGTGGAGAGCAGTCACTGCTGCCAAAGTAACTCAGCAACGGGTCCGCCGCACTCAACACGCACGGGTAAATTCCGGTGGCTTGGCCCGGACGGAAGGTTTGAATACGGTTTCCGGCATCGGCTTGAGGCGTGTTCCATTCCCAGCGGAGTCCGTAATTGACGGTAAGGTTGGGCCTCAGTTTCCAGGCGTCCTGGGCAAAGAGATCAAGCTGGGTAGCGCGGATGTCCACCCCGTTTGCCGACCCTTGGGAATAAGCGTCGGGGAGGCCGAGCAGATAGTTGGGTATGAGACTGCTGAAACCGACGTCGTTGGGGCCACCTCCCACGAAGTAAAAGCCGCCATTTACGTCATAAAAGAACGTTGTGTTCAAGCGCTGGTTGCGAATGTCGGCGCCGAACTTTAACGAGTGCCTGCCGACAATTCGAGAGTAGGTGTCCAGCAACTGGTAAACGTTTCCGGTTTGGGAGATATTGCCGGAGGGATTGTTGCCATATGCGAAGCCGCCCGCAAGCGATACAAAGGGCACGCCCTCGTTGCTGGCGCTGTAGCCGGGGGTAATTCCAAGGCTCGGGTTTGCGGGATCGCTGAAACACTGGCTGGCAGGGACTACGACGCAGGAGTCCTGCACCAGATTGGTGCGCGCCGGAGCCAACAACTTGCCCTGTCCCTGCCGGTAATAGACCAGGCGGGCCTCATTAATGGACTTGGCCGTGATGGTCCAGACGTGAGACAGGTTCAACTGCTGAAAGCGGCTCCGAGTCAGGTTGCCAAATCCTGGCAGGTTGGCGCCGGTCGCCTGGAACCGGGAGAAGGGTTCGCCGTCCGCGCCGTCCGCGCCGTAATAATAGAAACTGAGTTGCTGCTGGCTGGTGAGGTTATGATCCAGGCGGAAGGTGGCCTGGTCTTGCCGGACTTTAGCGTTCGGTATTGCGCGGAACGTGCTGCCGCCCGCATTGGCTGCGGGAACAAACTGGTTCAGCAGATCATCGGCGGTGGGATCGAAGCACTGGGATGGAATGATGTTGCCGGGGAAAATAGCGGCATAGGGTACACCGGCGGCGATCGCCGCTCCGCCGTTGGACTGCACCGCCGCCGGGCATCCAGAACGGTTGTTGAGGCCTTGGGCGACGGTGGCATCGCTGAGGATACCGGAAAACACGGGTCCGGCGGAGAAGTTCCCGGTTCGTTCAGCCAAGGTGGGCACGAGCACGGGATCGGAGGCGATACCCTGGCGCACGCGGCGGCCTTCGTAGGAGGAAAAAAAGAAAGTCTTGTCTTTCCGGATGGGGCCGCCAAAGGTGCCTCCGAATTCGTTTTGTTTGAAGTCCGGCGTTGCCGGATCGAAGTAGCCTTTCGCGTTCAGCTTATCGTTCCGCAGAAACTCATATGCGCTGCCGTGAAAAGCCGCGCCTCCGGACCTGGTGATCACGTTCAGCACGGACCCGGAATTGCGCCCCAAAGCCGCGTCGTAGTTGTGGGAGATGACGCGAAACTCGCTGATCGAATCCGGCGACGGCTCAATCGACGGAGAATTCACCAGCAGGTCGCCGGCGTTCCCACCGTTGACATTGGAATTGTTGGAACGCGATCGCCCACCGTTGACGGAAACGACTCCCGGCTGGTCATTGCCGAAGAACAGATCCGCGCCCAGCGTGCCTTGTACGCCAGGCTGCAACTGAAGCAGGTCGAAGGCGTCGCGAGACTTCAGCGGAAGCTGCGTGACGTAGAGGTCGCCCATGACCACGCCCAGTTGAGCGTTCCCCGCTTCGATCATGGCCGCGTTCCCATTGCCCGGGGAAACTGCGGAGCCTTGCTTTTGGGAAAGGGCCACGTCCAGTCTGACGACTTGCCCAATACTGGCGCGAATCCCTCTGGCTTCGAAGTCCAGAAAATCGCCCGCCTGAATGCGCAGTTGATAAGTGCCGATCGGCAACGACGGAAATTCAAACTCGCCGCCGTCGTCGGTGGTGGCGGCGCGCATGAAGGACGTGTCCTGGGCAGTGAGGATGACAAATGCACTTACGACTGGCCGGTGGGAGGGGTCGGTAACTCTGCCGCGCACCTCAGCGGTGTTTTGCCCCGAGGCCGCAACAGCAAGCCCTGCGCAAACGACGATAGCGGTGAACAAACACCCATGGAACCGCGACATTGTTTTCCAGACCTTCCCCATCCTTCACACCAGTAAGGGTGACTTAGACACTTTTTCCATCGCCTAATGTTCATCGGCCCCTGGACAGTTAGTCTTTAAGGGGATGGAAGTTCCGCAGTGGCTGGAGTCGATCCCGGCTTTGTTCTTGCCGCTTTCCACCCGGCACGAATGGCCTGGCACCGGTGAGCCCGATAGGGCGGCCTCCGAGCGGCGCTCGGTGTGACCCACGTCACAAGCACCTGTGACAGACTCCGTTTCCGCTCGCCCCCACCGCCCGGCACACTATAATCACCGAGGCGGGGTGGGGGGATGGAACCGGCCTGCGGAAACAAGAATGATGACCCTGATCTGGCTGCGCGTTGCGCTGGTTTTTTACGCTGCGGGATTGCTCTATGCGCTGGTGGCGCTGACCCGCACGACCGAAATTCTCGGTAAAGTGGCGCTCCATGCCTCCTACCTTGGCATGGTGTTTCATTTCGTATCGCTGACGGAAGCAGTGGTCCAAAGCGGCCAGCTGGCTTCGGCCTCGGTACACAACTCGGAATCGCTGCTGGCCTTCCTGATCATGGTGGTTTTCATGATTACCTACCTTGTCTACAAGACAACTACGCCCGGCATCGTAATTTTTCCCCTGGTTTTTCTGCTGACCTTCGTGGCCGCCACCGGTCAGCAACCGCTGGTTTTCGCTTCGGTTGCCGTGAAGCACGGTTGGCTGGCGGTGCATATCCTGATGATCTTCACCGGTTACGCGGCGCTGTTCCTCAGCTTTGGCGCCAGCATCCTCTACCTCATGCAGGAGCGCGCTCTGAAATCCAAGAATTCGAGCGGCATGTTTTCCCGGCTGCCGGCCCTGCAGCTGATTGACGATATCGGCTACCGTTCCCTGATGCTGGGATTTCCGTTCATGACGCTGGGGCTGATCGCAGGCTCGGTGGTTGCCGAAGCCACGTACGGACGGATTGATTTCTCCGATCCCAAGATTCTGCTATCGGTACTCATGTGGGCGGTATATCTGCTGATGGTCTTCACGCGCCTGAACGCGGGGTGGCGCGGTCGCCGGGCGGCGCTGCTTGCGAGTGTCGCTTTCGTGGCGGCGATTGTGGCCTGGATCGCCAACTACTTCAGCGGAATGCACAGGTTTATCACCTCATGAGATTCCAGCTCATCGGCGTCAATCACAAGACCGNNCTGCGCGAATTCCTGCGCGAGTATTTCGAAGTCGATCTCGGCCAGTTTGAAAGTCATCTATACGAATTTCGCGAAGATGAAGCCATCCGTCATATTTTTCGCGTGGCTGCCAGCCTGGACTCCATGGTCGTCGGCGAGCCCCAGATTCTTGGCCAGGTCAAGGAAGCGTATGCCACGGCACGCGCGGTTGGAGCGGTGCGGGCGCAACTGGACCAGTTGCTGACCCGGGCATTTGCCGTGGCCAAGCGGGTCCGTACCGAAACCGCCGTGGGATCTTCCTCGGTGTCGATTGCTTCGGTGGCGGTTGAACTGGCGGAGAAAATCTTCGGCAACCTGAGCGGCAAGAGCGTCTACCTGGTGGGTGCGGGCAAAATGAGCGAACTGGCCGCCCGGCATCTGCTGGCGCACGGCGCCGCGTCTCTGTTTGTCGCCAATCGGACCTACGACCGCGCCATCCGTCTGGCGCAGAAATTCAACGGACAGGCGATCGAGTTCAGCCGGCTCTATGACACTTGCGATCGCGCCGACATCGTCATTACGTCGACCGGCTCGCCGAACTTCATCTTCAAGCCCGAGCACGGCGAAAAGCTCATGGCGCTGCGCAAGAACAAGCCCATGTTCTTTATCGATATTGCGGTGCCCCGCGACGTCGATCCGGAGATGAACAAGATCGATGGCATCTTCGTTTATGACATCGACGATCTCCAGCAGGCGGTCAGTTCCCACGTTGCCGATCGCAAGAAGGAAGCCGAAAAAGCGGAGGCGATCGTCAATGGCGAGGTCGATAAATTCCACGCCCGGCTGCAGACGCTGGACGTGGTTCCGACGATCGTCAGCCTGCAGGACCATCTCGAAACCATTCGCCAGGCCGAGATTGACCGGGTCCGCGGCCGCCTGGGTTCGATGACCACGGATCAGGAGCTTGCCGTCGAAGCGCTGACTCGCGGCATCGTCAACAAGATCATGCATACTCCCATCAGCACCCTGAAAACGGCGGCACGGGATCCGGAATCCACCACCGTTATCGAGCTTGTGCGTCGCCTTTTTAACCTTCATGACAGTCTGCAGGATGGAGAAGAAGAAAAGGAAACTGCGGCTTCGAAGTCCGGGCGGGGACGGGGTTCGGAAAAAAGTTCAGAAAAAGGAGCACAAAACTGATGGCCCGCCTCCGCATCGGCTCGCGCGGCTCGCAACTCGCACTCTGGCAGGCCCACCACATCTCCGACCTGCTGCGCGCTCAGGGCCACACCGTGGAACTCGAGATCATCAAGACTACGGGCGATAAAATCACCGACGTGGCGCTGGCGAAAGTCGGCACCAAGGGCATGTTCACCAAGGAAATCGAAGAAGCCCTGGTCGAAAACCGGGTTGACCTCGCCGTGCACAGCCTGAAGGATCTGCCCACGGAGTTGGCCGCCGATTTCGAAATTGCCGCCATTACGACCCGCGAAAATCCGCGCGACGTGTTTTGCTCGGTGAAGTTCCCGAGCATTGACGCGCTGCCGCAGCAGGCGAACGTTGGCACCAGCAGTCTGCGACGGCAGGCGCAGTTGATGGCGCTGCGTCCAGATCTGAAGATTCATCCTCTCCGTGGCAATGTCGACACGCGGCTGCGGAAACTCGAATCCGGTGACTACGATGCCATTATTCTCGCGGCCGCGGGCTTGAACCGTCTGGGCAAGACGCAACTGGTCCGTCAGGTGATCCCTGCGGAAGTGATGACTCCCGCCGCCGGACAAGGCGCCCTGGGAATCGAGATTCGCAATGGCGATAGCGCGACGCGGGCTCTTCTCGCATTTCTCGATGACGCTGCCGCCCGCGCCACCAC
>PMBA01000209.1:0-216 GCA_003152795.1 Acidobacteriaceae bacterium | reverse complement strand
ATTCTCGAAGAAGTTTACGGCGAAGGTTTTGCTCTGCCGCAACAACCGTAGTTGGAGCCATGCGGGTCAAAGCCCACTTGTTTGTTCAGGCCCCGTGACACGACGGAACCGGCTGCGGAAACACTACTCGTGTGGTGACGGGGCTCCGCCACATTCCGTAAACAGCAATGCTTAGTAACGCCGAGCTTTGGGGAAGGGCACGACTTCAAGCCCAAA
>PMBA01000449.1 GCA_003152795.1 Acidobacteriaceae bacterium | reverse complement strand
CAGGGATTGCGATCGCTCCGCCGGGCAATGGGTCGCAGGGGCGCCGGTTATGCGCTCACATTCACTGTCATCGTGATCGCGGCGGGTGCGGTCGGCATGCTTCATTTCGAAAACGACTCAGCAGCTCCGGGAGGCATTCACAGCTATCCGAAGGCACTCTGGTGGGTCGCAATGCAGATAACCAATATTGGCTCCGGCTACCAGCCGACGACAGCCGGTGGGCTAGTACTCTGTCTCGGCATTTCCATCTTTGCCGTTGCAATATTCGGCTATCTTACTGCTGTCTTTGCCGCAGTGTTTATCGGGAGGGATGCGGAGGATCCGAAATCAGAGATCCCTAACCAGGCATCGATTCAACAACTCTCGGGTGAGGTGGCTCTGCTCAGAAAATCGATCGAAGATGTTCTGAAGCGCGTTCCCGGTGCAGCTCCGCGAGTGACCGGACCGCCGCGTTCGACAGGAGAGCAGGGTCGAATCAAACGGGGAAAAGGTTCCGGGACAACATTGAAGGATCGAGTATGAATGCAGAAGGCAGAGTTAACTAGAGAAGAGTATGACCAATTTGAAGTCACACAAACAGAGTGACCTAGGCATGGTCGGTCTGGGGGTCATGGGACGCAACCTCTTGTTGAACATGGCCGATCACGGCTTCTCCGTGGCGGGGTATGACAAAGACCCTGCCAAGGTCGTGGCCCTGGGCCAGGAAGCCAACCAGAGCGATGCTCGTGGTGCCGCGGACATCCAGGAGTTCATCGCTTTGCTCCGTCGGCCTCGCGCAATCATGATGCTTGTGCCAGCCGGCGCTCCTGTGGATTCGGTTATCAAGGATTTGATTCCGCACCTGGATAAAGGCGATCTCATCATTGATGCCGGGAACTCCTACTTCAAAGATACTGACGCACGTTCCCTTGACCTGGCCGGGAAAGGCATCCAGTTCCTCGGCGTGGGCGTGTCCGGCGGCGAAGAAGGTGCGCGCCATGGACCGAGCATCATGCCGGGCGGGCCGAAAGAGGCCTACGAGCGGGTCCGTCCCGTTTTTGAAGCCGCTGCTGCGAAGGTCAGCGGCGATCCGTGCGTCACCTGGCTGGGACCGGGATCAGCCGGGCACTTCGTGAAGATGGTCCANNGTCCACAACGGCATCGAATACGGTGTCATGCAATTGATCGCTGAGACGTACGACATGATGAAACGCGGTATTGGGCTGAACAATGATGAGATGCAGGAGGTCTATGCTTCATGGAACAAAGGAGAACTGAGCGGGTACCTCGTGGAGATCACCGGCCACATATTCTCCAGAAAGGACGAGAAGACAGGCAATCGACTGATCGATGAAATCCTTGGAGTGGCCAGACAGAAAGGCACAGGCATGTGGACCTCGCTGAGCGCAATGGAACTGCAGGTGCCGATTCCGACAATCGACATTGCGGTTGCGATGCGGGATTTGTCTGTGTTCGCAGATGAACGTAATCAGGCCGGCGCGATGTACCAGCGATCCATCCGGCCCTTCTCGGGCGACCGCGTCCTGTTTCTCGCGCAGATGGAGTGCGCGTTCCTTGCCGGGATGATTACCATCTACGCGCAGGGCCTGGCGCTCCTTGCTGTCGCTTCGGATAAATACGGGTATCACCTCGATCCTGAAGCCGTGGCGCGGATATGGCGGGGCGGCTGCATCATACGCGCTGCGTTGTTGGAAGATATCTGCGAAGCGTTTCGCGCGAGGCGCGATCTGCCGAACCTGCTCCTGGATCCGGGCCTGTCGCAGAAGTTGATGCAGCATCAGGAAGATTTGCGCCAGGTGGTCTGCCAGGCGGCCGTGTCAGGAGTGCCGGTCCCGGGACTTATGGCTTCGCTGGGTTATCTTGACGCCTATCGCAGCGTCTGGCTGCCGGCCAACCTCATCCAGGCCCAGCGCGACTATTTCGGAGCCCACACCTATGAAAGGATAGATACCAAAGGGACGTTTCACACTGAATGGGGCAAGGCGTGAAAATCAAGAAACCGAATGACAAGCCTGAACCCAATGTGTTCGTCATATTTGGGGGAGCCGGAGACCTGACCTGGAGGAAGCTCGTGCCGGCCCTGTTCGACCTCTCCCAGGACAGGAGTATGCCGGACAACTTTTCGGTTATCGCGGTGGATCGCGTAGATTTGAGCGACGAAAAGCTGCGCCGGCGCCTCCGCGAAGGCGTCAGAAGGTTTTCGCGCCAGGGAAAGGCGAGAAACGGCAATTGGGGTGACTTTGCCAGGCATATCCACTACCAGAAGGGCGATTTCAAGAAACTGGAAACCTATGCGGCCCTGGGCGAACATTGCGCGAAGCTGGAAAAGGAATGGGGTGAGAAAGTCCACCGTGTCTTCTACATGGCCACTCCGCCGAGCATGTTCGGAGAAATCCCGCAATACCTCGGAAAGGCCGGACTGGCACTTGACAGGGAATGGGCACGGATCGTGGTCGAAAAACCGATCGGCTATGACCTGAAATCCGCCCGCGCCCTGAACGCGATACTCGCTGCCAATTTCGAGGAATCCCAGATATTTCGCATCGATCACTACCTGGGAAAGGAGACGGTGCAGAATATACTGGCCTTCCGCTTTGCCAATCCGCTGTTCGAGCCGATCTGGAACCGGCGCTACGTGGATTACGTGACGATCACCGTGGCCGAAGACGTGGGCGTCGGGCATCGAGGCGGCTATTATGACCACGCGGGAGCTCTTCGCGACATGGTGCAGAATCACCTCATGCAGCTCCTCTGTCTGGTGGCCATGGAACCGATGGTCTCATTCAATGCCGATGAGATTCGTAACAAAAAGATCGATGTCCTTCACGCAGTGCGACCTATATTGCGTGGCACTATCCAGCAGTGCGCCGTCCGTGGGCAGTATGGCCAGGGGACCCTTCATGGCAAAAAAGTGCTGGGCTACCGCCGGGAAAAAGACGTGTCCCCTCACTCCGGGACGGAGACATTCGCGGCTCTGAAGTTGTTCGTGGATAACTGGCGATGGCAGGGAGTGCCATTCTATCTCCGTACGGGCAAACGGCTTCCCAGGCAATTTTCGGAAGTGGCCATCCAGTTCCGAACGGTGCCCCACCGGTCGTTCCCGCC
>PMBA01000059.1 GCA_003152795.1 Acidobacteriaceae bacterium | reverse complement strand
AACGGATTCGGCTTCTGAAACACCATGCCCACGCGCCGCCGCAGTTGGGTAGCCGACGTTCCGTTATAAACGCTCAGGTCGCCGATGCGCACGCTGCCCTCGACGCGCGCCTCGGGAATAGTCTCGTGCATGCGGTTCAGGCAGCGAATGAACGTGGATTTCCCGCAACCCGAAGGGCCGATCAGCGCGGTCGCGTGGTTGGCGAGCACGGTGAGATTGATGTCGAACAACGCCTGAGTTTTCCCGTAAAAAGCATTCAGGTGCTCGACTGTAATTCCGACGCCCATAACTGGTTCAGCTCCTGCCTATGTTCCGGCTAACGTTCCGTGCCGCACGGCCAGGCGCACCGCGGCCACCGCGGTGACGATCAGGACAATCAACACCAGTGCCCCCGCCCATGCCTGCTTGTGCCATTCATCGAAGGGCGAGATAGCGTAGGTAAAGATCTGGAGTGACAGGGCCGCCGTCGGCTGGTCCGTCTTCCAATTCCAATACTGGTTTCCGAATGCCGTAAACAGCAGCGGCGCGGTTTCTCCGGCCACCCGGGCGAAGGCCAGCATGACGCCGGTGATNNACGCCCAGACCGTAAGCGGCTTCGCGCATCGCCTGTGGCACCAGCAGCAGCATCTGCTCGGTTGTCCGGGCGATGGTCGGAATCATCATGATGGCCAGCGCAACGCCGCCCGCCAGGGCTGAGAAATGCTTCTGGCGCATCACCACCAGCCCGTAGGCCACAATCCCGATCACGATCGAAGGCACGCCGTTCAGCACATCTGAGACAAAGCGCACCATGTCGCCGTAGCGATTGCGGCCATACTCGGAAAGGAAAATACCCGCTCCGATTCCGAGCGGCACTCCCAGCAGGCTGGCGATCGCAAGAATGACCATCGAGCCCACAATAGCGTTGGCCATGCCGCCGCCCGGTTCCCCCACCGGTTTCGGCGTCTGGGTCAGGAAGGCAAGATTGATCGAGCCAAGGCCCTTGTAAACGAGATAGGCAAAAATGGCGAACAGGGGCAGAAGCACGAGGCCGACTGTAAGCGCCGAGACGCCGGTCATCACGCGGTCCATCACACGCCGCCTCAAGCTGATGGGCGGAACCGTGAACTGCGTAACCGCTACGGCTTCCGAATTGGAATTGTGATCGGGCAATTTCGTCTCAGGCAATGCTTCTTGCCGGTTGACCTCGCGTAACGCTCCACACCATGATCCGCGCCAGGGCGTTAACCACAATCGTGACAAAGAACAGCGCCAGGCCAATCTCGATCAACGCCGAAAGATAGAGGTCGCCGGTCGCTTCGGTGAATTCGTTGGCCAGCACGCTGGCCATCGTGTATCCGGGAGCGAACAGTGACTTGGCGATTTCCGGACGGTTGCCGATCACCATGGTGACCGCCATGGTTTCGCCCAGTGCGCGGCCCAGTCCCAGAATGATCGCGCCCACGATTCCCGCGCGCGCATTCCGCAGCACACCCATGCGGATCATTTCCCAGCGGGTCGCTCCCAGCGCCAGCACCGCTTCGCGCTGGTGTTGCGGAACCACGGTGAGCACCTCGCGCGTAATCGACGAGATGATGGGAATGATCATGATGGCCAGAATCACGCCCGCCGCCAGCATTCCAATGCCGTACGGCGGTCCGCTGAACAGGCCCGTCCAGCCCAGCGTCCTGCCCAGAAACGGCTGCACATATTCCCGCAGGATCGGCACCATGACAAAGATCGCCCAAAGTCCATAGACCACACTGGGAATCGCGGCCAGAAGCTCGGTGGTAAAGGAAAGGATTCCGCGCAGCCCGATCGGACACATCTCCGTAATAAATACGGCAACTCCAAGCGACAAGGGCACGGCGATCACCAGCGAAAGCAGCGACGACACGATTGTGCCGTACATGAACGGCAACGCGCCGTACTGATCCGACACCGGATTCCAGTCCGATTGCGCAAAGAACTTCCAGCCAAAAGCGTGCCAGGAGAGTTCGGAGCCCACCACCAGTTGGTAAACGATCAAGCCCAGCAGCGCGACGACCGCCAAGCCGCAAAGACGCATCGCCCAGCCAAACAAAACGTCGGGGAGTTCGCTGACTTTTCCCTGCAAAAGCGACGACGATCTGGCTTCGATTTTCAGGGCGGCCTTTGCCCCCCGCTCCGGTTCGGGAGCGTTGAAACGCGGCCGGGGCAGGGCTTGATTGGACATTCCATTTGAGGCTAGCAGAGGCTTGTTACAAACTGGTTAAAATGCGGCCCCTGGTTTTGTCGAGTGCCGGGCGCAGAAGCTTTAAGTTAAAGCAGGAATCCCCTCCGTGTTGCCCGTGAACCGACCAGAATCCAGTCCCCGTCGTGAGTGCTATCGCCCTGATAGCGGTAGTTACCGGCGGGTAGGCTGTCGGCACGAAGCAAAGGAAAAGACGCCCGACGGCAATTCACTACAAAACTTCGTGCCGCTCAGCTAAGGGAATGGTGTGGGCCAAAGTGCCATACTTGGCGCCCGCTTTTGTACTGGAGACGAGGATCCGGTTAATAACTTGATTCCCGTCAATCCACCTGGAAGATCTCGTTGCTTCTCAGCGTGCCGCCAGGTGTAACGACGGTTACCGTACCGGTGGTCGCACCGCTTGGCACGGTGGCCTGAATTTCGGTGCTGGAAACAACCGTGAACGGTGCCGGTATGCCGTTAAAGCTGACTTTGGTCGTGCCGGTCAGATTGTCTCCCAGGATCATTGCAGTCGTTCCCGCCTTGCCCAGAGCCGGTACTACCTTCACGAACGGGTCCAGTCCTAAGGACAGACTGTATACCGTGCCGGCGCTGCCCGACTGCCCGCCATAGAAGGTCGTACCGTAAAAGGTTCCGTTAGTGGCTTGCACCAGTCCACTCTCAGGATAGTACCCGTCAGCGCACCCAGATTGAGAGCAGAAGTTGTAGACCGTAGTGAGCTGACCCGTGGTGGTGATTTTGAAGATCGTGCCGCAACCACCGTTGCAGCCGCTGGTGTTCGTCCCGCCATTATAAGTTGTCCCGTACAGATTCCCGTCGCTGGCTTGAATCAGTGAGGCCAGGGGATTGGCGCCATCCGTGCAACTCGCCTTGGCGCAGAAGCTGTAGAGCGTTTTGAACTTGCCCGCGGTGGTGATCGAAAAAACCGTACCGCCTGAGAGGTGGGCTCCGCCGGTGCTCGTGGTCCCGTAAAAGGTCCCGTTGCTGGCCTGAACCAGCCCACCGACGAGGAACCCGCCGCCAGGCGCGCCCGTAAACTTGTGCAGCGTCTTGAAGCCCTCGTTCTCCGTGACCGCAAAGATGGAGCCGTTGCCCGATGCCAGTTGGCTGGTGGTGCCATACAAGGTTCCGTTCGTAGCCTGTATCAGTCTGGCATAAGGTTGAACACCGTTCTTGCCAACGAAGCTCAGGGAAGCAGCATTGGTGCCCGTGGTGGACATTTCATAGATCGTGCCTTCGTTCGCGGACCCGCCAATGGATGTGGTTCCGTACAAGAGATTATTGGTGGCTAGAATCGGGGGAGCCCATGGCTCGGAGCCGTTCGTGGTAGTGCCGAAGTCGTACAGCCATTTGAATTTGCCCGCCGAGGTGATTTGAAAAACGGTGCCATCGCCGGGGCTTCCACCCAATGAGGTCGTACCGTAAAACATCCCATTGCTGCCGAGCGACAGTCCTCCCAGAGGCTTGGCGCCGTACAAGCACGGCTCACCATCAGTACAAAAAATGTAGAGCGATTTCAGCTTACCCGCCGTGCTGATTTTGAAAACCGTGCCTTCGGTGCCAACGCTCACCTCTGTTGTTCCGTAGAGGTATCCATCCGGGCCTTGAACGAGATTGCCGAAGCCAGGATTCGCGCCGCCATGCGCTCCCTCTCCGTCGAAACTGTACACCCAGGTGAACTTGGCCTGTGCTCCCGAGATAACCGCCGTGGCGGTACAGAATACAGAGACGATGCAGGCCATTTTCGAGAGGCTGAACAGCCTGTCAGGTAAGGTAGTCGCGACCAGGGTGCCCCGCAATGTTCTGAGAATAGAGCTTCTCATTTTCGTCTCCTCTACATTTCACTGACCGACTTTATTCTGGGGAGTGTTGCGCCGGAATCGTCCCAAACCAGACCGGAATGCGCGACGCGTGAGTATGTCAGTTACCTGAATGTTTCCCGGCCGGCAAGTCAAAAGAAGTAAATTCTTGTAAGTTGTTGCCCCCAAGAATGGCTGCCATTGTCCCCGCTATCCCCGTTCGTGTCAATCTGAAACAATTTGCATCAGGAGCGATAGCAGTTCTGTGGTGGATGGTTGGCGTTAAATCCCATACCACCAAATGACCGTAGGTGGTGCTAACGCTGCTTTCGACAGTTATAATCGATCCGTGCTGAACCA
>PMBA01000117.1:6369-7638 GCA_003152795.1 Acidobacteriaceae bacterium | reverse complement strand
TCCAGTCGCACCAGTTCGAGCAGGCTCACCTGGGGAATGGCATAGCGGTCGCCGCCGCAGGTCACCACCAGTGCGGGAATGATGGCCAGGGTCAAAGGAATCTTGACCCGAACCGTCGTGCCCCGGCCCGGCGTGGACTGAAGGTCCACGGTGCCGCCAATTTTTTCCACGTTCGTCTTCACCACATCCATGCCGACGCCGCGGCCGGACACGTTGGTCACCTTTTCCGCGGTGGAGAATCCCGGCAGGAAAATCAGATTGAAGATTTCCCGGTCGGTCATGCGGGTCGCCTGTTCCGCGGTGATCACGGCGCGTTCGACCGCCTTTTTGCGAAGGCGCTCCACGTTCAGGCCGGCGCCATCGTCGCTGATTTCGATATTGACCTGNNTCGGGAAGCTCGATGCCATGGTCGACGGAATTCCGCACCAGATGGGTGAGCGGATCCTTGATCGCCTCGATGATGGTTTTGTCGAGTTCGGTTTCCTTGCCCTCCATCTCGATGCCCACTTCTTTCCCGCAACCGAGCGCCACGTCGCGCACCGTCCGCGGAAACTGGCTCCAGATGTTCCCGATGGGCTGCATGCGGGTCTTCATGACCCCCGCCTGCAGTTCGGTGGTGATCAGGTTCAGATGCTGGGAAGCGGCCAGAAAGCTGGTGTCTTTCATGCGGTTGGCGAATTGCAGGACCTGGTTGCGCGCCAGCACCAGTTCCCCCACCAGATTCATCACCTTGTCCAGTAATCCAACATCCACCCGGATCGTGCTGTCCGAGGCCGTCGCCTGCCCGCGCGAGGATTGCTGAGACTGCTGAACGCGCAGCGTATCCACGACATCGGCCGGCGCCGCCGCGCCCTGTTCCACCAGAATTTCACCCATGTGCCGCGGGTCGCCGTCTTTCTGCTGCTTGGCCGCGAGCTGGACCTCGGCCGCGGTGACGCCCGCCCGCTGCATCAGAAGGTCCCCCATGTTAGGCGGCAGGTCGGCCGCTTCGGGAGCGCTTTCGGGCGCCGGGGCATCCGCGCTCTTCGTCTTTGTCTTTGTCTTTCTCTTTGCCTTGGTCTTTGACGGCGATTCGGATGGCGCTTCTGGCGCCTGTTGCAGCCGGATCAGGGTGGCAATCAGTACGGAATCGTCGCGCTCGCCTTCCTGGCCCGCCGTCTCGATCTGGCTCAGCATCTGCCGGACGGCATCCACCATGCTCAGCAGCGCCGTGGTAATCTCCGGATTCAGCGTGAGCTGCCGGTCCCGCAGCCGGGTCAGCAGGCTCTC
>PMBA01000117.1:0-6321 GCA_003152795.1 Acidobacteriaceae bacterium | reverse complement strand
GAATCATCCATAGCGATTACCTTCCTCATCGGCGCCCCCCTGCCTTCGCTTGAGCGCGGAGCGCCGCCCGTCTCGACTTTGCGGTGTTCCCGCCATCAACCCCTCAGCGGAAGGCCCCAATTCGATTAGAAAACTCTCACCGCGCGGCTCAATCGTCTCTGAGATGGGAGCAGCCAAGGGCCCAAAGCAGCGCGCCCCGTCCCTTCGAGAGTCCCGACAGATGGAGAGGTGGAGGGAGGAGAGAAGGAGGAATAGCTGGATGGATCGATGAATCGACGAATCGACGGATCGTGTGGTGACGAGCCTTGCCCCGTCCTGCCAAGGAACTCCGCCACGAGCCGTACCCCGGGAAGCCCCCGGCTTCAGCCGTGCCACCCCGAGCCAAACTAGACGAGGCCTTTAGCCCCTGTCCCTAAACGGAATAGGAAACATCGTCACTTGCCGCACTTTGCGCCGCGCTTTCCGCCGTGGAGGCAGCGTCGGCTGACTTGCTGCCGCGCCGCATGGCCACGATGCCGGTGCGCACCATTTCCAATACCCCATACGGACGCAGCAATTCGAGCAGTCCGTCGATCTTGTCTTCCGCACCCGTGATTTCCAGGGTCAATGATTCCGGAGCAACATCGACCACCCGCGCCCGAAATACGTTCGCCAGTTCCAGCACGTGGGACCGCGCTTCATGCGTGGCTGCCACCCGGATCATGGCCAGATCCCGGATGATCGCCGGCTGATTGGTGATGTTTTCGACCAGCAGCACGTTTACCAGTTTGTACAGATTCGCCTCGATGCGGCGGGCCTGGTCGCGATCAGCATCGACCGTAATCGTCATGCGCGACACCTCCGCTTTCTCCGTCCGTCCCACCGTGAGCGAATCGATATTGAAGGCGCGACGGCGAAACAGCGACGCCACGCGGGTAAGCACGCCTGGCTTATTTTCAACGTACACCATGAATGTATTCAGCATAGTTTTATTGAATCATTGAGCCATTGAAGCATTGAGGTATTGAATCATTGGTTTGGTTTTGTTGGGTATGGAGTCATTGAGGTCTTGAATCATCGGTTTTCAATGTCTCAATGCCTCAATGATTCAATGCCTCAATGAATCTATTCATCCTCCGCCGTCTCGACAATCGGACTGGGCCGCCGGATCATGTCGTGCAGCGCCGCCCCGGCCGCCACCATCGGATAAACCGTGTCTTCCTGTTCCACCTTGAAATTGATCAGCATCGGTCCCTCGTGCTGCCGCGCCGATTGCACGGCGGGCACAACCTGCGAACGCTCCGAGACCGTCATGCTCCGGATGCCATAAGCCTCCGCCAGCTTCGCGAAATCCGGATTGAGCAAGGGCGTGGCCGCGTAGTTGCGGTCGTAGAAAAATTCCTGCCACTGCCGCACCATGCCAAGAAATCCGTTGTTGATGATGGCGATATGGATCTTCAGATTCTCCTGCACCAGCGTCGCCAGTTCGCACATCGTCATCTGGAATCCGCCATCGCCCACCACCACCCACACCTCGGCCTCGGGGCAAGCCACCTTGGCGCCGATGGCGGCGGGCAGCGCGAATCCCATCGTGCCCAGCCCGCCCGAAGTAATCAGCGAGCGCGGATGCTCATGCTTGTAATACTGCGCCTCCCACATCTGGTGCTGGCCGACGTCGGTGACCACAATCGTGTTGCCGTCGCGCGTCTGCCGCCACAAGTCGTTGATCACGTGGGCCGCGTACAGATGTCCGCTGTCGGGCAGGTTCTGAATGTCGCGTACCGCCGAATCCCCCTTCAGTTTGTCGATATGATCCAGCCAGTCACTACGATCAATGGATTCGACCTTCGGCATCAATTCCAGCAAGACTTCTTTCAAGTCGCCTACCAGCGGAACATCGACCTTCACGTTCTTATTAATCTCCGCCGGATCGATCTCGATGTGAATCTTTTTCGCATTGGGCGCGTAGTTCTTCAGGTTGCCGGTGACGCGGTCGTCGAAGCGCATGCCAAAGGCCAGCAACAGGTCCGCTTCCTGGATCATGTGATTCACCCAGGCTTCCCCGTGCATTCCCATCATGCCGAGATTGAGCGGATGCGATGCCGGAAACGCCCCCAGTCCGAGCAGTGTGAGCGCAACCGGAATCCCCGCGCGCTCGGCAAAATCCCGTACCTCGCGCATGGCTCCGGAAATAATGATGCCGTGCCCCGCAAGAATGACCGGCCGCTTCGAATTGTGAATCAACTCCAGCGCCTGCGCATACTCCGCCGGAGCGGGCGACAGGTCGGGCCGGTAACCCGGCAACTGTGGCCTGGCTGCTTCCCAGTCGAACTCGCACGTGCCCTGCTGCGCATCTTTGGTGATATCNNAGTTGTGCTTGGTGATCGGCAGCGTCACGCCGGTGATGTCTGTCTCCTGAAACGCATCCGACCCAATTAGCTTGCTGCCAACCTGTCCGGTGATGCAGACGATCGGTATGGAATCGAGCATCGCGGTGGCGATGCCAGTGACCATGTTGGTCGCTCCCGGCCCCGAGGTTGCCACCGCCACTCCCACCTCGCCACTGGCGCGCGCATAGCCGTCGGCCATATGGGTCGCGCCCTGCTCATGGCGCACCAGCACGTGATGGATCTTGCTGTGCTTCAGCGCGTCATAGGCAGGCAGAATCGCGCCCCCGGGATAACCGAAGACAACCCTCACGCCTTCCCGCTCCAGACACTCCCAGAGAATGCCGGCCCCGGTCATCATCGTCTTATTCTTGCCAGCGGGTGGTGTCGCTTTCTGATCCGTCATAAAAACCTCGCTTCGCCTCCGCTCCCCGCACCAGCGCTCCGTCTCAGCGCTCCGTATCAGGGTACCGCTTTAGCCATACTTCAAATTCAAGAAATCAGATACCCCTTCAGGGGCCGCCCTGTCGACTCCCAAAAAAACAAAAACCCACCGGACCAGCGTTTCTGGCGGGTGGGATTCGGGAGCAATTACGATTTCCAGTCTATCAGCTCAACCTTTCCCCCCGCACCGGAACGGACAGGCATAGTTAATCTGTGAATCCTGGAATTAACTCGCCGAAGACTCCGTCCATTCCTCAGGATTGCACCAAAAAGTCAAAGTTATAGTATCCGACCGACCGTCCGGTTGGCAAGCCGGAATCGTCTGCTAACCCTACCCCCGTCCCGCCCCACGAAAGCCGCGACGCGAAGCGGAAACACAGGAAAGCCCGGCACGTCAGGGACGGCACCGGGGGCGTGACACGCTTCCAACCCGCTCTACAGCCCTGGCCCCTCCGGGTAAGTCGGCAAATCAGGCGGCGGTGGTGGCAGTTTTTTTGGATTGGCCTTGATCTGCTCCATCAGCATTTCAACCGCTTTCTCCAGTTGCGGGTCTTGTCCCTTCAGCACCAGGTCCGGTGGATTGTCCACCACCACGTCGGGTTGCACGCCGCGATTCTCGATCAGCCACTTGCTGTCAAGCGAATACATGGAGAACTCCGGACGCGTGATGTAACCGCCATCCATCAACGGGATATACCCGCGAATGCCCCGCACTCCGCCCCAAGTCCGCTCGCCGATGAGCGGCCCCAGTTTGTACTGCTTGAAGAAGTAACTGAAAAAGTCTCCATCGGATGCGGCGTAGTGATTCGTGACACACGCCATGTATCCGTAAAAGACGTTTTGCGGAGTGGTGGCGGGCTCCCAGTTGCGAGCGGGGTTCATTGCCGCCAGCACACGTCGCAAACGCGAAAAAACAAGCTGGTCCACGAATCCGCCGCCGTTGTAGCGCACATCGAAGATGATTCCTTCCTTGCGAATCTGCGGGAAGTACTGCTTGACGAACTGGTTCAGCCCTTCGTCGCCCATGTTGGGGAGGTAGACATAGCCGATGCGGCCGCCGCTGGCCGCGTCCACCTTCTTGCGGTTGCTCTCGATCATGTTCAACTCGCGCAAGTTGTACTCGTCGCCAATCGGCTTCACTACCACCTTGCGGGCGCCGTCCACGGCGGGTTTCGAGTTGACGGTAAGCGTGACCACCTCATTGGCCGTGTTCACCAGCAACTCGTCGGGCGTCTGCGGAGTGCGCAGCGCACGCCCGTTGATCGCCACCAGGTAATCTCCTTCTTTGATATTGACGCCCGGTTCGGTCAATGGAGAGCGAGTGTGCGCGTCCCAGTTCTCACCGGACAAGATTTTCTTGATGCGGTACATGCCACTGGCCGCGTCGGCCTCATAGTCGGCGCCCAGCAATCCAACATTCACCGCGTGCAGATCCGGAAAATCGCCGCCGCCCACATAAGTATGCGAATTCGATAACTCCCCGATCATTTCGCCCAGAATGTAAGTCAGGGAATAGCGATCGGCCACGTACGGAAGCAATTGAGCATATTGATCTTTGGTCTTCTGCCAATCCACTCCATTCATCGAGGCTTCAAAAAAATAATCGCGCTCCTGCCGCCAGACCTCGTTGAACATTTCTTTCCATTCCTGGGGAGGATCAACCTCGACTCTCATGCCGTCCAGTTTGAGCGCGCCATCTCCAACCTTGTGGGGCGCGTCCGGCGGTTTGGCATCGATGATCCCTACCGGGCCGTCGCCATCGGCCCGATACAGCAGCTTCGAGCCGTCGTGGGACAGCGCGAAGCGATCCGCCCCATCCAGCAGAACTTTGTCTTTCCGTTCCTTCAAATCGTAGGCGTGAATCGCCGGATTTTCTCCGGCCAGCGGTCCCGACAGCCCTTGGACGGGCGACGTCGAGTAGTAGATCGCGTCTTTGGAAGCGTCTAAGCTGTGAATCACCGCCGGGGGCACCGCCAGCGCTACGATGCGGTTCTGAATGCCGTCGAGATCGATTTTGAAAACTCTCGGAGGCTCCTTAGTCTCGGTTTGCGCCGCCTTCTCTTCGGTTGCGGGTTTTTCTTCCTTCTTGTTCGGCGTCTGTTTCGCGTTCTTCTTGTCGTTCGCATTGCCGCCAGACTTATTTCCTGGCTCCGGCCCCGGTCCAGCCGCCGGCTCTTCGCTCTTTACCTTCACTTCGTCGCTCAAGGCGGGAAAGGGCGAAGGCTCGTCCGCCGTCAAGGTGACCACATACACCCGCGTCGTTTTCGGGTTCGCAAACTCGAAATCGACGTTGCCCACCACCTCGTTGTAGTCGCGGTCGGAGAGGAAGTATAAGTACCGCTTGTCGGGATCGAATACGGCCGCGTAACTCTTATTGAGGGTCGAAGTCACGGCTGTGATCTTGTGATCAGCTAAGCCGTATAAATACACAACCGGATAACCGGTGTCTAAATTCTTGTCGTAAGCCAGCCAGTTGCTATCCGGAGACCAGCTGTAATTCTGAATCTCTCCGTACCTGCCACGGTCCACTGTGACCGGCTTTTTTTCCTTGATGTCCACATACCACAGCTTCAGGTCCTTGTCGGCCCACGCGATTTTTGAGCTGTCTGGAGACCACGCNNACGTAGGCGATCCATTGCCCATTCGGCGACCACGACACCTTTTGCTCGCGTACGCCGGAAGAATGTGTCAGATTCCGAATGCTTCCATCCTTCGCTGGAATGGTGAAGACCTCTCCCCGCGCCGCCAACACCGCTCGCTTGCCATCGGGTGCGATGTCGAAGTCCGTGATTTCCCGGCTCGCGCTCTCCCAGTGCTTCATGGCCTGGTCGCGCTCGCCGCTCACATAGATGGTCAGTTTTTTCGGCTGCCGGGTCTGCAGGTCGAAGGTGTACAGGTACCCGGCATTTTCAAAAATAATCGCATCGGGACCGAGACTCGGCCACATGACATCGAATTCGTCGAACTTGGTGAGCTGCTCAACCTGTTTGCTGCCATGGTCGTAGCTGTAGAGATTGAGCCGGTGTGCGGACCCGCGATCGGATGTGAAATAAATCGTGTTCCCGCTCCACATCGGAAACGTGTCGGTGTAATCCGTGTGGGGGATCACCTGATCGACAACATTGTTCTTGAGGTCGTAAATGGTGATGTCCTGCGCCAGGCCGCCGGTGTAGCGTTTCCACTGCCGGAAGTTCCGGAAAATCCGGTTGTACGCGACCTTGGCGCCGTCGGCCGAGAACGACAGCAGGCCACCTTCATCCATGGGCATGGGCTGCGCCAGGCCGCCGTCGACGCTCACCGTGTATGGCCGCTTGGTCCAGCCGTTCGAAGCGTCGCGACGCGAAAGGAAGACGATGCTCTTTCCATCGGGCGTCCACCCGATCACTTGATTGAGTATCCCCATGCGGTCGGTGAGCGGCTGCGCCGATCCCTGGTAGAAGGTCAACTGCTTCGGTTGACCGCCTTCGGACGGCATCACATAAACGTTAAAGTTGCCGTCGTATTGGCCCGT
>PMBA01000047.1:1072-7116 GCA_003152795.1 Acidobacteriaceae bacterium | reverse complement strand
ACGATGTCGAAAGGTCGACCGAATGGCCTCGGTTAGAATATCACCGTCAAACGGGTACAGTCGCGCCAGCAGGGCGATGTCGTAGTAGTCCTTGATGCGGCTGTTGAGGAGCCCGAGCATGGTGAGGGCCTCGAGCTTCTCGGCCACCACGGTTTCCTTTGGATAGGCCATGAGCACTGGCGGCGGGAATTCCAGCATCGCCGGGTACTCGATCTCGATTGGTCGCGGGACGATCACGTCTCCAAAACCGATGTCGATCTGCATCGGGATTCTCGCCTTCGCGAGCGTCGCGTTGAATCGGACCCGCACACCCTCGTACTCCGCGTCTTCCTTGATGCGCTGAACTTCGATCGAGCCGGCCGCAAACTCAATGCCGTCAGGTTCAGTGGCGAATTCGCAAACCTCGCCGACCAGCGACCGAATGTGCTCCAACTCGTTGTTCGTCTTTCCGGCCAGATCGATGTCCATCGTTGGCCGGGCGACAGGCGCCCTCCAAGCCGTCAGCAGGAGGGCTCCCTTCAGAATGAACCGATCCGCGAATGGTGACTTCGCCAGGCGATANNTCCATGGCGAAGTACTGCAGCAGTTCCTGGAAGGGCCGGCCCTGCGAGCGGGCTTGGTTCAGCAGACGTTGGCGGACGGAGGCGCCCAGATCGCGGCCACTCATAGCACCGCCTCCAGGTACGGACGCATCACCTTTTCCACGCGGTCGACCTTCGCAAACCTGGATAGAGCCTGGTAGTCCGGCTTCCGCGTCCGTTCACGGTAAGCTCGCAGGGCTTCGATGGCGACGTCGAGCCCGATCTTGTTTCGGTACTTGAAGCAGTCCGCGATCGTCTTCTCCGGCGAATACACTCTCACGGGAACCTGGTCGATCGAGATGACGTCGATGCCGGAGCTGAAGGACGGATCGGAGTACCAGAATACGCGTAGCGGAATGCCATCGAGCTTGGGGATTTGCGCGTGGCTGGGCAGCGCCACATCCACCGCATGCGGGACCTGGGTCGTGAGGCCGTGATGTGCAAGCGCCGAGATCAGGCAGATGACGGCGCGTGGTATCCGNNGCCACGGCCCACTTGTTCGAGCTCACCGCGGTCGCGAAGAGTGTATAGCGTCCGAGGGTGAACGCCCAGACGAATGGCGTCGCTGGTGCGGAGCATGCCTTTGTGTTTGGTGAACACATGGCGTGCCTTGACGAGACCAGCGTCAGCAATCGGCATTGGATAGAACCTACGGACATTATACATGGTTTCCGAGGTTTCTATCCAGTGAGCTTGGGCTCACTCCTCGTTCTTCGTTCTCCTTGCGGTGGAATTCCAGCATGCCGAGAGTCGCTGTCCGGTCTTTGAAAACTAAAACCCACAGGTTGTCTGCTTGGCATCAACGCAACGCGGTTGGTACCGGCTGGCGTTGCCTCGAAACCCGATTCTCCAAATCCATTACGTAGAGAGGTTCCTCTTGGGGAGCCAATTTTTCAACAACTTAGCGTCATCCCCTCGAAGCCGTTTTCCCACTTTGCCTATTTCTTGCCTATTCCGTGCATCGGCTGCCCCGGTTTGCCGGCTTTGACCGCCTGTTGACTGCGCGGTGAGCGGCCCAGCCGGGACGGCGGCGGCGGGGTCCTTGGCGCTTCCTCTCCGGTCTCGGGATCGAGGGCTTCGGCCGCGCTCGGGGCCGGCTCTTCCTTGGAACCGGATACCTGGTTCGCATCAGGTGTCGTTTGAGGCTTCCCGTTTCCCTGGACTGGATCCAGAGCCTTGACCTCGTCTGAGAGGTAGCGAGGACTGAGGTGGGCGTACCGGAGCGTCATTTTGATCGANNGAACAGAAGGTGTGGCGGAGATCGTGGAACCGAAAGTCGTGAATCTTTGCGCGGACGACCGCTCCATTAAACGCGTTCTTGATGTCTGTAATCGGTTGGCCTTCGAACTTTCCGTCCAGGTGGACAAAAACGTGTTGATAGGCGCCGGTCTTCTGATGAACTTCCTGCAGCTTCTGGAAGGCCGTATCGTTTAGCGGCAGGTTGTGAGGGCGCCCATTCTTGGTGCGGCTTTCGATGCGGATGATTCGGCGCTTGAAATCGACCTGGTCCCACCGGAGGTCGAGCATGTTTCGCCGCCGAAGGCCTGTATTCACGTCCAGCACGATGATCGGCTCCAGATACCATGGCCCCTGGCGGGCCTCTGCCAGGAGCATCGGATACTCCGTCTCGGGATCGAGGAATCGAACCCGTTCGTTGTCCTCGTGAAAGAGCTTGACCTTTTTGACGGGGTTCGCACCGGTCAAGCCCTGATGGATGCACCAGTTGAAGAACGATTTCGCAACGGCTACGTTCTTGTCTACGGTCGATTTGGAAACCTTGTCGTTGTCGAGGCGCTGCAATTTCATCTGCTCGATGTTCGCCGTCGTGACGTCATTGAGTGGAGTCGCTATGCCGATCGCCTTTTCGAGCACTGTCAGACCGTTATCGACGTAGGTGGAGAACGATCGATGGTGTGCTTTAGAGTGTTCCCGGTATTGCGCGACGGCATCGCCCAACGAAACTCGATTCGGCTTGGTGGCTACCTCCCACGATCCGTCCTCAATCGCTTTGCGCTGGGCAGCCCACCAGATCTGAGCGTCACGCTGACGCCGAAAACGTCGCCGCCCACGGGAGTCGTCTGGGTATACAATCTCGGCGAGCCACCTCTTCACTTCCTCGTCCCAGATTGGCCCGGCGGAATAGTTCTTCTTCTGATTGCGCGGCATACGAACGTTGGCCCTCGCGTGATGAAAATTCAGGATTGCGTCAGTTCGCGGCGGTTCCCAGCCGGCTTTCCTCTCGGCCAGCGCCACCGCGTTCGTCGAGTTTCCCGTGGAGGTTTTGGGTCACAAAGCGCTCCATGTCCTTGCGGCGAAAGCGAACGCTTCGACCGAGGCGAACGTACGGAATTCTCTTTTGGCAGACCCAGTGTCGCAATGTCCACGGCGCCAGTCGCAGGTAGGCGGCCGCCTCGTCTACTGTCATTAACGCGGAGGTGTCTTCAGGCACGGTTTTACCTTTCATCCTTTCGGCTGTAGTTCATCGCGCCGAAACCCGGGGGAGGACTTCGTATTAGTGCGCATGTCTTTCTTTACGCTGGATACGAAAAGCTGTCAAACAAGCCAACAGCGGGCTTCGGCCGGCAGCACGCGGAAGCCTCGCGCTTCGTGTGACGCTCCTGCTGCGGGTGTTTGACGTCCCGGGCTACGCGGTGAACAATCAGCTATGGACGGGCGCGAATTGGTCCAGGAACTGAGGCGCCGTGAACTGCCGCAGGGAGGCTGGAGCTTCGGCGATTCCCGCCAGCCGAGCGTCGAAGCTACCACCCTTGCGATCCTTGCCTCGGCGGCTGAGTTTCCCGAAGTGCCCGCTCATTCAGTGCGGTTCCTGTTGAGCGTACAGCGCGGGGACGGNNGCATGGCTGCTCGACACGAAGGGTCGCGAGGCACACTGGCTGTGGCGCTGGAAATTCAAGACGGCAGACACTCTAGCAGGTATCGACCCCGACAAATATGGCTGGCCCTGGATGCCCGGCGCGAATAGTTGGGTAATTCCGACGGCGTTCGCCGTCATCGCCTTGAAGCAGTTCTCCGCCTGCAACCCATCCGAGGAGGCGGATCGAAGAATCAGGACGGGAATCGCGATGCTGCTTGATCGCGCGTGCGTGGGAGGCGGCTGGAACGCCGGGAATTGCGTCGTTTACGGAAGTGCGTTGAAACCGCATATCGAAGCTACAGCGGCTGCTCTAATGGCCCTGCAGGATGAGCCTCGGAGCCCCTTGATTATGCGGAGCGTCGAGTGGTTGAGAGGACAGACAGCAAATCTACGAGCNNCCAAGCGGCTGAAGTGTCCCGAATTCAAAACACCAGCACTCTCGCAATCGCAGCATTGGCGCTGCAGTGCGGAGAGACGATTCACCCATTTGCGCTGATCCGATGAATTCGAACCGACGCCAGTTCGCAACAACCGCAGCAGGCTTAGCAGGGGCCGCGGCGACGTGGTCGGCGATTCGGCGGCATGGTCCTGATGTCCGAAAGGCCCGGTCCCGTGTTGCAATCCTGAGCGTAGAGGGTTACTCCGATGCTCTGGAGACGCTGCTTCTCGCGGCGTTGAGGGACTTCGGGCTGAATGTCCGCGGCCGGAATGTTCTTCTGAAGCCGAATCTGGTGGAGCACTTGCCCGGTGCGCCCGTGAACACGAATCCAAAACTGATAGGAGCCGCCGCTACATGCTTTCTTCGGCTCGGCGCCAGTCGGGTTGTCGTTGGAGAGGGCCCGGGCCATNNGAGTTGGTCAGGGCTGGGACGAAAGCCGACTACAGCGGTCTCGGTCGTCTCTGGCTGCCGAAAACAGTTCTCGGAGCTGATCTTATCGTGTCGATGCCCAAAATCAAGACCCACCACTGGGCCGGCGTCACGTTGAGTCTGAAGAACATGTTCGGCATCGTGCCTGGGATGAAATACGGCTGGCCGAAGAACATTCTCCATTGGCACGGAATTCACGAGAGCATCCTCGATGTCTGTGCGACCATCCCGGTCGACTTCGTGATCGCCGACGGGATCGAGGCGATGGAGGGGAACGGCCCCTTGCAGGGAGAACTGCGCCGCCTTGGCCGAATTGTTCTCGCGAACGATCCGGTAGCGGCCGATGCGACCTGCGCCCGGCTTATGGGCATCGATCCGCGCCTTATTTTCCATATAGCAGAGGCCGGGCGATTCCTCGGCAACATGGACCAGAATCGGATCACGATGCTTGCCGAAGGGATGCCCCGAAACATAGAGCCGTTCCGCGTGATTCCCCAATTTCAGAACCTCCAGATCAGGGCATGAGGAGCGCGCTAGAACATGGGCAAAAGCACTTTGGTTACGCGGGGAGGTTGCGATAGTACACTCTCGCGACCGGGGAGCGCCGCAGTGGTCAAGAATATTTTGGTTGCCCGGCAGCGGTGCGAAAACGCACACCCCGTGGGCGCGCAGGATGTCAGCGGGCAAAACCATTTTGGTCGCGGATCGCTCTAGGTGTCAGTACGAGGGGCGCCCTGTTCTGCCCGTTTTGGTGCGTCACTTTTCCCGAGCACACCCGGTCATTCTTCGCAAGTGCCGAAGGGGCAGCGGGCGTAGTCTGACGGTGTCGGCATTGCCCCCATCCGCCCATGATGATTAGTAGACTGGCGGAACCACAGCAAGAAGGGGTATTGTGGAATGGAAATCGTAGATCACTGAAAGCGAAGACATGCCGACAAAACTCACTCCCGAAATCATTAGCGCCGCCATTCTCGGTTTCGAGGAACAGAAACGCCACATCGACGCCAACATTGCCGAGCTCCGGGCGATACTGTCCGGTGACTCCGCTGAATCCACAGTCAAGCCGGAACCGACAAAACACAAACGGCGGAAGGTGAGTGCGGCTGGCCGTGCTCGGATTGCCGAGGCCCAGCGAAAGCGATGGGCGGAGTCCAAGGCGGCGTCTCAACCCTCCACCCCAGAGGTAACGCCCAAGCCAAAACGGAGGCTGTCGGAGGCTGGCAGGAAGGCGATCGTCGCCGCCACGAAGAAGCGTTGGGCGCTGAAGAGGGCCAAGGCTGCGAAGACGCAACAGGCCGCGCCGAAGGAGGCCGCCGTCAAGAAGGCCGTCGCAAAGAAGACGGCCGCGACTTCCACGCTGGCCGCGGCGAAAACCGCCAGTTAAAGGAGAGCGACGGGGCGGATTGCTGTACTCCACTCCGACCAATCATTCTGAATGGGATCCAGCAGGCTCAGCAGGCATTGACGCCCACGCTCGCGAGGCGGGTTGTCTAGCCATTCAAGTTTTGCACCCTGCCACATTACTTCTCCGAAGGCCGCCTGATTACGCGCCAGCGTGGTTCGTAGCGGTCAGGTAGGTCGTAACTGGATCACTTGTTTTCCAACGCTAGAACGCGGGCAAAAGGATTTTGGTGCGCGGCAAGGGTGCGATGGTAAACACTCGTGACCGATGCAAGATTAGTGGGCAAAAGCATTTTGGTTCTGCAGCCTTGGTGCGATG